>DAQK01000021.1 GCA_002502855.1 Methanobacterium sp. UBA279
ATACTTAACCTTACGAACTACTGATAATCTTCTTTTCATGGGAACTGGGCACCACTTTCAATTTACCGCCCTCAAATTCCTTACCGAGTTCCTTCCCCTGGAAGTACAGGTGTAGAAAAATAGCCAGGGCCGAAACTTCTGAGTGGGGCTGGGTGGTTACTGAAACGTTCCAGTCAGCTTCCCTGTATACCTTGCCGGGTACCCGGGAACCCCCCACCACTACCAGCTTATCCTTATCTGAACTCCTTATATCATCTACAACATCCTGAACCTGTTCACCGTACATGGTGAGGTGGACTACCTGGCCATCCTTCTTCTTCCACTCATCCAACAGGTTATCCCAGTTCTTCCGGTAACTGACTGTGAAATCCCCTCCCCAACGCTCAGTCACATCGGCAACGTTCTCCATGAGTTTAGTATCTTTATCTCCGCTTAAAATAACTTCAGACGCGCCGAATGCCCTTCCTGTTAAACAGACATGGGTGGTTATCCGGGCGTCCCTTCTTCTGCGGTGGTCCAGTCTTAAAACTTTAATTTTAGTCATTCTATCACGTGGTTAAATTAAATTGCCGTTAAATCAGTATTAAATTCAATATTAAATCACACTCAGATAGCCTACCATTAAAACCAGGGCGATCATCCGGGATATCTCATTGGAAGCTCCCAGGATATCTCCAGTAGCGTAGTTGAATTTCTTCCGGACAACACCGGCCATTATAAGCCCACCGATTAACCCACCTATTATTCCTATTATCCCTGTGATGTTCAGGACCAGGTATCCGATGATAAGGGTTATAATTAAGGATAAAATCAACATCTTGGGGTTCATGGCTTCTATGAAATACCTGCCGGTGCCGTTTGGATATGGTGCTGTGAAAGTGGAGCAGGTGAGGAGTCCCAGTTTAGCTGATACTTCAGATACCAGTAGGATGAAGAATATAAGGCCTATGGGGCTTGATGCAATGGATGCGAACGTTATAATGGCTACAATAAAAAGGTAAGCTATCCCACCGGTGCCGATCCTTGCATCCCGCATTATCTGTATCCTTTTTTCCGGATCACCGTGGGCCATAACTGCGTCGCCGAAGTCCACCAGACCGTCCAGGTGATGGAAACCGGTAAACCAGATGGCGAAACTGTAAATAATGGCCGCGGCTACCAGTTGGGGTATGGTGATTAGATCCATGGTTACGTAACCAAGTAGGCCCACCAGTATTCCAATGAAGCCACCTATGATCGGCCATAGCCAGGTGAACCTGGCCATTTCCTCGATGGTGGTGTGAATATTAAGGGGTAGTTTTGTAGAAAAGGATACCAAACCCAGGAATCCTTTAACACTACTCTTAGAGGATCTGGTTTTATTCACCCTTAAATCGTTTCTCGCCATCTTCACTCCTCAAATATCTTGGACATGCAACCAGCCACCAGTCCAGCGAATACATCATCAAGCACGGGACCAAGCACCCCTATTATGCCTGGTTTTTCCTCATCATACCTTTTGAAATTAAATATAGCCTTGGTACCGGCGATCTGATTGGCCACTGCCATTCCCATGACTTCATCCGAGTAGAGATAGGCCGGGTCATCGTCCACATCCACACCACGCACCCGGTGCCGGGCGTAATCTTCTTCCAGTCTGATACCGGCCATGATGAGTGAAACCACATTTATATCCTCTAAAGATTTTAGTAACTGTTTTCGGAGAGTGTCATAAAGCTCGGGGGTTTCATCCACCCCTACACAGAGCTGCATCCCAGCATATACCAGATCTTCCACGGTAACCCCCACAGTTTCCATGTAACCCAGCACATCCCGGGGGTATCCGAGGTTCTCAAGCAACTTCTCTGTCGCTTCCCGGACACATGTTCCAACGGTTGAACGCAGAACATCGGCTTCTTCACCTGTTTTCGAACTACCAAAACCAGTGCAGGCAACTAAAATAGAATCATAATTTCCTGAATCGAATAAATCTAAAGATAAACCGTTAATCATACCTAAATCCCATAAAGCAGCATTCTTCCCTTCTGCGGCTGCCTTAAAGAGTTCCAGAAGTGCTGGTTCGTCCAGGTCTTCATCCACCAGCACAGTGACACTGGCCGGTAAACCAATACTCTCATCGTACATAACCAGGGCGGTTACCTTATCATTGGTTACATTAACGCTACTGGCTATATTAAAACTACCAATGGTAACTGCGGCGGGTTCTAAGGCTTCACCCACCTCTAAAAACTTAACGAGACCCCTTTGACTTTCATCTAAACTGGAAGGAGAAGAATCTTCAGGGGATTTTAAGCCGCCTATTACAATGGACTTAATCATCCCCAGGCCACCGCCCAGATCTGAAGTTCCCAGGGATAATAATCCTTCTTCCCTTTCAATAATCAGAGTATCATCCTTGATAGTAATAAAGACGTCGTTCAGGCAGGTTTCAGTTTTCATTGCATCACCAATATCTATAATTAATATGAAGAATAATACCAATATATAGTTAGGTGGTTTTAGTACAGGTGGTTTTTTATGAAAGTACATCTTAGGGTCTTTGTTGAGATGGAGAATCTGGGTAAGGCAATGAACGCCCTAACCGATGCTGGTATCACTGGTTTTTACATGCTGGAATATAAGGGGATGTCCCCTGATGACTGGAAGGGCTTCTCCATCAAGGAAGATCCCAAATCAGCTATTGGAATGGTTCATAAATTTGCTACTCCCGCAGTTTTAATTTGTTCAGTGGTAGACGAAGAAGTAGTAGACCAAATGACGGATCGGATAATGAAAGAATTAGAGGGGGAAAAATTTACTATCCTGCAGGTCCCCATACGTAAAATAGTTGTTAAATCCGGAAATAAGGGGAACAAGGATAAAATAGTGTTCAATTAAAAAAATTGAGAATTCAAAAAGAATCTATGTTTTTAAAAATTCAAAAAATTTCTGTGTTTTAAAAAAATCGGTGTGTTTAAAAACTTATTTTTTCATTAAAATTTCATTTTCGCCCAGTTTTTTCACAGTCAAAACATAGATCTTTATCCATATTTGTCTTAAAGGTCTTTCCACAATTTTTACAGGTAACTTCAACTAGTGATGACTTATTATCTACGATATCCAGGGAACAGGAGCATTTCCATCCCATTCTACCCTTGAGTTCCTGTTCAAATGCTTTATCTTCGTCTGCTTCCTTGGTCATAGATATTCCTCCATTTGGATTTAAAGAGGTTTTAGGTGGGAAATTTACCCTAAAAAAAGAAATCAGGAGGGATAAGAGTTATCCCAGTATTTCCTTGATATCTTTTTCTGGGTCGCTGATTGGTTTCAGGTCGTAGTTTAAGACCAGATAATTGATGATGTCTTCGTTAGCCCATCCCGGTAGTATAGGACCTAAATACATTCCCTTAATTCCCAGAGATAAGAGACTCCATAGTATAGCTGCTGCCTTCTGTTCCATCCAGCTTAAGACGAAGGTCAGCGGTAGTTCATTTATCTCCAGACCGAAGAGTTCTGATAGTGCTGCTACCACATCTATGCCTACGATGGCGTCGTTGCACTGTCCCAAGTCTATCAGTCGGGGTACTCCTTCTATATCTCCCATGTCCAGGTCGTTGAACCGGTATTTTCCACAGGCCAGGGTCAGTACGATGGTATCTTCCGGTAATTTCTCTACAAATTCCGTGTAATACTTGGCCTGGGGCAGTGGTGAGTCGCATCCACCAACCAGGAAGAACCTCCTTATTTTACCTGCTTCCACCAGTTCCTTGATTTTATCCTTAAGAGAGAGGATGGTGCTTGCTCCAAATCCAGTGGTCAGCACTGTTTCTCCTGGTTCTTCCGGGAGTTCAGGGAGGGTTAATGCCTTCTCTATTAGGGGTGTGAAGTCGTAGTCCTCGATGTGGGTAGTATCTGGTATCATGGCCACTCCAGAGGTAAATAACCTGTCTTTATATTCATCGGTTGGCAGTAATACACAGTTACTGGTGGCCAGGATGGCCGCTGGGTATTTGGCGAAGATCTTCTTTTGATCGAACCAAGTTTTTCCTAACTGGCCCACCAGGTGGGGGTATTTGTGGAGTCCCGGGTAGCCGTGGGCAGGGAGCATCTCTGAATGGGTGTAAATGTTAATTCCTTTACCCTCTGTTTGTTTGAGGAGTTCAGCAAGTGTTTTCATGCTGTGCCCGGTCACGATTATGGCGTGGCCTTTTTTGGTACCGGTGGGTACTTCGGTGGGTACTGGTTCGCCGTATGTTTCGATGTGGGCTTTTTTAAGTAGCTGCATGGTTTTGATGTTCATCTCTCCAGCTTCCAGTGCCAGTTTGATGAAGTCCGGTGCATCGAAGTTGACGTTGGTGAGGGTGGAATAGAATCCTCTCTCCAGGAAAGCGTCGATTTCCGGGTCGGTGTATCCTAATTCCCGGGCGTGGTAGAGATACGCTGATATTCCCTTGATTGCAAATAGCAGGTTGTCCTGTAACCTGGCTACGGTGGGTTGTTTACCGCATACGCCTATGGTGGTGCAGCCGGTGCCCTTCGCTGTTTGGGAGCACTGGTAACAGAACATGTCCAGGGCTTTCTTTTCCTCTTCTTTAAGGGCTTTTTCTTCTTCTTCAGTCACTGGGGCGAATTGTTCCTTGCCCACTCCGCAAACAGGGCATAGCCAGTCATCTGGCAGGTCTTCAAACTCTGTTCCTGGCTCTATACCAGAGTCAGGATCTCCTTTTTCTGGGTCATATATGTAGTCGCATACCAAACACCTGTATTTCATAAAAGATCACCTTTTTGTTCGGTTAATTCCGAATGTTCTATATTCTCCGAACAAGAGTATTTATATGTTACGGTATTAAGAAAGAATTAAAGTGTACACTATTATATTATGTGCCGGAAATCATAAAAATATTGTGAGACTTATGGATGAAAATCAAGACAGCAAATACCAGATAGAGCTATTCTCCACTCCGAAGGGATTGTATGTGATAGATAGCCCTATAAGAATAAAAATATTATCTCTTCTTCGTGAGAAGGAAAGGAAATTCGATGAAATAGTGGAACTATCTGGTAAAGCCAAATCCACCATATCAGAACACCTCAAGAAGCTGTATGATGAGGGGATAATAGATTCCAGACCAGATCCAGAGGATGCCCGTAAGAAAATATTCTCCATAAAATCAGAGTACCTGGGCGAACTATCCCGGGAAAAACTCTTCAAAGAGGATTTAAAACAATACGTTCAAACTTACCTGGAAAGCGATGGCAGCCCCTTCGAATTCTTCCGCCTACTATTTCAAACCATAAGAGTCTCTTTAATAAGCCAGGGGCTCAGTGTAGACCCCATATTACATGATGCAGGGGTTCAAGTAGGAGAGACACTGTATCCATCCCTGGAGGATCCTGATGAGACCAAGTTCATGGAAAACATAGCCCGATTCTGGAAGTCACACCAGCTGGGACGGGTGGAAGTTAAAAGTATAGAACCACTGGTAATAAATGTTTACGACTGCTTCGAATGTAAAGGACTGCCATTTTTGGGTAAGACCGCCTGTGCATTCGACACCGGCCTCCTGAAAGCACTGTTTTCCGCCCATTACAAGAAACCACGGAAAGTTACAGAGACAAAGTGCTACGCCACTGGAGACGACTACTGCGAGTTTATAATAGAATAAGAGATTAAACATCTGTAAAAAGATTTCCAGAAAAAAATTAATAGAAAACCAAACTATCTGAGAAAATTTTGGAGAAAAATAATTATGATAATGGTTATAGACCCCCAAAACGCAGGAATCGCTGGAAACATGGTAGTAGGAGCGATGATAGACCTGGGCATAAGAAAAGAAGAAGTCCAGGACATCATGGAATATTACGCATCCTTCTTTGGAGAGATAAATGTTGATATAGGCAAGACGAGCAAATCAGGGATCACCGCCACCTACGTGGACGTGGATTGCCAGGATAAAGAACCTATAAAATATGAAGAACTTAGGGGGCGATTAAACAGTATAACACATGATAATGTAACACAGGATATGCAGGAACTGGCCAGTAACGTTTTTAAAACACTGGCAGAAGCTGAATCCAATGTTCATGGGTTCAGCCTGGATAAAGTCCATTTCCATGAAGTGGGAGCGGCAGATGCTGTGGCTGATGTAATGGGGGCGGTTTACTGCTTCCAACAGCTGCAGTTACACATCCAGAAAACCTATGGAATGCCTGTAGCACTGGGTGGGGGAAGAGTAGAATCAAGTCATGGTCCCATAAGCGTCCCTGCACCGGCAACCCTGGAAATACTCAAAGGAGTCCCCACCTTCGGAGGTCCGGTGGACTTCGAACTCACCACACCCACCGGTGCCGCACTCCTCAAGAATATGGTGGACCAGTTTTTAAGTTACTATCCCCTGTTAGTCAACCAGAAAGTAGGCTACGGAGCAGGTAGGCGGGATCTATCCTTTCCCAATACCCTGCGGGTTTTAACTGGTGACGCGCCCCTGGGAACAGATAAAGTATCTGTTTTAGAGACCAACCTGGACAACATATCTGGTGAAGTACTGGGACATTCCTTCAGCAACCTGTTAGAGGCCGGTGCACTGGATGTAACCATCATCCCCACTCTCAACAAGAAAAACCGGCCCGGCCATCTCCTTCGAGTGATAACCAGACCAGAAGATTCGACAACAGTATCCGAGGCGATAATCCGGGAGACAGGAACACTGGGAGTCAGAATACTCCCTTACGTACACAGAAACATCGCCGAGAGGAAGATCATACCCATAGAAATGGACATAGCTGGGGAAGTGACCCAGATAAACATAAAAGTAGGGCTCATCGGTGAGGAGATAATCAGCATTGCCCCGGAGTACGAGGATGCCAAGGTCATCTCTGCCAAAACAGGAGTCCCACTTAAAAACGTGATGAAACAGGCCAGTGAGGAATTTAAGAGAATATTAGATGAGCAGGTTATTATCTAGGTTTAGATTTTTAATTTTTTAAAGAATTAATTTTTAAAGATACTAGGTGAAAAATCCATGGTTAAACCAAAAGCTATCACAGTACTCTCCGGTGGACTTGACTCCACAGTAGCCACTGCATACTTTAAGGACAAATATGATATCCAGGGGGTAACCTTCGATTACGGTCAAAGAAGCGCCCGGATGGAAATCAAATCAGCCCGGGCTATCTGCGAAAAATTAGGTATAGGCCATACAGTAATAGAGCTCCCCTGGCTCGCTGATCTGGGCGGTTCAGCTTTAACATCTGATGCGGAAGTCCCTGAACTGGAATTTCATGAGCTGGACCAGAAGGAGATATGTGATGAAACAGCCCGGCAAGTATGGGTGCCCGGCAGGAACATAGTATTTACAGCCATAGCCACATCATTTGCCGAAGCTTCCGGAGCAGAGAAAATAATAGTTGGTTGGGACCTGGAAGAGGCAGTTACCTTCCCTGATAACTCAAAAGAATTTCTGGATGCCTATAACAGTGTCCTGGAGATTGGATCAATTTATGATATAGAAATAGAAGCACCACTCATTGCTAAAACTAAAAAAGAAATAGTGGAATTGGGGTTAGAGATAGACGCACCCCTTGAGCTAAGCTATTCATGCTATATGGGTGAAGAAAAGCACTGCGGTGTATGTGAGTCATGTATGAGGCGGAAAAGGGCATTTATTGAGGCCAATGCTGAGGATGTAACAGAATATTAGATGATATTGCTTTATTTAAAAAGATGAATGATGGTGAGGATCCACGGGCTAAATATGTTTACATGCTGCAAGGGTCCCTACCTTTCTCAAACGCTCCTGGATAGTGACTTAGAGATCGATAAAGATATTGAATATAATCTATTTACAGCAGGGATGTTGATATCCGGCCATTAAGGGTTGCTGGTCATGTATGAATATGGGGTACCTATCCTCTTACAAACTCCAAAAAAATTAAAAAAAGGGGGGATTTTAAAATGGTAGTTCTGTGTATGTACCGTGTAGTGTGTTGGTGTTTAGGTTCCAGTTATTTATGGTTCCAAATGTGTTTCTGGTACTTACGGCATCTGCGTAATACCATTTACCGTTTACGTATAACTGAGCCCATACATGTTCGTATGTTCCGCTGGAGAACGTGCAGGTTCTGTGCTGATATCTGGCTGGTATGCCTGCTGCTCTGGCAGGTGCCACTACCAGGTGCACCATATCACAGCAGTTACCGCTCCTGGAGCTATAAGTACCCAGACCACCCTTCTGGGTGTTGTAGTAGAATGAATAAGACACGTTGTCCCTCACCCAGTTGAAGATAACATGGGCCTTAGCATAGGTCGTTGTTTTACCCGAGATTATAGAAGCCACCAAGTTCTTGATGGTGGAACTGGTTGACTCGGCATTGGCTGTCGCCACCAGATACTTCTGTAAAGAAGAATCAGTCGTGGTATTTCCGCCTGTCTGACTGCATCAAGATTTTACTGACACATAGTTGGGTAATCTGTTATTGTCGTCGTAGAAAGCTACTATCCTGGATAATACGGATATCAGTGATTCGTAGCTGACCTTACCCAGTGAACTGGATGCATAGTTGGGTGCTCGGCCGTTGGTGTTGATGAAGTTTTGTATACTTTCTGCAATTTTTAGGTACTCTGATTTCAGAATGTTACCTGATTCAACGTTCTCTGTTGAATTTGTGGCTGAATCCACATCTTTTACTGTGATTGCCGTTGTAGAACCACTGTTTACTTGAATTGTCCCTGTAGTTAGGAGATAAAGGAATTCTGACATTGTAACTTGTTCTCCTGAAATAGTCACATAGTTGGGTAACCTCTGGTTACTCTCTATAAACGACTTCACACTAGAAGCTGCGCTACTTATTTGGTTTAATGTAACTGTTTGGGTGGTAGAGTTATCAGAGCTTGATGAACTATTGTTGGGGGCTACTGATACGTAGTTGGGCAGTCTTTTGTTGGTGTTGTAGAAGTTCAGTATTTTGCTGAATGTGTTTATCAGTGATTCGTAGCTGACCTTACCCAGTGAACTGGATGCATAGTTGGGTGCTCGGCCGTTGGTGTTGATGAAGTTTTGTATACTTTCTGCAATTTTTAGGTACTCTGATTTCAGAATGTTACCTGATTCAACGTTCTCTGTTGAATTTGTGGCTGAATCCACATCTTTTACTGTGATTGCCGTTGTAGAACCACTGTTTACTTGAATTGTCCCTGTAGTTAGGAGATAAAGGAATTCTGACATTGTAACTTGTTCTCCTGAAATAGTCACATAGTTGGGTAACCTCTGGTTACTCTCTATAAACGACTTCACACTAGAAGCTGCGCTGGCTACCTGACTTACACTTACCATGGTGGTTGTACTGCTTTCTGTGCTGACGTCAGCTGCCCAGGCAATGAGCTTGGCCAGTATGTCCGGGTACTGTGGTGAAAGTTCCAGATGAGATCCGAGGAGTACTGACCTTCCTTCCCCGTAGTAGTCGCTGACTATGTCTGCGTAACCTTTGTAACCAGTTTTACTGTCGGCGTAGGTGGCTAGTATTTTGGCTGTGCTGCTGGTGGTGTACATGGCCGCGCCATTGTAGTGATTTACGGTGATGGTACCGCTACGGCCTAATAGTTGTGTTCCTGCTGAGGTGAACTGCATTGCTAAGCTCCCCACGTAATTCACGACTTTTGCGTTTACGTTGGGTGCTATTCCCCAACCATTGTATCTACCATCCACACTTGTCACAGCTGCATAAGCACCAGCACATATTCCTATGTATCCTCCACCATTTGCAACAAAGCTCTTAATGGCACTTGCACTAATACTACCACTATTCAGGTAATAATAACCTCCATCACCGCCGGGCATAATCAGTACATCATATCCTGATAAGATTGATGAGATGATTTTTGTGGTGGTGGTGTAAGTGAATTTCACACCTGATACTAGATTATTGCTATTTGCGTTGCTTAAAATAGTTTTCAACCCGCTAACACAATTAGCACTGGCGTAAGCTCCGTTGTAGATCAGCACCTTGATGGTGGTTGTGCTTCCGGCTGCAGAACCAGCTGCAATTTGAGATTCATTGTTAGAACTACTGGTGTTTTTTGAACTGGTACTAGACTTAGAAGTCGTAGATGTAGTCCCTGTTGAATTGGTGGTTGTAACTTTTTCAGTTGAATCCTCTGTCTTATTACTTGTGTCTGTGTTTACTTGTTGTGTTGTGGTTTGGACTTTGTCGGTGGCGTTGGTTTGATTTTGGCTTACTGCAGATACAGTATTTGCACTTAATGCCAGTGTTAATGCCAAAAATATTAACACTGCAAAAATCAATTTTCGTTTAATTTTACCGCCTCCATGTCCCAAGATGTTTAAAAGGTTTACATAAACCCCTTTCTTGGACGTGTACATGATCAATTAGGAATTCCTTATAAATTTTACGGTTTTAATCCCAAAAATACACGTTCACTAAGCTTTTCTCTTTATTTAAAACATGTTTAAAAGCCTTTTTAATAATTCTATCTGAAAACTTTCGTTCAATTCCTTATTTTAAGAATTATGGTTCATTTAAAAGTTAAATACAAAAAATCCTCATATTTAGGCATTATATGCTACAAATCTCCTTCTTGGCTTCGCCCATCAATTAATTTCATATGGTGATTTTTACAAAAGTTTATTTAAACAATTTTAATTAGAATAAGAAAGAGTATTTAGCTTATAATTAAGTTTTAAACTCTTAAAAATAGTTTACAAACTATCCGTAAACTTAAGTAATTTATGTGCTCTAAAATATTTCAAGCTGATGCCGGATTATAGAATGAGATAACATGCTATAAGATTATAACTATCAACTTTCAGATTTCATGTTTCCTGAGAGGGTTCTGTAAGGCATTTTTTTGTTTTATATCCGAGTGATATGGTGGCGCCTAATAGGTTTAGAGGCGTGTTTAGGTACTGATTTCCATTTGAAACGCCTTTGGTTAAGATCAACGGAGATTTCATAAAAAAAAACACTAGGAGAAAGTCAAATTCCAAAAACTAAAAGACACATTTAACCTACCCTTCACGTGTATTTAAAGTTAAAAAAAACAAGAAAAGAAAGCTGAAAACTATACAACATGTTAAAAAGATATTACTCGAAAAATACAAAATTGGGAAGAATACAGACCCATACGTGGCAAAATCGAAGACTTTCTAAAATTATGCAAATGGGACTAAACATGAAAAAATACACACCAAAATCAGCAAAAAAACTACCATACTAACCGTATTTCTAGCAGAACTCATCACAACACCAGGTTTACAACACAAAAACAGCCCTGAAAGCTTTCAGAGTCCTAAAAAACCTAAGACCCTAAAGAATAAAGTGATTTGTGGGGCTCAAGCCTAAAAGCAAGTCATACTTGTTGGAAGGAGTAGAAAATGTTGGAGTTGAGCTCATTTTAAGGAACTACTGGTAAGATTAAATTGACTGAATAATATGGAAATAATAAAAAAATAGAAATTTTAATGGATCCCAAAAAAAACGCTCTATTTTATGACCATCAAAACATCACCGGCATCAACGGTGTCTCCCTCATCAACGTAGATCTGTTCTACTGTCCCGGACTGTGAGGCGTAGACATCGTTTTCCATCTTCATGGCCTCCAGTACGGCCACCACGTCGCCTTCGTTTACATGGTCTCCCCGGTTTACCTTAAGCTTCAGGATCATGCCTTGCATGGTGGTGTTCACCGCTCCCTCGACGTTGCCTCGGGGTACTTTGCCCTGGGTGGGTTCTATTTCCATGTAACCCACCGGTGTGATTTTGACATCGAAGACTTCCCCATCCACATCAACTGCGTACTCGGTGGGCAGTCCAGCGGGTTCTTCCCTACTTGAAGCTTCTTCTGGTGGTTTTAACTCTTCTTCCTCGATTTCACCACGGAGGAATTTCACTGCAACCTGGGGGTACAGGGCGTAGGTTAACACGTCTTCTTCCTTTTTAACGATACCTTTTTCTTCTGCTTCCCTGCGGCACTGTTCCAGTTGAGGTTCCAGTAGATCGGCGGGCCTTACTGTTATCCGCTCTTCATCCCCTATGATCTTATGGGCCACTTCTTCATTGATGGGAGCGGGTGGTCTGCCGTAGAACCCTTTGATGTAATCTTTAACTTCCTTGGTCACGTTCCCATATCTTTCACCGTTGAGGACGTTCATCACGGCCTGTATACCCACGATCTGGCTGGTTGGAGTTACCAGTGGAGGGTATCCCAGGTCTTTCCGTACCCGGGGGACCTCCTTAAGCACGTCTTCATAACGGTCCAGGGCGTTCTGGTTTTTAAGCTGTGATACGAAGTTTGAAAGCATACCACCAGGTATCTGGTAGATTAAAACATCGGTATCTATCTTTTCAGATATGGGATCGATGAGACTGCTGTACTTCTTACGTATCTCCTCGAAATATTCTTTGATCTCTTTTAGGAGCTTCAAATCCAGTCCAGTATCATAGGGAGTGTTTTGTAGCGCAGCCACTATACTCTCGGTTGGTGGCTGGGACGCTCCCCAGGAAAGGGGTGATATGGCAGTGTCCAGAAGGTCGACTCCCGCCTCACAGGCAGTGTAATAACTCATGGGAGTCATACCACTGGTACAGTGACAGTGTAAGTTAACCATGAGATTGGTCTCTTCTTTAAGGGCCTTTATTAAGTCATAAGTATCATATGGGGATATCAGTCCGGCCATATCCTTCACAACCACCGAATCGCCCCCTAATTCCTCTAACTTCTGTGCGAATTCCACAAAAGTTTCCAGAGTATGGTAGGGACTTACTGTATAGCTGATGGTAACCTGGACGTGTGCATCTTGTTCCTTAGCTACTTTTATGGCCATTTCCATGTTTCGGATGTCGTTCAGGGCATCAAATATCCGGAATACATCTATACCATTTTCATAGGATTTTTCCACGAATTTACGGACTATATCGTCGGGGTAATGCTTGTACCCCACCAGGTTCTGGCCGCGGAGAAGCATCTGTAAGGGAGTCTTGGTCACTATCTCTTTAAGCTGCCTCAGGCGTTCCCAGGGGTCTTCGTTGAGATAGCGGATGCAGGTATCGAAGGTGGCACCGCCCCAGGACTCCAGGGAGAAATAACCCACTTTATCCATTTTCTCGGCTATGGGTAACATGTCTCTGGTTCGCATTCTGGTGGCCATCAGTGACTGGTGGGCATCCCGGAATGCAGTTTCAATGATTCTTATTTTTTTCATTGGTGACCCTCACTTGAAATCGATTCACTATTATACCTAATTACAAGTTGTATGAAAAAATTAGTTTCCTTATATACATAGTCGTAAGTTGCATATATATAATGTTCTGATTATGTGAAAAAATTGGTCTGAATTGCGCAAAAATAGCATGAAATTCACTATACCAAATATAGTAAATAGTGTTCAATCCATTACCTGGCACACTATATAGTCCTGGTTTTCATATACCACCTTAACAAAATCAGGGAGAAGCTCCGGGAGACTCTCTGAGACGGGTTTGTTGAAATACACCAGGGGATAGAACTCTGATTTGACATTGATGAGTTCTAGGGTTTCATTCTGGGAGTTAAAACTTAATCTCTTATCCAGCACCAGGTATCCTATCTTCGCTTCCTTCAGGGCCGACTGGGACATGGCTTTATTGAAATCTTCGAAGCCATAGTGAATGGGCATACCGGACATGGTGGCCAGGAAGGTACCGGTGAAGAGGTTGTTGGTGAGTATGGATTTGTTTTTATCCCCGTTGGTGTTGAACCAGTTTGCCAGGTCCACCATCGACTGTGAGGGAGGGGCGATGTCAAGTGTTTCGTACTCGTTTTTCACCTGGAAGGTGCCGAAGTCGGGGTTTTCCACGGTTAAAACTCCACTTAAAATGGCCAGGCTAAACACGGCAACCAGTAAACTTGCCCGGAACTTATCTGATGATAAACGCTTACTGGCATTCAATCTTTCATAGATTTGGCTTAATCCAAAACCACCTATTATGGAGAGTGGTATGAGTAGATATACCAGTAATCGATAAGATATGATGTTTATACCAAACATGTAGGCGATGCTTAAAAGGAACATCAACAGAATCCAGATGAGGATGAACAGGACCTTTTTAGATAATTTATCCAGTGTTTTTCTGCGTATTTCATTTAAAGAGAAGACTATCCCTATAACACTGAATATCAGTACCATGATGCCCAGGTTAAGGTATCCTTCCAGGCTTAAAGGCCGATTATATGCTATGGAGGTGGCTATCCCCGTGGCAACCGAGATGCCCTCGTTTAAAAGGGAGTATAATACGTCCGGCTGGAATATCAGGAGATATAAAAATCCCACCACCACCAGGCAGGCCGGTATAAGTAGAAAGGCACCGTAGATCTTGAAGATACGAAGATTACGGTAGACTATTAATTCTACCAGGCTGAATATGGTTATAATTAAAAATAAGATGAAACTGGCGGGTATATGGGTTGAGATAATAACAACAAACAGGATACCGGAGAAAATCGCGGATTTAAGCAGGTCTTCCCTGATGGACTGGTAGTAAAGGTAGACCGATAGGGGGAGGAATATTAAGGCCAGGTTCTCAGGGATAGGTAGCATGATACGGCCTAAGAGGAAACTGGAAAGTACTAAAAATCCCGCAGAGATACCGGCAATAGTTCCGTAGAATTTCCGGGCAATATAGCTCACTGAGGCGACTATAAGCATGGCTAGGATAGGTTGTAAGGCCCGTGCGATCTGGAAGTAGTCGACCTTGGTGATCAGGCCCAGGGCGGCAAGGAGGAAATGGAACAGGGGCGGGTATCCTATTTTCTGGCCGAATGGTGCATTTAAGAGGGGATCAGTTAATATCAACCCGTATTTAGTGTAGACCATGGTGTACTGTACGTGGATGATGATATCCCAGCTCAGCGGCCACTGAAATTTCAGTGTGGGGATGAGGGCTATTAAAAAGGCGATTATGGCGGGTATGATCCATATATGCCACCTTTGCAGTTTTTCATGGTTCATTATATCACGTCTAAGTTATGTAATCGTCACCAGTACATTAAGATTATGTATTGGTTTGTTGAATCCATTAAAATTATGCACTGGGTTCATTGAACACTATAGAAATTGTGGGTTCATTCTACCCGTGAGATATTTCCTTTTCTATCTTATATTGTTCCATCAACTAAAAAAACTGTGATGTTTTACCACAAAAATTTGAACAGTTTTAGTTTGAAATGTTTATATACTGTCGTACCTCCACAGGGTGAGGCAAAATCTGAATTCGAAATATTCCAGCTTCTTTCTCTAAGATTAGGCCTGGGGGATGAAATGGCAGGCACGCCCACCAAGTGGCTTAAGAAGATGGCTTCCCCCATCCTTGATAAGGGTGTAACCTTCGAAGAACTGCAGAATGGCCCGGTGGAGATGGTCCCTGCCCATGAGATCCCCTACGCTGATAAATGTTTTAAGACAGAATCAGGCCTCTTCGAATTTATAACAGACTTTAAAGATGATAATCTCGAAGGAAGTGACGAAGGAGTAATAGATAAAAATTTCCCCTTGCATCTGCTTTTCACTTCCACTGATAAATGGGTGGGATCAGTTTTACCTGAATCAGAAATAAAAAACGGCTACCTGGAAGTTCAGGCACACCCGTTAACCCTTAAAGCAACTGGTGTAGCAGATGGTGAGGTGGCCCTCCTGGAATCTCTCTTTGGAAAGCTGGAAGTCAGGGTTCGTGGGAGTGAAGATGTGAGGTGCGACTTCATCTTAGCTTACAAGGGTGGGCTGATGAGGCATAATAAAAACATCAACGTATTAACCGGGGACATCCTCAGTGAGAAGGGAGAAGGCGCCCCTTATTACGATACCCGGGTTCGACTGAGGAATCTGAATAGTTAGGTTTTTATCTCCCTTTTTAGGTTTTATCTCCTTTTTTTTAAATGAACTGTTCATGACTATAGTAAACTATATATGTGGGGTCATACTTACATAAAGTAAGTTATTAATAACTATATATATGGGGGGGGGGGATTTGAAAGAATTTAAAAATGGTGAAAAGATTATGGGTAAAAAAGCACTCTGTGTGGGTATAAATAACTTCAAAAACTATCCGGGCAGTTCATTGAATGGTTGTATAAATGATGCGTATGATATGGAAGAAATACTGGTGCAGTACATGGGTTTTGAAGAAAAAAACGTGGTAAAACTCGTTGATAAAGAGGCGACCAAGTCGAATATAATGAAGAACCTCCAGGAAATGGTGGGAGGAGCTATGTCAGGTGAATATGATAGGCTGATATTTAGTATGTCCAGTCACGGTACCCAAATGCCGGATGTCAGTGGGGATGAGCCGGATGATTTTGATGAAGCCTTCTGTCCCTACGATCTGGATGTGAGAGGAGATGAATGGGATCCGGATCGGATAATATTGGATGACGAACTCCATGACCTCTTCACCCAACTACCAGAAGATGTGTCACTGGAGGTCTATCTGGACACCTGCCACAGCGGGACTGGTTTAAGGGCCATGGAACCCCTCCATGACCGTGAGCCCAGATACATTCCTCCGCCTTCCGGGGAAGTCTTCCAGAAGGTTGGCAGTAGAGAATTTAGGCACCCTCCCCTATTAGGCAACCACATACTATGGGCAGCCTGCCGGTCCGACCAGACCAGTGCCGATGCCTTTATAAGTGAAGAATGGCACGGGGCGTTCACCTACTACTTCTGCAGGGAGATAAAAATCAGCGAAAACAAACTATCTAGGGATGAAGTTTTAAAAAATGTTGCTCGTGAGTTAGATGCCAATGGGTACAGTCAGATACCCCAGCTGGAGTGTGATGCCACCACCAGAGCAAAGAAATGTAATGAGTTTTAACCTTCCCTCTTGTTCATCAAGTTATTAACGTTCCCTCTGGCTTTTCGCCGAGTTACTAACATTCCTTCTTGTCTTCATCAAGTTATTAACGTTCCCTCTTTCCAATGATAAATTCATCCACCATATCTCGTGCTTCATCATCGGTGAACTGTTCTGGGGGGTGTTTCATGGTAAAAGCAGATATTGAGGTGAGCTGTCCCCCGATATTCCTCTCCAGGGCCAGTTTACAGCATCTAATAGCGTCTATAACGCATCCTGCAGAGTTAGGGGAGTCCTCTACTGAGAGGCGTAATTCTATATTCATGGGCACGTCACCGAAGGTTTTACCCTCCATGCGCAGGAAACACAGTTTATTATCGTTCTGCCAAGGTACGTAGTCGCTGGGACCGATGTGTATGTTTTCCGGTTCCATCCTCTCTGCGAGAACCGACTGGACTGCCTCGGTTTTCGACTCCTTTTTAGAGTCCAACCTGTTACGGTTGAGCATGTTTAAAAAATCGGTGTTACCACCGGTGTTGAGCTGGTAAGTTCGCTCCAACTTAACTCCCCTGTCTTTAAAGAGGTTGGCCAGTGCCCTATGGGTTATGGTGGCACCGATCTGGGCTTTTATATCATCACCCACCATGGGCAGGTTTTTTTCCTCAAATCTGGCCGCCCACTCCGGGTCGCTCACTATGAAGACTGGCATGTTGTTTATCAGGGCCAGCCCTGCTTCCAGGGCGCACTCGGCATAGAAACGCGTGGCTTCTTCAGAACCTACAGGGAGATAGTTCAGGAGGATCTCCGCTCCACTGTCGGTTAAAATTTTAACGATTTCTTCCTTATCATTTTCTGGCTCATCTGATACAACGAAAGTGTTTTTTTCGTCATGTTCAGCCATATGTGGGGCTACACCGTCTAAGACTTTGCCCATGGATACTTTTACCCCTAATTGGGGTATTTCTTCCTGGAAGACGGTGGTGCAGTTTGGCCTGGCGAATATGGCCTCGCTTAAATCCAGACCTACTTTACGCTGGTCTATATCTATTGCTGCTACCACTTCTATATCAGATGGTTTGTATCCGCCAATATCCCAGTGCATCAGGCCTATGGCGTCTTCTGCTTTCTGGTCTTTGTAATAGTAAATTCCCTGTAATAGTGAGCTTGCACAATTACCAATACCAATTATTGCTATTTTGATTTTCTCCAATTATAACACCCTTTACGCGTCATCGAGCTAATTGTGCCAGTTATAGTTTATGAAAATAAACAGTATTAGGCAAAATATTAAAGTTGGTAAGCTTAAAAGTTCTTCTAAAAGAATAATTTGCTGATTGTACTATTAAATGTTTCGATAAATCCTTAAAATCCTTTGAAAAATAAAGGGAATCCTGTGTTATATCCTTAATCTACCGGTATGGTGGGAAATTAACGGGATTAATGGTATTATCATATTTCAGGGTAGATAGTGATGGTTCCCAGATAGACAGCGGTGGTTAAACTGCACTCCATATAATTATCCCGATGATGATCCATAAGAGCAACCTGTTCCTCTCGGCGCTGAATATTATACCCACCACGGTGTCCAGGGGGGCTCCAATAGGAGGGGTGAGATGATTCCCAAACCAAACACGCCATACTTGTTCCAGATCTTAAAGTAACGCCCCCTTTTTAAGGTTTTCATCCGATCCGTAGCGCCACTTTAGAAATCTGCTCCGGAGGTTTGAACCGGCGAAGGCCACGATAAGAGTGGATGTAACTGAACCCAGGGCAGTGGTGACTGCGGTGCTTAAGGATGATAGTTTTAAAACCAGACCCAGTGGAATAGCCCAGCCATAACTCTGCCACACCGGTGAGAAACACGATGAGTATGCTGTAAGTAGGGTCCATGGTTATCTGGAATTGAAAATTTGTTTAAATTTATCTTTTGGATGTAAATCGTCTGAAACTTATCTTTTGGATTTTAATCGTCTGAAATTTATCTGCAATAAAAAAAATTTGATCAAAAAAAATTATAGTCATCCTTCTCGTTGTTTAAGTTCTTTCCCACGCTTGCAGTAGAAGTTGTGGATAACTCCGATTTTATAGGCTGCAGCAAAGGGGCAGGTGGGACACATACAGCCCTTTTCCGTATTTATACAGTTACTTTCCTCTTTAAGGCAGAAGATGTTTTCCCCGGCATCCTTGGCACACTGGTTGAAGGTGGGACATATGGGGCATACACAGTCTGTCTCTAATTCCCTGATCCTTTGATTTTTATCCTCATCAGAGAGTTCATTTAACTCAGCTATAAGTTCTTCAAATTTATCCACCTTGTATCACCATTTACTAGAGAGTTTCTCCCAGTTAATAAAATTTATTCTGTATCTGTCTCGAAGTAGGGTGACATCTTGGAGGATTAATCAATTAAAAAGGTACTAAGGGATTAGGGGGGGATTAAATAAAGGATTTAAGTCCAGAATAATCCCTCGTACCTGTAACTAATGAATTAGTTACCGTAACAAAGAGTAAATTTTTTTTAAATTCCCCATTAGCATTTCTTATTTTAAGATAAGATTAAAAATAGATTTTCCCAAATTAAACCAAAATTTTACCTAAATTAGAAAATAAATTCTGGAATTTACTTAAATTAAAATTAAGAAATAAATAAAGAAAAATGTTCTAACCCTACTTCCAGCTTATTTTAAGTAGTGAGGCCAAAGCTACCAGCTGGGATGAATTTATAAGTAGCAGGGGGATTTGATGTGGACTCTCCATGGGGGGTGTGTGGTGGTCCTGGTGGTGGAGCAGAGTAGTAGACAGATAGAATATTTTGTAGTAGGAAAAATATTCCAAACACCAAAAGGCCAATGGTGTACTGAGATTTCCATTTGGTATAATTTTTCCAGTATATGGAGAGCAAAATCAGTATCATACAGATATTTGCCACTGCCAATCCTAAACCTATATAACTATACAAGACCATTTTCCAACCTCTTTATTAATCGTTATTTCTGATTTCCTTCCAAATAGTATCAAAAGCATCAAAATTCTCCTTCATGATGGGGGAGAGCATGTAAACCATTCCGTACTGTCCTTCACCGGAACACTTGATGATGTTTATTCCTTTTTTAGAACTTTCATGTGATGAGTGATGGTTTTATAATCCAGATCCAAATTCTGAGCAAGTTGATTTGCATTATACGGTCAGGAATGTAGTTCCTTGATAATCCGCGCCCGGTTAATTCCTCCTCTGGTCCCGGCTATCAACCACCACAGTAAATCTTCCATAAGTATCACAAAAAGTTCGGGGGGATTAATTCAATAAATAAATTTAGTAGTCTTTTATTTGATTTAAGCTTATTTCCAAATCTTCTGAAAGAAATTAAAAAAATTAAACATCAACTTCAAAAGCGTTTAGTACAGGTAATAAAATTTTATTCCCGCTGCTCTATCTCGGAACCCCTCATACAGTAAGTGGTGTACCGGGCCCCGAAACTGAGCCTCCGGGCGAAGGGACAGGGTGGACATAGACAATCCTTCTTCTAGGTTATGCACTTTTCACTCTCCCCAATTATGCAGAAGAGTAACTCGCCTTTTTCTCGAGCACAGTCATTGTAGGTGGGGCAGATAGGGTAGATGCACTGAGATTTAAAGCGTTCCAGCTCCTCCTCCCTTTCCTCTGGGGACATGCTTTCTAATGATTGGAGCAATTCTTCAACATCATCCATGGATATCACCTCGTTTAGATTAAGAAGTTAAAAATATTAAACCACAGAAAAGAAGAATTGTCCCAGTACAAGTACGATGGGCCAGATCATGAATTCTGCGTCTGCTAATGTGTAGGATATCATCCGCAACTTTTCATCTTCTAATTTACTTGCTTTATTTAAGTAGTAAATACTGTAGAAGTAGAATAGTACCATTATGGCTGCAAATAGCGGGATTATTCCCAAGCAGATCCCAAGGAAAAGTGGGATGAAGGCCAGGATGTTCAGTATATGCAAGAGCTTCAGGGTCCCTTTTTTACCCAAAATTACAGGCACAGTTTTTAATCCTTCTTTTCGGTCACTTTTAATATCCTTCAGGTCAAAGAAGATTGTGTTTGGTAAAAATTTGAGAAAGACGAATAAGAAGATTAGTATGTAAATTAAATTCAATTGTAAGGAATGGTAGAACACTATAGAAAAAGTCCCGGCCAAGGACCAGGTTAGTGTGGTGTAGATGTTTTTGAAGGCAGGTATTTTTTGTGTGAAATTTTTTAAACCTACCGAGTAAAGAACACCCCCCATTATCAAAATTAAAATGAAGGATATCATGGTCCAATTGGAGAAAAGCACCAGTAGGAGAGATAAGAGTATTGCATAACTTCCCATTAGGTAGGGGAAGATATGTGATTTTTTATGGAAGTAGGTGGCCCTTTCCAGATTACTATCCTTATCTTTATCCATATCCCGGTAATGGTCATAGCTATAAACCATCAATGGTATTATGTAAGCTATGATTAGGAGGGGTAGTGAAATACTGGTTCCTGTCAGTATCGACGACGTGATGATAAATGCAGGACCACTAAGGGCTGCGAAGTATCCTCCATAAAGTATCTCATCCTTTAACTTTACAATAATTTCTGGTGATTTTGACAGAATGAATTTTTTATTGTTTAAATTAGTATTTGGTAACATAACGCTTTACGTTCAATCTCTTAGAGACTAAACCGAATTATATTCTATTACCACTATAAAATAAATAGTTATGTGAATATTGTCACAAAAAGTTTAGAATTCTGAGTTAGAAAAGTTTAAATTAAAAAATAATTTTAAATTCAGTTCCATTATTGGATTTAACTTCAAGTTCACCATCTAACTGGGCGGTTAAACTGGTAATAAGCTGCATACCTAGCGTATTAGTTTTTTTGATGTTTAAATCATCTGGAAGACCTACTCCATTATCCTGTATATGCATGATATGCTTATCATTCACTTTTTTAAAATCAATAATTATTTTACCCGGTCTTCCATGAGGAAATGCATGTTTGATGGAATTGGTGATCACTTCGTTGATTATTAGAAAACAGGGTATGGCTGTATTTATATCTAGGAAAAGATCTTGGGCATTTATATCCATTTTTATTAAGTCCATATCAACTCCGTAAGAGCTATAAATATTTTCTGTTAACTTTTTTAGGTATTCAGCCACATTTACTTCAGCAAAATTTCCAGTTTGATACAAATTTTCATGTACTATGGCCATGGACTTAACTCGATTCTGGCTTTCTTTGAAAACTTCAAGTGCATTTTCATCATCTATATGCATGGATTGCAGATTCAACAGGCTGGATATTATCTGGAGGTTGTTTTTCACCCGATGATGGATTTCCTTTAAGAGTACATTTTTCTCATGGATGGAGGCTTGCATCTGGGCTTCGATATTTTTATGGTGAGTAATGTCTCGAGCGGTGATCATAAATGCCACTGGCTTTTCTTCAGGGTTTCTAATTACTGCAATATTCCATTCACCTATGAACTGATCTCCATTTTTCTTAACTAATTTGTATTCAAGATTCCTTAAAACATCCTTACTTTGAATTTTTTCCAGGTCTTTCCTGGCGATTTCCTGATATTCCTGAGCTACCAGGTCGAAAATTGAATGTCCAATCAATTCTTTATTTTCGTAGCCATACATCTCCAGAGCCTGTTTGGATGTGTAATTTATCTTATAATTCATATCAGTGGTGATGATCGCATCTGGGCCTGTTTTAACCAGGGTGGAGTATAATCTCTCTGATTCTTCTAATGCCCTTTTTATTTCCTTTTCTTTTGTCAGGTCGCTTCCTATGCATACTAAACCTAAAGGTTCATTTTCACTAATTTTAATTAAAGACACAGACATTAAAACCGGTATAACTTTGTTTTCACTGGATTTTATTTCGGTTTCAAAGGTTTTAATTTGCCCTATTTCATCCAGGTTTATATTTTGAAATATATCCCATATACTATCTTTTAATCTGAAGATTAAACTAGAAGGTTTACCAATTAAATCCTCCCTTTTATAATTTAACAGGTTAATCGCACTTTGATTTACCAGTACGATCTTTTTCTGGGTGTTTAAAATAATTAGAAAGTTGGACATAGTTGATACTATCTTATCTGCAGCTATAACTGGAGTTAAGACTGGGAAACGGTATCTCCATATGCCGTGAGCTATAAAGATCAAACCAACTGTAGCACTGACCATCGTTATCTCAGGGACTCGTAGGGATGATAATGGTAAAATTAAGTCGGCGGTTAGGCTAAATATTAAAGGTGCAAGCAGGCCTAGGAAAATATATCTGGTCTGTTTTTTCTCTAATTCTTCCGTTGTATCGAAATAATGTTTTAAAATGAGTAAGGAAGTTAATATGCCGCCAATCAAACTCCAAATACTGATTAAAAGGAAAAAAAGGAGTACTGAAGGGTCATTTAAATTATAGGTCCATCCCCAATATTGATGAACTGCTGTTTGATTAGTTATCAATCCCACTGCTGAAATAATAACTGCCGGTGCATAAATTAAAAGATAAGTTAATTCATGTTTAAGCAATTCTTTTTTACCGGTAAATACTAGGGATATATGTATTAAAACTGCCGGTACTAAAGGCCATAAAGTGCTTAATTTCAACCAAAATATGGCAGTATCAATTGTTTCCGCTTGGCGATAACCAAATTCAGTGAAGGTTAGAAAGGCTATCAGGATGGCTAAAAGGGCTACTAATTTGTTTAAACTATTTTCCGGATTTTTATAGTAGATAAAGTTTCCTAAAAAAAAGCATATAATTGCAGCTAGAAGAGATATTAAAGCGAATATGTTCATGAAAAATACCTTTCGGAAATTTTTAATGGAATTACTGATATATATTTGGTGTAACAAGTATATACTTATTACTTTTTAAAAACCCTCGAATATTAGGCGTTTCTAGTATGGAATATAGTCCATAGGTATGTTAATTAACCTAACATTGGTTATTCTCAAATTTTTAAATATAAATCTTACTTTTAGATATTCAACCCAAAAAGTTATTTTTCCTCATAAAACATATAATATAATTATTAAATTGGTTGAAGTGGAGTATATGGATTACCATTTCCGTTATGAGACTGATAGTTTTGGTGAAATTAGAATACCAGCTCATAAACTATGGGGGGCGCAGACACAGCGCTCACTGGAACAATTCAATATCGGTGATGATCCAATGCCACGAGAGATGGTTGAAGCTTATTCTGTGATAAAAAAGGCATGTGCCAGGGTTAACTTCCAGGAAGGACTCTTAGATGAAAATCGCCGGGACTTAATCGTCAAGGTATGTGATGAAATACTCGCCGGAGAGCACCAGGACCAGTTCCCCTTGAACGTGTGGATGAGCGGGAGTGGAACACCCTTCAACATGAACATGAACGAAGTTATATCTAACCGGAGCTGTCAACTCACCGGGAATCCCCTGGGGAGTAAGGTACCCGTCCATCCCAACGATCACGCCAACCTATCCCAGTCTTCTAACGATACCTTTCCCTCGGCCATGCACATATCCGCTGCAAAAGCCCTGAAAGGGAAGTTGATACCGTCTGTAACTTCTCTATGTGACTCTTTACAGACTAAATCAGAAGAATGGTCCGATATAGTTAAGGTGGGCCGTACCCATCTCCAAGATGCTACACCTTTAACTTTAGGCCAGGAATTTTCTGGTTATGTTGGCTTACTTGATGATAACCTGAAACGCTTAGAAAACAGCTTGGAGGAAATCTATCACTTAACCATAGGTGGAACTGCTGTAGGGACAGGGATGAACACCCCTCCCGGTTTTGACGGGAAAGTGGTTGGTGAAATTGTAGGATTAACCAGTCTACCGTTTAAAACGGTGGATAACAAATTCAAAGCCCAGGGATCACACGACAGTCTGGTCATGCTCAGCGGGACGCTCAAGACACTGGCGGCGTCCCTCTATAAAATAGCAAACGACATCCGCATCTTATCAAGCGGTCCAAGGTGCGGCTTACATGAACTGGAACTACCAGCAAACCAACCAGGATCCTCCATCATGCCCGGGAAGATAAACCCCACCCAGTGCGAAGCACTGTCCATGGTGGCGGTACAGGTCACAGCCAACGACCTGGCGGTGACACTCGGTGGAGGCGGGGGACACCTGGAGATGAACGCCTACAAACCCCTGATCATCCGTAACATTATGCACTCGTTGAATATACTAACCGACGGATGCCAGAATTTCAGGAAATACCTGGTAGAAGGAATGAAACCGGATGAAAAACAGATAAACTACTTTTTAGAACGATCACTCATGCTGGTAACCGTCCTGACCCCGGTTATCGGTTACGATCAGGCGGCCCGGGCAGTAAAACATGCCCTGGATAATGATCTAACCCTTAAAAAGGCCGTCCTGGATCTGAAATGCATCTCCGAGGAAGAATATGATAAACTGGTAGATCCAGGGAAGATGACCCGTCCCGGGGGATTGGATTTGAGGAAGGACTGAATTAAATATTTTTACATATTAAAAGAAGTAAGAACTTAAAAAAAACGGATGTAACCTACATGATCCATCAATACGATGTAATCCTAATTGGAGGGGGATTGACCGGACTTAGAGCCGCCCTGCAGATAAAAGACGCCGGATTAGATGGGGCGGTGATATCTAAGGTCCATCCCTTACGTTCTCATTCTGTAGCAGCCCAGGGAGGAATGAATGCCTCTCTGGGAAACGTGGAAGGAGAGGGCGGTGTTAAGGATAGCTGGCAGAACCATGCATACGATACAGTGAAGGGATCCGATTACCTGGCCGACCAGGACGCCGTGGAACTCATGTGCCGTGAAGCACCACGCACAGTAATCGAATTAGAACATATGGGAACGGTATGGTCCAGACTAGAAAACGGGAAGATAGCTCAGCGCCCCTTCGGAGGGGCGGGATTTCCCAGGACCTGTTATGCGGCGGACCGCACCGGGCACAACGCCCTCCACACCCTCTACGAGAATGTGGTTGGCCGGGAAATCCCGGTTTACGAGGAATTCTACCTCACTTCCCTGGTAATAGATGAGGGACGCTGTGTAGGTTGCACGGCACTGGAAATTGTAACTGGAGAGGTCCATGGATTCCTGGCCCGGGCAGTCCTCCTGGCCACTGGTGGCTTCGGCCGGATATATGATAGATCAACCAACGCACTCATCAACACAGGAGAGGGGGCGTCTTTAGCTTTAGAGGCAGGGGCCCAGCTTAAGGACATGGAGTTCGTCCAGTTCCATCCCACCACTCTCTACGGTACCAACATCCTGATAACCGAAGGAGCCCGTGGTGAAGGAGGGATACTCCTAAATAAAGATGGGGAACGGTTCATGGAGGGCTACGCACCCCGCACCCGGGACCTGGCAGCCCGTGACGTGATAAGTCGGGCCATGGAACAGGAAATCGCGGAGGGAAGGGCCTACCCGGGAGGTTACCTGTACCTTGACCTGCGCCACCTGGGACCGGATAAAATCAAGGAGAGGTTGCCGGGGATAAGGCAGATAGCCATGGATTTTGCCGGTGTAGACCCCATAGAGGAGAAGATACCGGTCCAGCCCGGCCAGCACTACTCTATGGGTGGTGTCGATGTGGATATGGGCGGTGCGACCAGCATCCCAGGGTTATACGCTGCCGGTGAATGCGCCTGCATCAGCGTCCACGGAGCCAACCGTCTGGGAGGAAATTCCCTCCTGGAGACAGTGGTCTTCGGGCGCCTGGTTGCCGATAAGATAATCGAAGATGTTTCTAGTATTAATTTTACCGAAGAAGAGCCAATAAAGACAGCCATGATAAACATGGACATTAAGATAGGGGATATACTGAGCCGGGAAGAAGGAGAACACCTCTTCCAGATCAGGGAGGCCATGACCCACACCATGTCCCAGGGATTTGGGATACTGCGGGAAAAACAGGAGATGCAGGAAGGCCTCCAGGAGATAAAAAAACTGCAGAAACAGCTGCCCCGAGTGTCCCTCCAAAACAGTAAGCGTGAACTCAACCAGGCCCTGGTAAGGTTCCTGGAACTGGAGGGAATGCTCCTTTTATCTGAGGCCGTGGCCCGAAGCGCCATCGCCCGGGAGGAAAGCAGAGGATCCCATTTCAGGACTGATTACCCAGAGCGTGATGATATTAACTTCCTGAAACACACCCTGATAGATTTAAAAGATGATGAAATGTGTGTTTCCTATAAACCGGTTAAGCTGGGCATGTTCGAACCAGAGGAGCGTGTTTACTAGTGATAAAAGTTAACCCAAAGATAAAAGTTTACCGATTCAACCATGAAATGGAATCTCCTGACTATGATACCTTTGAGGTGGATCCCCACCCCGGGATGACGGTTTTAAGCGCTTTATTCCAGATCCAGGAGAAATACGATGATTCCCTGGCCTTCCGCTACTCCTGCCGGGGGGCGGTGTGTGGAACATGCGCCATGCTCATCAACAAGGTACCCCGCCTCGCCTGCCGTAGCCAGGTTAGAGATCTTCTGAAAGATAAGGTTCCTGAAACTGTTGCTGACGAGGATATATCCATGGCTGGTGAAGATATATACTGGAACCCTGAGGAAGAAGTATTGGTAGAACCCCTACCCCATTTACCTGTAATCAGGGACCTGGTGGTTGATATGGAACTCTTTTTCCAGTACTACCGCTTCGTAGAGCCAACTTTCCGTCCGGCAGGACCTGATCCAGAAAAAGAACGACTGATGGATCCCGGAGCGGTTAAAGAACTGGGGGTATACACCAACTGCATCCTCTGCGGTGCCTGCCATGCTGCCTGCCCGGTTGTGGGAGAAAACCCAGAATATCTGGGACCAGCAGCCCTGGCCAAACTGTACCGGTTCCACATAGACCCCCGGGAGGCCGAGGGAGACTCACGACTGGAAAAAGGAGATATCCCAAATGGCTGGTGGGCCTGTGAATCCTACGGAGACTGTTACCAGGTCTGCCCCAGGAATGTTCCCCCCATCATCGCCATAAGGCAGGCGATAAACCAGTTGAACAAAAGGAAATGATAAAATAAATGTTTTAATCTTTAAAATTCATTTAAACTGTAGGTGAGCTGTTAAGATGATATACATGTGTATGAACTGTAAAGTCTTTGTTTATGATGAGGAAAGGGGAGATGCCGAGTTGAACCTCGCCCCGGGAACCAGAGTGGATGATATACCTGATTCTTACCGCTGTCCTGTCTGCGGAGCCATTAAATGCTGTCTGCACCCCCTGGATGGTGAGAGCACTTCTCAAAGTGTGGATAGTCAGGAACCCACCCAAAAGGATTTAAATTACTACCGGGCCCGTGCTAGGGAGAAACTCACCGGTTTATGTGGTGTTTATCCGGTGTGCAATGGTGATCCGGAACACACCTGCGGCGGGCAGAAGTACGGCGCCCCCATTGGCATGGGAGGTGCCGGACAGGGTAAAAACTTCGAAGCGAACTACAAAGCCCTGGCAGAGTACCGGCTGAAGATGAAGATGGTCAAGCCCCACCGCCAGCCAGAGATGTCCACATCCTTCTTGGGATGGGATATTAAAGCCCCGGTAATGGGCGCGCCCTTATCCGGAGTGAAACACAACATGAACGATGCCATGGCCGAGGAAGACTTCTACTGGGGCCTTTTAAAGGGAGCAGAGGAATTTGGAACAATCGGTACCGTGGGGACCACCTCCAGCGCACCTAAAGATTTAGGGGTGACTACTGTAGGGAAGAATAACGGTTATGGGATCCCCTTCTTCAAACCCATGTCCCAAAAACGGCTGCTTGAACTCTTCCAGCTTGCAGAAAAACTGGACGTAATTGCCATAGGAGTTGATCTGGGAGGTGCCGGGTCCACCTACTGGGATCACAGCGATAAAAGTGTGTACCGGAAGGGTGAAGATGATCTGAAGGAACTGGTGGACTCCACAGATAAACCGGTGATCTTCAAGGACATAATGAGTACAGAAGACGCGGTTAAGGTGGTTGATTCCGGTGCCAGTGCCTGCTACGTATCTAATCATGGTGGTAGGGTCTTAGATTACGGCCTGGGCGTGGCGGAGGTGCTCCCAGATATTGCGGAGGAGATAAACGGTAAGATGCCTCTCCTGGCGGATGGGACCGTGCGGACCGGGTTCGATGTCCTGAAAGTACTGGCGTTAGGTGCAGATATCGCCCTCATCGGCCGTCCCCTTTTGCAGGTATGCGTTGGCGGGGGAGCTGAGGCAGTTAAGATGTACTTCGATTATGTCTTAGCTGACTTCACCCGGGCCATGATACTCACTGGATGCGACACACTTCATGAGGTTGATATGGATATCTTAGATAAAATTTAAGCCATATTAACCTTTTTTTTCAAGGGTGGGGTACTTGTTAACCCTTTTTAAGCCTTATTAAACCCTACTTTTAAGGGGGGGGTATTGTTGACCCTTTTTTCAAGGAGATCCTTGTTAACCCCTCATTCCGAAAATGGTTCTGATTCCGGGGATTCTCCTTACAACTTCGATGGTGGCTATTGTAAATACGAAGCTCAAGAGCATGATGAGGATAACCTGGACTACCATCTGATCGGGTATCCAGCTTAAGAGGTAGTAGGCGAACATGTTGATCCAGACTATGTGGAATATGTATATGGGGAATGACACCGCGGAAAGGTACAGTGTAGTTTTATTTTTAAATTCCAGGTAATGTTTGCCCATACCCATTAAACTCAGCACCCCCACCCATAGGAGGAGGCTGGTCCATATTTTTATTAAAAATCCGGCGATGATGGTTGATAGGGAGACCGCTGTAGTGGTAACTGCACTTTCTCCAGAGCCAATGCTACCTGCAGTTATTGAAACATATATAGCGGTTAAAACAACGAATGGGATGAACAAATGCCACCTATACTTTTCCAGTTTTTCCTGGACACCGTCGTCGGATAACAGGAAGTAACCGAATACAAAAAGTAGGAAGAACTCCACCACACTTTTTTCAGGATATATGTTGAAAAAATAACTTCCTATGGCCAATGGAAAGACCAGTAAAAGGAGTTTAGGCATGGTGTGCTTTTCTATGGGGAAGTTGCGTTTGCCAGATTTCAGGATAAAGGGAAGTGCCAGTAGTGATACTATAAACAGGTATAGCAGGAACCATAAAGGACCAAACATCAATCCATTACCTAAGTTAGCTGGATTGGTGAGGATATTTGCCCATGAACTCAGGAAACTCCCGGTATAACCACTATAGAGGAATCCGAAGTATATGCTGAGGGGTATCACCAGGATCATACCGGCGACCATGGGGACCAGGAGCTTCGACACCCTCTCCCGTAGATACTGGTTTGTGTTTCTCTTTTTAAGGGAATAGAACGTTGCAATCCCGGCGATTACAAATAAGAGCTGCATAAACCAGGGAGCAAAGGTTAAAATAAATGCGTTTGCAAAAATGTTGTTCGCCACGTTGAAATAATACGATCCAATACCACTGTAGATGAGCAAAGTGTGATAAGGGAAGAGTACCAGAATTATAAGCCATCGCAGATTGTCCATAAAATATTTTCGCATAGAAATCAAACTTCACGAGTATTAACACTATCAAAACTATTACGAGCTTTTATAGGAGAGTTCATCCAGTTAATTATATAGTTATTTCCAGAAGGTAAAGATATCATTTACTATTTAAATTTCACAAACTCTTTTTGTCGTTGATATTATTCACATTACTGCTTAGAATCTTCACAAAATTTTGTGAGAAATTTCAAAGGGACCAAAATTTATATTCTATGCATATAATATACTAATTGCAGAATATAGCTGGTGATGTGCTTACTATGGAACTATCAGATATCGAAGCAGCCGTACTAGGACTCTTATACGAGGAACCCCAGTACGGTTATCAGCTGGAGAAGACAATTGAAGGATGGGGAATGCGAAACTGGACTCGGATAGGATTTTCCTCCATATACTACGTCCTCAAGAAGCTTGAAAAGAAGGAACTCGTGACCTCCAAAATGGAGGCGGTGGAGGGGAAACCCTCTCGTAAGGTGTTCACCATAACCAGTAAAGGAAGGGAAGTCATGAAAGAAAAGGTCCGCTACCTTCTCTCATGGAGTATGAAGTATATAAATCCCTTTGACCTCGGCCTGGCCTACCTCAACTATCTGGAACCTACCGAAGTAGTGGAGTGCCTGGAAAACTACTTGAAATCGGCTGAAGGCAGGATTAAATTCTTAGAAAGCTCAGTAAAGACTCAGGAAACATTAAATTCACCTTACCATATCGTAGCACTCTTTAGCAGACCATTATCCCAGCTTAAAACAGAGATGGAATGGGTGGAACAGTTCATCCAGAAAATCAAGGAAGAAGAAAACCTTTGAATAAAAAAGGGAGATGAAACCCTTGGGATTATATGAGGAGGTGAGATAAAATGGAAATTGTAGAGAAGAAAATAGGAGAAAGACAGGTAGCCTACATAAGTTATAAAGGTTCCTTTGAGGAAATCCCAGTTCTCATGGGGGAAGTGGTTGGATTCGTAATGGCCAAGGGCCTGCAGATGATGGGCCCGCCATTTGGAGTGTTCTACAACAGCCCCCAGGAAGTGCCGGTTGAAGAGGTTATGTATAAAATTGGAATACCATTCGATGGCGAAGCAGAAGAAGAAGGCCGGGTGAAGATCAAAACAGAACCAGAAAAACTGGTACTATCCACCATATATAAAGGCCCATACAGTGAATGTGGAACTGCAATCGGAGCACTGGCCGAATACGCCTACAAGAACGGTTACGAGATCATCGGCCCCCTCACAGAAACTTACCTCTCCGACCCTAACGAAACACCGGAAGACCAGCTGGTAACCGAGGAATGGTTCCCGGTGATGAAGAAATCATAAACAGATTTCTTAAATTTTTTTTGTTAGGGAATAAAAAAATGAATTAAAATTGGGGGGGTGGAAAAAGTGAACAAAAACCTTAAACTGGTCCTCTTCGGATTCTTAGTCTGGTTAATCCCATTCCTAGTATCCTTCGTAGTTTTCCCTTTAAAGGAGACCATGAGGCCCTTATTTGAGTCCATAATGCCCCTGGTTCTTACAGTAACGGTAATAATCCTTGCCTACTATTATCTGAAGGATCTGGATGCAAACTTCGCAAAAGAAGGGATAATAGCTGGTGTGGTATGGTTTATAATTTCTATCATCATAGACCTGGCTCTGTTTTTACCAGCAAGCCCTATGCAGATGAGCTTTGCAGATTACATCATGGACATTGGCCTGACCTATGTGATGATCCCGGTTATAACCACTGGAATGGGTTACCTGGCTCAAAATCTTTAAGATGTCCCACTCCCCATATTGTATTTAGAGGGGAAATTCATGGATTTCAAGAAAATTTTAGAGATCATAGGTTTCGGGTTTATAGTCTGGCTTATACCAACCATAGTCACTTATTTTGCATCAGATGCAGGTAGTATGCAGCTTTACGACTTCACTGCATCGGTGGCCATAGGCGGGTCTGCAGTGGTGCTTAGCTATATTTACTTCAAGGATATCACCTCCCACTTTGTCCGGGAAGGAATTATCATTGCCGTAGTGTGGCTAGTGATAACTTTGGTACTGGATGTGGTTTTGATATTCCTGGGTGTAAGTAAAACCAGTCTGCTTGAATATGCAGTTACAGTTGTACCTTTATATGTAATAATACCTGCCATCACCATTGGTTTTGGGCTTTACCTCGACCAGATGGTGGCAAATGTCAGTGTTTATTAGGGGGGGGGTGATACCATGCCAGATGTGGAGTTGAAGTTCATAGGAACGGAACAACTGAGTAAGGAGAAGCCATTTGAAGATTCTGAATTCCTGTACTTAACCACCAGGACCTTATTCGGGGATAAACTACCAGAAATAATAGAAAAATTAAAATCATGGAGCATCGACGAACACCAGTGGGGTGACGCCTACTTCGTCGACGCCCGTGTGGTAGGGAATAAAACCTATTTCTCCCTTAGGATGAACTACCGCAGCATCCCCGCACTCTCCAAGGAAGAAAGCACCCAATTTCTCTACGACATCATCGAAAGCTTCACCCTGTATCTCAATGAGATCGAATGGTTGGAAGAGTGAAAAATTAATCGAAGATTTAAAATGGACTTTGAAGATATTATAGGGGAACTGGAATCCCTCAAAACCCCGAAGACATAGCAGGCATGGCCCGATTCGGTATCAAGTCAAACAAGGCCTACGGGGTGAGGATGCCCGAGCTAACCAGTATAGCCCGGGAGGTAGGTAAAAACCACCAGCTTGCAGAGGAGCTCTGGGAGCACGTACACCGAGACCAGGATCCTGGCCTGCATGGTAGACGACCCCAAACTGGTGAGTGAGGAGCAAATGGAAAGATGGGCCCTGGAATTCAATTCATGGGACGTCTGCGACCAGTGCTGCATGAGACTATTCCGAAAAACCCCTTATGCCTACCAGAAGGTAGAAGAGTGGAGTAAACGGGATGAAGAATTCGTTAAAAGAGCCGCCTTTACCTTAATTGCTACCTTAGCAGTGTATGATAAAAAGGCGGACGATGAGAAATTTGAAGAGCTTTTCCCCATCATCACCAGAGAATCCGGTGATGAGAGAAACTTCGTTAAAAAGGCGGTTAACTGGGCTTTAAGACAGATTGGCAAACGCAACCTGAGTTTGAACAGGAAAGCCATAGCAGTTGCAGGAAAAATTGACCAGTTAGACTCCAGAAGTGCTAAATGGATAGCAAAAGACGCCATAAGAGAATTGGAAAGTGATAAAGTTCTAGAAAGGTTACGTAAGAAACAAAATTCGTAAATTTAACACAAATCCAAATCCAAAAAAAGATATGGGGTTAAAAAAGTTTTTTAGAGTGGTTTTAGTCGCTTTTTTTAACTATGAGCTTGTCGCCGTCTATCTGCAAGTTTACGTAATCGCCGTGCTTTATTCCCACTCTGTTTACCCAGTTAACGGGTAAAGTAACACGGAACCGTTTGTTGCAATATACGAGCCTCTTTTTGCTTTTAATTGAACCACCTCCGCGGTTCTGGTCACTGGACCACTTTTTCATTCAACTCTTTTTAAGTCACCGCCATTCTGGTGACCACCATTATTATGTTCTCAGACCTTAAATAATTGGTTATTAACTGTTAACTTGAGAGATAATAATTTGGAATTTAGATCTGGGAAAATACCGTTGCAAAGCAGTATTTAATATTTTGCGGGTTATAATTTAAAACTGGAGATTTATGTTAAATATAAATAAAATTTTATTCAGAATAAGTTTAGAGTAGATTTAGTTTAATATTTTAAAATGTTGGTGAAATTAACATGGCAAAAAAGATAAAACAATTAGTGGTAGGCATAACCCGAGAGGGCGATATAGTGGTTAAAAGTGCTAGAGGTAGGATTTATCCGGTTAAAAAGGCGGATGATCTAAAATTCAGCTGTGAAGATCTGTTCACGGATGTAGAAAAGGAATTATTCGCCACTATAGATACTGAAGCTCAGCCTTGGGAATGTATTTTGATTGAATAAAAAAAATATAAGGGAGGTCTAACTAATAACACCTCCCATCCCCGACATGCTTGATAGACGGATTTACCGGAAATATAAAACCTTTTTTATATATTCAGTAAAATAAACACTGTAATTTAGATAGGAAGCAATGGTCACCCATACGAGGTATGGAACCAACAGTAACCCGGCTGGTCTAGACACTCGATAGAAAACGATGATATTGGCCAGTATAGTCATCCATAGTATAATTACAGTCAAAAGCCCTTCTAGGAGGGAATGTAAACCAAAAAATATGACCGACCATAGAATATTTAGTACAAGCTGCACTGCAAAGACTGAAAGGGCAATTTTAACATCTTTACGGTCAACACATTCCTTCCAAACCAGAAACAATGCAACACCTATTAATACATAAAGTGTGGTCCATACTGGTCCGAAAACCCAATTTGGTGGTGCCCAGGATGGTTTTGCCAGGGTAGCATACCAGGTGGGGATCTGAGACGAGGTGAATATAGTTCCTACTGCCCCGGCTATAAAAACAATTATTATAGAAACAATCAACCGAGGTATATCTTTAAGGTTTAAATCCATCTTAATACCCTCTAGATCTCTTTTTCACATTTTAATCAATTTTTCACTATTTTTTTATACATACTATGTTGGTTACATCCACCAGTTTCCATACATAGGATTTTCTTACCAGTACATATCAACACTGGATGAGAAGTATAAAAAACGGGGGAGCGGTTATACCAGTGATATGAGACGGTACGATATGCGGATTCCGGTTATAACACCTTCCTTGAAGTACCAGCACTTACTGGAGGTTGTAAGGTATGCTGAGAGGGGGTTTGAACGGATGAAAGGGCGCCAAAAATTAAAAAAATTATAACTTTGAAAAACATATATACTTTGAAAATCAATATTATATTGTGATTCTTATGAGTTGTGAGACAAAAATTTCAAAGGGTTTTCAAACTGTTGTTCCTTCAGATGTGAGGAAGAAGTTCAGCATCGATCCAGGGGATATTGTGGAATGGCAGATCACCGAAGAAGGGGTGAAGCTTAGTTTCCGTAAGAAAGTAACCATCGAAGACATTTTTGGAATGGTGGATGGGCCGAAAACAGATGCTGTGGAACTTAAAAAGAAGGTGCAAAGAGGAGAGAAAATTTGATATTCATAGATGCCTCTTTTTTCATCGCGGCCGTTAACAAACAGGATCAATGGCACAAAAGTGCAGGTGATATCCTCCCCCTAATCAAAGAAGAAAAAAAGATAACCACAGACCTGATTTTATCAGAATCTGTAACACTTGTCGGCAGCCTGTTCGGGGGTAAAGAAGGAATGAAACTGTTTAACTATATCTGGGACAACCATGAAATCTATTACCTCAGCAAAGAGACAATTTTCAATGCCATGAAAACATTCCTCCAACACGATGGAACCTTATCCTTTGCAGACTCAGTTTCAGTGGAAGTAATGAGAAACCTAAAAATCGATAGAATCGTATCCTTTGACTCTGACTTTGATAAGGTGGATGTTATTAGGATTCATGAATAGGGTAACTCTTAACGCACTTTGAAATATTTCAAGCTGATCTAATATTCGTATGGTAGAAATTATGAATATGAACCAGGATGAAGAATTAAAAATAATTGAGGGATTATTTCACGACTTGATTGGGGAGCGTGCAGAGCCGGCATTAAGTAAACCTCATAATAAAGATTTAGTTCTTCCAAAACTTTCAATGGACTTATTGAACTCAAAGGAGTGGTTTCCTATAAGTGGGATGTATGGAGGTTTTAGCTATTACTTAGTTATAGAAAATAACGAACTAACGCTAATTTGTGAAAGTTTGTGTAGGATTGTTTGGGGTTCTGGTCAAAGGCATAAGATAACAAAAAATTGGCTGTGTACTCGTTGAAAGGGATTCGAATAACCATGGGCTGCCACAACAATTTCTAAGGGGGGGCGACACCATCCTACGTTAAATTTGATATTCACAGTTAATTTTATATAAGTTGTTAAATTTATATTTAATTGGTGAATCTTATGATAACTACTAAAGTGTATAATAACAATCAAACGGCTATTCCCTCAGAAATTCGTAAAATGTTCAAAGTACAGGCCAACGACATTGTGGAATGGATTGTAAATGAAAATGGTGAAATTAACATAAATTTTAGAAAGCGGAGTAGACTAGACGATATCGTGGGAATAGTATCAAGTAAAAACCCCATTAACAGTGTTAAAATTCAAAAAAGAATAGAACACGGTGAGGAAATTGATTTTAGTAGACACTAATTTCTTTATTAACCTTTTAGATACCAAAGACAGGTATCATGAGAGGGCCGTAGAAATTCTAAGTAAAATAGAAGATGAAGAGAAATACGTTACTGATGGCGTGATTTTTGAATCAATAGCTATTTCTGGGAGTTTATATGGGGGTAAAATAGCTACAGATCTTTATCATAACATCAAAGATAATTACAAGATATATAACACCAATCATCTTCTGGATAGGGGTATGATTACCCATCTGAAGTATGATGGGTCCTTGTCACTGGTAGATACCCTACTTCTGGAGACCATGAAAGAATTAGGAATTGGTGAAATAATATCATTTGATTCCGATTTTGATAATAAAGATGGAGTAATCAGAGTACACTAATATGGGGATCCTCTGCCCTGGATACGATATTTCAAGGGTCATTTAAAAAGAAAAAGAGAAAATTTAGGTTCTGCCGGTGGCGGAGGAATATCTTAATGAAATTTCTGTTAATCTTGGAGGTTCTTCATTGGTCAGATTTTAATTCTTCGACTTTCTCTTCAAATTCTTCAATGGTTTTACCTAATCGATTATATAATTCCTTAATGGCTGCATGTGACGTTATAATTTCCTGTTTAACAATTTCTTCAAATGGTTTTACAGGTTTGATTTCTGGATCTACTTTTTGATGTTCAATCATCTCCTTTTCAAATTCAATGTCGGCTAATTGATTTTGAAAAGAATTAAGAGCCTGTGTAATAGTAGAATCCATGTTTATTTGATATAATTGGCTATTTCTATATTTTCTTGTAGCTTTTATAATTCCATATTCAACTAATTTATCTATGAATGTATCTAAAGTAACTCTGGAAATTTTAGCTGATTCTGCAATATCTGATTTACTATACTCTATATGTGGGTGAGATAATAAAAGATCAAAGACTTTAGCTCTTTTGCAGTTTTCACCGAAAATCTCAGTTATCAAATTTTTCACCTTTACATTTTTTGTACAAGTATTGTATATGATCTGTAAAGTTTATCTTAAAAAGTTATCTTTCTAAGAATATATGAATTCGTTTTAGTAATAATAATTCGTAATATGGTGGTTAATTACCAATTTTCTTTAGTTCATCTAAGTTTATCTTGACCTTTAACTTCTGTTCGTCTTTTTTATCACTAATATAATCGATTAAAGCCTTTTGGGAATTAATGTAGTCTTTATTTTTTACCATTCGATATATTAAATCCTTAACAACATGCCTAAGATAATCAACATCTTCTGTTTTAAATTGGGCCTGTCCTTCATGGGTAATTCTACTTCTTTTGTCGTAAAGTGATTTAATTTTATTTTTTAATTCTTTTTTGTGTTCTTCATCACCCAACAGGATGGCGGTGGCTTCCGATATAAAAGAACTCTTAGGTTCATTCTTGTCAGTAGATAATAATGTTTCCATAGCAATCATTAAAATTAAAATTTCGTTTTCTGGATCATCCTGCATTTGGCAATCTGCAAACCAATGTATGGCTGTTAATAAAGATTTTTCAAAGGGTTTTAATTTTGGTTTTTTTAAGAATTCTGAAACCTTAAATAATCCTATTTTATGCATTATAGGTACTGTTTTATTACTAATTTCCAATTTATACAATGCACCAGTTGATTCCCATCTTTGATGATATGATGAAAAGTCTATTTTGGCAACGAGTGTGTTTCTTGAACTCCTTGGAATTTCACCTTTAAACCCAATAAATGCTCTGTAGCTTCTAGAGTACACATAGGAAGTTATCCAGTTTAACAAATCTAAAACTTTATCACATTCTTTTTTTGCTATATCTATTGCAGTTTTTGGATCTGCATAAACTTTGAATTCTGCACATACACCGATTAAGTCAGATATCTCCTTTTTCACTTGGTTTATTATCTCTTTCCTTTTTTTATCAGTATAATGGGGGTTAATTTTCAATAGATTTGAAATATTTTTTAAGTGGAAATCTGCATCTATTTGAGTAAATTCACGCAGTTTTATTTTACCTATGATTAGGGGTTGTTTTTCCATTCTTATACCATCTAAAGGAATGTAAACAATTGACTCATAAAAAGAATCTTCAAAAATATCCACAACCAATGGGTTCTTTTCCACTTTGGTGATTCCATTCTTAAATATCTCAATGGTTAAATCAATAATAAACTCATCTACATAATCTTTGGAAAAATTATGTTTTAACTTCAAATCCTTAAATATTTCTTTTAATAAAGCTTCATGCCTTGTTTTATCGTATTCTATAAAAAAAGATCTCCCATGTACTTCAATTTTGTTATAAGCCTTCCCATAACTCCTATCAAATATCTCTGAATTTTCAATTAAATCTATGGAATCTAATATAATCTTCTTTTTTGTTTCTATGGTAATTTCATGGCTTGGTTCGTTATTTTGAAAGAATTTTTCAGTAAAAAACACGTAATCCCTCTCCAATTACTTAATTTATTATACATATCTCTAATTTACTATTAAATCTAGATCTTTATATCAAAAAAGGAGTTTAATCTATTTTGTCGTTAAATGTCTTTCATTTGTTTAATAAATTCACCCACCCACAACAACAGGATACCCCGCAGCCTTCCAGGCCTTCATACTCCCCAGTACAGTGGTAACATCCTCATACCCGTTCTGTTTCAAGATACTGGCAGCAATAGTAGATTTATTACCAGCATCGCAGTAAACCACTACTTTTTTGTACTGGGGGATCTCATCCAAATGGTTCTTCACATGTCCTAAATAGATATGGTGGGCTCCTTCAACATATCCTTTTTCCCAGTCGCTTTCCTTGCGGACGTCTAGGATGAATATGGAGGGGTCGAACTGGTTTTCCTTTAGTTTATGGACGGACCAGAGTTCCAATTTTTTGATTGGTTCGGCGTGGAGGTACCAGGATGGGAATCCGCGTCCCAGGTAGCCGTAGATGTAATCGTAACCTAATCGGACTAGGTATTGTCTTACTTCTTCCATGCTTTGGCCTTCCTCATCTACTATAACTATGGGATTCTGGTAGTTCAGCATCCAGCCGGCGTAGACTGGTACTCCGTTTTTAAATATGCTCAACGTGTTAGGGATGTGCGCACCGCCGAAGCTCGAGGGGTTTCGCACATCAACGATCTGAGCACCATCCTCCATCACGGCTTTGAAGTCGCTGACTCCCAGCACCTTCAACACGGGGAGTTTACAGAGTAATTGGGGTCCTGTCAGGTTTAGTTCTTCCATCTTCTTAAAGTATGGGGGAGTGTACAGTTTCTCATTCATTTTATATTCTATGAATTCTTCCCTACTGTAACTCAGTACATTATTGGTCTTCTTCTCATAGCCGAGGGTGGTGAGTTCCTGTTCCCGTATATCCGCCCCACAGACTGATCCGGCACCATGGGCCGGGCACATGATCACCTGATCACCCAAAGGGAGGATTTTATCATGGATGCTCTCATAAAGCTGTGAAGCATTACTCTCTTTCTGTTCTTCACCGTACAAATCAATTCTACCGGTTTCCCCGGCAAAGAGGGCGTCACCGGTAAATACCATGTAAACATCATCGGAAACAGCCTTATCCTTAACGGTGATGGATATGCTCTCCCGGGTGTGGCCGGGTGTCTCTAAAACCTCCAGTTCTATGGTCCCTAACTGGAACTTATCCTCCTCCCGGACAAAGTTGCCATACTTAAAATCTAAACCTTCTCCATGGTACACTTCAGCACCGGCAATCTCTTCCAGTTCAACAGAACCGATCACGTAGTCTTCGTTCCGGTGGGTTTCGAAGATGTATTTGATATTCAAATTATTACGTTCGGCTATCTCCAGGTATACATCACAATCTCTGCGGGGGTCTATCACAGCGGCTACACCGCCTGATCCTATAAAATAGGATTTGTGGGCTAGGCCTGCAGATTTAACTGTTTCAAATATCATGGTGGTGACCTCAAATTAGTTTTAACATGGTTAGTGTTGTAAATCCTTAACTTCACTTACCCATTTTGTCATCCCTAGGATTTATTTTTTTAATAGAAGATTTTAGAAAGAAAATTATACCCAGAGTTATATAATGATTAATAATAAAATTCCTGAAACTCAACTTTTTTATTATCAAATAGTTTCTCTAGAAGGGATATCCATGGATTATATAATTGAAACCCACAACATCACCAAAAAATACGATGATTTTACCGCTGTTGACTCTGTAAATCTTAAAGTACCGAGAAACAGCGTATACGGTGTTTTAGGCCCTAATGGGGCGGGTAAGACCACCCTGATATCGATGCTCTGCACCATCCTCAGACCAACATCAGGCGGTGCAACAGTAAACGGCTACGATGTGGTTAAAAATGCCAGGGAAGTACGGGCATCAATTGGCATAGTTTTCCAGTCCAGAGCCCTGGACGACATCCTGACCGGAAGGGAGCACCTGGAGATGCACGCATCCCTGTATGGGGTGCCCAGTAACATCAGACAGGAGCGTATAGATGAAGTTTTAAACTTAATAGCATTGGGAGAGAAGGCAGATGAGTACACCAAGACCTACTCTGGCGGTATGAAGCGCAGGTTAGAAATTGGCCGGGGCCTGGTCCACCACCCCAAGGTACTCTTTCTAGATGAACCCACCCTGGGCCTGGACCCCCAGACCAGGGAGAATATCTGGGAGTACATCACCAAGCTCAATCAGGAAGAGGATATCACAGTTTTAATGACCACCCATTACATGGAGGAGGCAGACCAGCTCTGCGATGAGGTGGCCATCATCAACCAGGGACAGATCATAAAATCAGACTCACCCATAAACCTCAAAAGGGAGTTAAAGGCAGATACCATCACAGTTAAAGTCGACAAGCCTGAACTATTCACAGAGAAGGTTAAAACCTTGGATTATGTCCAGAAAGTTTTCGGGGATGACTCTACCATCAAGCTCATGGTGGAGAGGGGTGAAAACTTGGTACCCCCACTGGTGAACTTCGCCAACCAGAACGGTGTAATGGTGGAGTCCATTGAACTCCAGCACCCCAACCTGGAGGATGTCTTCATAAGCTACACCGGGACCAAGATAACCGAGGGGAGATAAACATGGCGGAACTGGAAGGAATATACACCATATGGCTAAGGGAAATGAAGAGGTTCGTTCGCTACCGCTCCCGGATATTAACCTCAGTGGTAACACCCCTTTTATGGCTTGTGATCTTCGGGACAGGTTTAGGGTCTGCCATAAGGTTCGGCAACGTCCCCGGGGGCTACCAGGCTTTCATATATCCTGGTATCATTGGCCAGACCATCCTCTTTACCTCTATCTTCAGCGGTGTTTCCGTGATTATAGACAGGCAGTACGGGTTCTTAAAGGAGATACTCGTCGCTCCTATCACCCGTCCTTCCATAGTCTTTGGTAAGGCCATTGGGATAGGCACCACCGCGGTGATCCAGGGAGTCATACTCTTGATACTTTCATTTGTGGTGGGCGTGCAGATGACACCCTTAATCTTCATAGCCTGCACCTTGCTGATGATACCCATATCAGTGGGACTCGCCGGTGTCGGATTACTTATAGCTTCCTTCACCGACAGTATGGAGGGTTTCAACCTCATTATGAGCTTCGTGGTCCTGCCCATGTTCCTCTTAAGCGGAGCCCTCTTCCCTGTCAGTGGACTTCCCATGCTACTCCAGTCCGCGGTCTACCTGGATCCACTGACCTATGGTGTGGATGCCCTAAGGCAAATCATACTGGGAACTGGGGTCATACCACTCCACATCAGTATCACCGTCATCATGGTCTTTGCAGCGGTGATGGTCTTCCTATCAGCATACATGTTCAGTAAAAGAGAGCAGGAATTGATGTAAAATAGGATTTTATTTAATTTTTTTCCTATTATATTATGATACACTTAAACCCAGACTTTAGAGAGTTTGTATTGAACTTTATATTTCTTAAATAAATTAACAATATCATCAACATGTTCTTTGTCAATGAGGAAAGTAGCTCTTCCCATCTTTTTACCATGTTCTTGTACCATTCCTTTTCCTTCATTTAGATATTCCTTGCCTTTATGAACCGACTTTACTTTGTAACCGTAAAGTTTTCTTTTGACGAACATCTTATCTTTGGCAGGTATATCTCCGAAGGTGTAGGAAATGAATGCTGCGGGTTTTAGATATTTTTTTTGCCCTAAAATTAACTCTGGTGGGGCGTATAAAACTATTCCGTCTTTAGTAACTTCCCAAAGGAATTCGGAATCTAAATTTTCATTTTTATTTTTAAATACAAAAGAAAATGGGTTATCCATATTATGTGTTTTTTCTATCTCACCTGCTATTTTATGTACTCGAGTTCCTTCTTCTCCAAGTTCGGGGTCGTGTTTAGTATCGAAAATAAGTAAGATATCAATGTCACTCTTTTTATGCATTTCACCTCGAGAGGCGGATCCAAATAATATTGCTTCTTTTAATGTATCTATCTCTCCAAGTTTTTGTGCCAATTCGAAAGCAGTGGTTTTAATATTCATCTTTCCAACCTTCAATTTTATCCAGTATTTTAATGACTTCTTTTATGGTGTCAACATTTCCTTTTCCACCATACCATCTTCCATGTCTTATAGTATCCAATTTTGCAAATTGATCAGCAATTTCGTCTTCATCCCTTTCACGAAGGAATTTAATGAGCCCACCATGAAGATCTTGATGTGTTCTGAACTTATTTTCAGAACCAAATGCTATGTAATGAAGAGCACAATCATATACAAGTTCAACTATTGCACTGGTATTTTTTTCATCTTTTTCAAGTGAATTTATGCTCGATTTTATTTCCTTTGCTTTATCCAGATGTCCTTCCATTTTCATCTAATCACTCTGATATATAGATCTAGAAATTCATATATATACAAATTTTCTGTTATATATAACTTAATTTATGTTATGTATGTACATAAACTTAAACTTCCTTAAATTTCTATATTTATATAACTTAATCTCACAATGATAAACTTATGTTATATGAGTATAGAATTTGTTACAAAAGGTTATTTTCTGTATTTATGTAACATAAGATAAAAAATTATCAATTTTTTAGGGATGTCCCCAGATTTTATTTCCTAATTTGTCAATTGTCTTCCTATCGCCCTGATGTTCACTAAGAAGAAGCAGGAACTGATGTAAAATAGGGATTTTATTTAATAATTAATTTTTTTATTTATTATGGGCATTATTTGTCTTTTTTAATTAAATACGCCTAAAATTGATTAAAAATGCAGAATAACTATTCTATTTATTAATTTCCTTTATTATTTTATTATACGCTGTTGTTGTTCGTTATAGACTGATATAGCGAAGCTTAAATTGTAGACTAATTTTTCCTTATTCACAAGTTGAGTGACTCTACATATATATGATTACTCATGAAGTTGAGCAAAACCTGAATTTTAAATCATGATAAAATAAGTATATAACGGGCCCGACGGGAATTGAACCCGCGACAACTCGGTTAAGAGCCGAGCGCTCTGCCAGACTAAGCTACGGGCCCCCTGTTGAAATTCTCTATCAAACACATTCTATTAGGGGATTTTGATATTTAAACCTACGGTTTAATTTTTCCAAGGAATATCAAATCCATTCCAGTTCTGTATCTGTTAATTCTCCACCGGCACTACCAGTGTTGACTGTTTACTTCGGCTCAATCAGCATGACACAGCATTCTTCCTCATAGATGGGCTTGTGCTCAACTCCCCCAGGTATAACGATCATCTCACCTTCCTTAATATCGAACACCTTATCCCTGGTAGCGAGCTTGAAGCTCCCCTCAACGGCGATAAATACCTCATCAGTCTTCGGGTGCTGGTGCCAGACGAAATCCCTCCTGGCTTTAACCAGTTTGAAGTAGTAGTCGTTCATCTGGGCGATAACCTTATAGGAATGCAGCTCTGTTATCAAATCAGCTTTATCTTTAATATTCACTTTCCTGATTTCCATATTAATTCTCCAGTAATCTTGACATCCTATCCATGAAATTCTGGGCTGATTTTATGGTTTTTATTAGTTCCTCTTGGGATGGTTTGGTGTGGAATGAGTATTGGTGCTTCTGGAAGCACTTATCTAACTCATTCATACAGGTTCACCCTCTATTACTAGAGAAATTTTCATCAAGGAATTGTAAAATGGTGGGTCATTTAATTTTATATCGTCTAATTTTTCAGGTGTAAGTATAAGAATGTGTGCATCTGATGAAGTTCTACTACTTAATTTACTGTATAATTGATTTAATTCATGTGTGGAGGGTGCTTTATCTGTTTTTATCCATATGTCGATATCACTTTCATCCGTGTTGGTACCAGAAGCCCAACTACCATACAAAGCAGCAGACTGTGCCCACGAAGGTGAAATTTCCTCCCACTTTAAGATGTTCAGGTTCAGCATCACTTTTATAGCTTTAACTAAAGGGGTGTTTTTGTTGTAGTATTTCAGTCCTTTTCTTTCAAGTAAGCCTTCTTTTTCCATTTCCTTTAGAAATCGTGATACCAATCCCTTTGAGGTGTTGGTGTCTTTGGATATCTCTGTGACTCTTATTTCATCCCTTAGAAATACTTCATGCAGTATGTTCAAACGTTCCTGGGTTTTGAAAAGTTCACTGACCATGTTAAATAATAATATTATAGATTATAAACTTTTTGTTCATGATCTGAAAACAAATTGTTTACGTATCATAAACTTTTTAGACAATTCATAGTTTTGTTTTTTCATAAATAATTATTAATACTAAATATATAAGTAATATTATTTTCGGGTGAATTACTGAGAACAAAAATTGTAAGGGGTATAGAAATTATAATATATTCTTCAAATGACTTGCATAGCATTCTTAAAAAATAAAAAATCGAGAGCCTGTGGTTATAACTGATTCAGAACACTTTTTAGACAGTACCAATAGAAAATACTGTGAATATGGCTCGATATATGAATTAATAAGAAATCATGATCCGTTAAATATTAAATTATCAAATGATAATAAATTTATTGTAGTTTATAAGCATCCCTCAAATGATAGATATTATATCATCGTTGTTATTTTCATTAGGAGTCTTGTTGAAATTAGGTTAGTAACAACATTTCCTACAAAAATCAGTAAGGGAGGTAGATATTTATGATTAAAGAAACAATCCCAATAAATTATAAATATGATGATACAGTCGATGCTTTAATGATTAAGGTAGACAACTTTGAGCATGAAACAAGCGTACCTCTTACTGATGATATTATCATGGATTTGAATAAAAAAGGTGAATTTATAGCGTTAGAAATACTAAATGCTTCCCATGTACTAGATACAACACCAGAAAGCTTACAGAATATTAGTAATATAGATTTAACTGTTAAAGTAAATGATTATCAGATATTCGTCAACTCCATATTCACATTACCTATTAAAGGTCATGAAGAAATCAAAGCTACTAATGCAACTACAACCAACGATATCAACATTCCTTTTATGGACGCTAGACTACCAACCGCTTAATTCGTTCACTTTTTTTCTCATTTTATTACATGGTAATCCAACTTTAGAGAGGATACCACAACCTATTATCCAGATTTTATCTGGAAATTAATTTCAAAAAAGATAAAAGTTCCCACTACCAATATAGAATTCAGTCTACATTAGAAAAAATTATAGTTTTTATGCATCTTTTAGGAGACTTAAAAAGGCTGATCTGTTGAGTATTTATATTTTGGAGAATTTACATGGTAGATTTAATAAAATCAACGGTGAAATGTTATAAGAAGAAGACTAAGAAGACTGTTGGTGGGGAGCAGAAGATCTATGAGTACAATCAGTACCAGGTTCCCCTGAAGAGGTCTGATAATTTGGTCTGCAGTGAAGAGGTTTACGTCATTCCGCAAAACTACTTTGAGGGTCTGATCGAGGCGGAAGTGAAATCCCAACTGGAAGATCTTGAGCAACATAAGGAGCTCATTGTCGGATATAAAAAAGAGCTTGCAGATTTAGAGTGGAAGCATGGTGAACTATCAAGATCCTATAAGGCCCTGGTAAGTAAAAATGCCAAGACCAACAAGAAGTTGCGCCTGGAGGTGGAAAAAACCACCACACTCAAGGAGGAAAACCAGAAGCTTAAAAGCCAGTTACAGCAGATAATGAAGGATCATAAGGATTTAAAAGGTTTATACGAGACCCACCTTGAAAAAATCAAATTAGAAGATGAATCTAATTCGAAGAAAGAACAGGATATATGGAATTCAATTAAAAGCCGTTTCACCAGTCGAGAGATGAAAGACCAGGAGGACCAGGAATAAAGACTGGGATTAGGACCTGTAGACGGTGAATAAAACTATCTTAATAGACTTTTATGTAAAATTTTATTACTTCTCAAACACTCTGCATTCATTTATAAGACCTAGATTAGAATATTTAAATGTGAAAACATGAGAATCTTTAAGGGAACTCCCCATCCAACCATCAGCAAGGTCAACGTGATAGAAAACCAGAACAACTTCCCCATCAGCTGGCTCAACACCCAGGCCTACTGTGAATACTGCATCTTCCTGGAAAATGTCAAGGGAATAGCAGCCAAACCGACCAAGGCCATGATGGAGGGGACCAAGGGACATGCTGATCTGGAAAAAGAATTCCAGAAAGATGCTGAACCCGCATCCTTCGAGGAGATGCTGGAGACCTCGCTTACTGCTGAAATCTTCTCCCGGGAACTACCCGTGGAATCAGCCCGGTACGGTATAAGGGGATTCATAGACGAAGTTTGGATGACCCCTGATGAGTTCATGATCATAGATGACAAACCAGGAAACAGGGCCTATCCCTCCAGTATAAACCAGGTATTCGGGTACTGCCTGGCCTTCAAAGACAGAGTCCAGGAGGATAGAAGGATAGTAGCCTCCCTCCGGGAGAGGGGTACGGACAACATATTCTGGTCCGCTTACTTCGATGAACAGGCAGAAAAGGCAGTGATCGAAATAATCCAACGGGTGCATAACCTTTTAGATGGATCCATCGATTACATACCAACTAAAAATCCTAAAAAATGCCAAAACTGCCGGTTCAGAAGTAGTTGCGATCGGAAAGCGGAGTTTTAAAAAATAAAGTGGTTATTTACTGATATTTCCCTGTTTTAATGTATTTAGATAATAGGTTTCCTGTTTCGATAAATTTAAATACTACGTTCAACTTAATGGAGAGTACCGTATATGTGGTTTATTTGTTTCTAAAATATGTTTTGAGTCCCGTGGGGTAGTGGTAATCCTGCTGGTCTTTGGAACCGGCGACGGCGGTTCAACTCCGCTCGGGACTATCTTTTAAATAGAGGCGGCTAACCTATGGAAAATATGCTGGTGGTTGGGGTTAACACCCGTTCAGTAGCCTGTTCTTTAAAGAAATTAGGCTACACTGTTTATTCTGCAGATTATTTCGGTGTTATGGATCTCCGACCATGTGTGGACAGGTATAAATCTATTCTAAGCCAGGAACCCTACCAGTCCTGTGGTAAATTTACAGAAAACTTTAATTCAAAAGATATAGAGGAACTGACAGCTGATTTAATCCATGAATCTGATTCTATAATATGCCTGGCTGGTGTTTCACCAGATACTTTCCCTAAAAATAAGATCCTGGGAAATAAATCAGTTGAAGATGTGGATGATAAATATCTTCTCTATAAAAAACTTGAAGGTAAATTTAATTTTCCTCTAACTTTTAATGTATCTGATATAGGTGAAGCAGGAGAAATAGCCGCCAATTACCCTGAGAAGAATTTCATCATCAAACCCCGCACTGGTTCTGGTGGCTACGGGATAAGGGAATTAGGTGAGAAAGAAGATATTGATTTTACAAATTTCCTACTGCAAGAGAGATTAACCGGCTTAAATTTAAGCGCATCAGTCCTTTCTACTAGCAGCGAATCACGAATCATTCTCACCAGCCAGCAGATCATAGGAGATACCCAGCTGTGTCAGAAAGAGCCCTATGGTTACTGTGGTAACATCGCCCCCTTAACTGATGGAAATATCGCCCGAGAGGTATCAGAGACCGCAGAAGAAATTATAGATTACTTACAATTGGCTGGTTCCAACGGTGTTGACTTCATCCTGAAAGATGATGAATTATTTGTTGTAGAAGTAAATCCCCGCATACAGGGAACTATGGAATGTGCTGAACTCAGCTTAAATATAAATATGGTGGAAGCCCATATCGCAGCCTGCCAGGGATTCTTAATGGATATTCCTCAACCTTCAAAGTTTACGGTGAAGATGATCGTCCATGCCCGGGAGCGTTCCCAGGTGGGAAAACTTGATTTTGAAGGTGTCTATGACTTACCGGCTGAAAATGTCATCATTGAAGAAGGGGAGCCTGTAGTCACTGTTATAAGCTCTGGAAAAGTTTTAGAGAATGCACTTTATACTGCCCGTAAACTGATAAGAAGAGTTTATAAAGGTTTGAATCGGGTGATTTAGATTCTTCTAAGATGGATGGTCGAAAATAAGAATTAAATTCTTTTCCTCTTCTTCTGTATAGTGTAATAATGTTGATTCTTCATTCGGGAGATGGTTTTACCATTTTTTATGGCCTGCCAGAATCCAGCGGCACTACCTAAGGGAACACCGATCATGAGACCGATGAACAATCCCCAGGTTGCTCCTTCGGTAGAAAGTATGATGTAACCAGATAGAACAGTAACTATTACTACACTCAACACAAGGAGTATAAACATTTCAAATGGTGAACGTAGAAATTTCCATGGTTTTTCCATAAAATCACTCTAGGATATCTAATACCAGTGGGGGATGAACTGATTCCTAGATTGTTATTAAGTTAAAATTTAATTAAAATTACAGTTGTTTCATTTTATTATGGGTGCGTATTTTTTATATTCAATTAGTAAACCCTTATAATATTTGCAATTTAGATTTCTTTTCTAAATTTTTTGACCAATATTTGCATTATTGCAGGGACAGCTACAAAACTGCATGCTATTACTATAAAAATCCGAAGTATGTCGCTCATGAATTTCCACCTTCTTATTTTTATCTACTATAGGATGGTATTTGTTTCTAATTAATATGATTTTTGATGAACCCTTACTGCATTACTATTTAAATTAAACCTAAAACGTATGCTATGAGAATGAACATTCCGATAACGATAATTACGGTGGACATAATTACGGCACCCACCGCCACCATGTAAAGTTTAGCTCTACGATCTGGGTCATCAAGCAGGTATTCTATAATGTCACCTTCCATAATATCATCTTTAATTTGATTTTAATTGTCCTTTAATCTATCACAAATAAATTTCTTATCTATTCAAAAATATATACTGGCTAGTTGTTGGCAGTTCCTTTCTTAGAATCCTGATATAAGGCCTGTAAATGAATATTTCATTGTCATCGCATTCTACCGAAAGGATCTGTTCTAAAACTCTGCATTCCTGTTTACCAGTTATCCGGGCTCCGGAGATGGTAGCGTCAATCTCTATATAGAAGGGAAGTTTTATCAGGTCATGTTCGGATTCTGGAATAATTTCAGCCAGTTTATCAAGTTCTGCTTTATGGAATCTATGTCGGGTACCATCTGCTCCCAGAACATGGGGTTTTTCTTCCTTTAAAAGTTCTTGTAGGGTTTTCCTTTTTCGGGGAATGTGTCGATTCAGGGTTATTATCTGTTTTTTCAATAATCGGTCTGCACGTTCTAAATCTTCTTTTGTCATTTTCTAGATTATATAGGGTGGAATTTTATATCAATTTTTTGGTGTAAGACAAACTGAGTTTCTGGTGGAAGAAATATTTGGAATGGAAAAAAATATTTTAGTGGAATTTTATTTAAAAAATTCCAGGAAGGTAGTGTATTGCATATTTACTGTATCAGTATTCCTATTTACCTGATCATCTGTTTGCTAGTAGATCTTAAGTTTAGAGAGAATCAAAGTACCTATTAGATCACCTTTTTTTACTTCACCATCTATGGCAGCGGCAAAAGTGGCATAATCAGCATGTCTTTCCATTTCAATGGTGAGGGGCACCTTTTCTCCCACGGCGATCACATGGCCATACCTGTTTCTACCATAGAAATCCAGAAAGCCAACGTAGTCTGGTGGTATAGTGATGCTTTCGATTTTAATTGGTTTGATATCACCTGATTCAAATTTAACGTCTTCTGCGGCGATTATCCATACATACTTACCGGAACCTGTGTATTTATATTCTCCTTCTCCGTGGATACTTTTCAGTTCATGCCTAATATCTTCCAGTCTGTTAATGATTCTGACCATCAATTTCACCCAGTAAAAAGATTATTCTTCCATGGTTTGTTTAATAATTTTCAGGCGCACAAAATTCTCCCTTTCCATCTCTTCCAGGCGCATTTCAATATATTTAACCGTAGCCTCTAGTTTAGGGATTATATTATGCTCTAATGCGTTAACTCTTCTTTTGGTGGACTCGATCTCACCGGCCAGTAACTTAACAGTCATCTCCACTTCACAGAGCTCCAATATAAGCTCAATAGCCTCTTCAAAACCTTTGGCGGTTTCGTCAAGTTTGGCAGAGGAGTCTACCAGTCCATAACCCCTCTGGAGCATGTTCTTTTTAATGTTCTCGTATTCAATAACCGGGACGGTTACCCCCATTACATTACGGGTGTCCACATCAATATCCAGGGATTCCTGTACAGACAGGGCAGCCTTTTTCACGGCAAAATCACCCATAACCGACTCGGTGATCAGGAGGTCGTTGAAGGATTCTCCTAATTTTTCTTCCACCTTCTCCCGAACACCTTTGGCCCTATCCAGGATGCTGAAAAACTCCATGATCAGGGCGTCTCTTTTCTCTTTTAGGAGTTTATGGCCTTTAGTTGCCAGATTAACCCTGTCCTTTAACTTAAGAAGTTCCATCCTGGTGGGATTTACTCCTTCTAAAATTTCTTCGGCCATCTTTTCACCTTAAAAAATTAAATTAGGGAATTTACTGGTTCTCCGGGTGATATTTTGCAATATGTTCTTCACTGACCCTCTTGAGCTCTGCTTTAGGTAGTAAACTTAGAAGTTCCCATCCCAGGTCTAACGTTGTTTCTATGGAGCGGTCTTCGTCTTTCCTCTGGGTTACGAACTTCTTCTCGAAGGCATCTGCGAATTCCAGGAACTTACGGTCACGTTCGGTGAGTGCTTCTTCACCCACCACCAGCACCAGATCCCTTAAGTCACGACCTTCAGCATAAGCTGAGTACAGCTGGTCTGATACACCACTATGGTCTTCCCTAGTCCTTTCAGGGCCGATACCACCACTCATAAGCCTGGAGAGTGATGGTAATACATCGACTGGTGGGAATATGCCCTTTCGGTGTAATTCCCTGCTTAAAACTATCTGACCCTCGGTGATGTAACCAGTCAGGTCTGCTATGGGGTGGGTGATATCATCTTGAGGCATGGTGAGTATGGGCATCTGGGTAATGGATCCCTGTTTTCCTTTAATTCTACCAGCCCGCTCATAAAGGGTAGCTAAGTCAGTGTACATGTATCCTGGATATCCTCTTCTTCCGGGGACTTCGTTTCTTGCAGCTGAGATCTCACGGAGGGCTTCTCCATAATTGGTGAGGTCAGTTAATATAACCAGAACGTGCATATCTTTTTCAAAGGCGAAATATTCAGCGGTGGTGAGAGCGAGTCGGGGAGTGAGAATCCTCTCGATAGCAGGGTCGTCAGCTAGGTTCATGAATGATGTAACTCTTTCCAGAGCCCCTGTTCTTTCAAAGTCCGTCATGAAGTAGTTGGCTTCCTCGTGAGTAATTCCCATGGCCGCGAATATGACTGCAAATTCTTCCTTTTTCCCTATAACCTTGGCCTGTCTGGCGATCTGTGCTGCCAGTTCATTATGGGGCAGCCCGGATCCGGAGAAGATGGGCAGTTTTTGTCCACGAACCAGGGTATTCATACCATCGATGGTTGACATACCAGTCTGGATAAACTCCGCAGGGAACATCCTTGCTGAGGGGTTCATGGGGGCTCCGTTGATGTCCAGATCCTTATCTGGTATTATCTCCGGTCCTCCGTCTATGGGGTCTCCGGTTCCGCTGAATATTCGACCCAGCATATCCACTGAGACACCCAGTCTAACGGTTTTCCCGGTGAATCTGATTTTTGTGGAGGATGTGTTAAGACCGCTGGTTCCTTCAAATACCTGAATTACAGCGATATCCTCCTTAACCTCCAGTACTTCTCCTTTCCTGTTTTCTCCAACTGGAGTTTCTATCTCGACGATCTCTCCGTAAGCTACTCCTTCAACACCTTCTACAATCATCAAAGGACCAGAAACTTCTGAAACTGTTGTATATACCTTTGCCTTGGATTCTAATTCCATTTAATTAGCCTCCTATCTCTTTGCATTGGTTAATGATATCTTCATTGATCTGCGCCATTGCATTTTCGAATTCGGCCTCTGGAATGTATTTCATCCGACCTATATCTTCTTTAACTTTTAGTTTGATCAGGTCATCAATTGATGCTCCTTTCTCCAATGCAGATGTGGTTTCTTCATGGAAATTCATAATGATACTTAACATTCCGTACTGTTTTTGGGGTGAACAGTAGGTATCAACCTCGTGGTAAGCGTTTTGCTGTAGGAAATCCTCACGAATCATTCTGGTACTTTCCAGGATTATCCGCTCCCGATCAGGCAATGCATCAGGTCCTACCAGTTGCACGATTTCCTGTAGCTCGGATTCTTTTTGCAGTAAGGCCATTGCGCTATCCCTTAAGTCTCTCCAATCCTGACTGGTGTTGGTTGCCCACCAATCCTGGACACTGTCCAGATAAAGTGAATAGCTTTGCAGCCAGTTTATTGAGGGGAAGTGTCTTCTATCAGCCAGTGATGCGTCCAGTGCCCAGAAAACCTTGGATATACGCAGGGTGTTTTGGGTAACTGGTTCGGAAAGGTCTCCACCAGGCGGTGAAACCGCACCTACCACTGTTACCGAGGCATTGGTGTCTTCTTTTCCTAGGATGGATACTCTTCCGGATCTTTCGTAGAACTGCGCTAAACGTGAGGCCAGGTATGCTGGATATCCTTCTTCTCCAGGCATCTCTTCCAGCCTTCCGGAGATTTCCCTCATTGCTTCTGCCCATCTGGATGTGGAATCGGCCATGAGGGCCACATCATATCCCATATCCCTGAAGTATTCAGCCATTGTAATTCCCGTGTATACGCAGGCTTCCCTTGCTGCCACCGGCATGTTGGAAGTGTTGGCAATTAGAACTGTCCGGTCCATCAATGGCCTACCTGTCTTGGGGTCCACCAGTTCTGGGAATTCTTTTAAAACCTCGGTCATCTCATTCCCACGCTCTCCACAACCGACATAAACGATGATATCTGCATCTGCCCATTTAGCAAGCTGTTGCTGGGTTACCGTTTTCCCTGAACCGAATGGTCCGGGCATGGCAGAAGTTCCGCCTTTTGCCACAGGGAAAAATGTGTCCTGGGGGCGCTGACCGGTAATAAGGGGTATATTTGGGTCGAGTTTCCTTTTGTATGGTCTGGCAATTCGCACTGGCCATTTTTGCATCATCTGAAGCTTTATAACACCACCAGAAGTTTCAATTTCTGCGATGTCTTCGGTTACCAGGTATTCACCCTGAGGTGCTACACTTTTTATGACACCAGAAACGTTTGGAAGAACCGTTATTTTGTGTAATACTACTGATGTCTCCTGTACTTCGCCAATAACATCTCCTCCAGAGACGGAGTCGCCTTCAGCTGCTTTGGGTTTGAAAGTCCATTTCTTCTCCCTGGATATGGCGGGTAACTCCACACCCCTTGGAATGTAATCGCCTGATAAGGCTTTTATACCTTCAAGGGGCCTTTGAATACCATCGAAAATAGATCCTATAATTCCAGGTCCTAATTCGACTGAAAGAGGGCCTCCTGTACTTGCTACATCTTCTCCAGGTTTGATACCTTTGGTTTCTTCGTAAACCTGGATGGTTGCGGTGCTACCCTCAAGTTCGATTATCTCACCAATGAGTTTTTCTTCTCCAACTCTAACCATCTCATACATTTGAGTTCCTTTCATACCATCAGCGACTACAACCGGTCCTGATATCTTTATTATTTTTCCTGTAATCACTAATATTCCTCCACAATCATTTTTTTATTTCACGGTTTCAATACCAATGGCTCTTCTCACCAATTCTCTTAAAGGATCGGTGACTCTTTCAATGGGGCCTGTTTTGTCTGGTATCTCCACTATTATGGGTATTGTCCTCGTTTTTGTTGTTTTATCAATGAAATCCCTTATTTCATCTCCAATTTTTTCAGTGGTAATTATAATTGAGAATCCCTGATCTGTGAGATCTTTTATAACTTTTTTTGCTTCCTCTGAATCTTTTACTGTGTTGGTTTCTTTTATTCCTCCCAGTCTAAAACCGATAACAGTATCTGAATCGCCAACTATGGCTATGGATGATTTATGCAATTGTGGATCGTGATTCATTTCAATCCCCCGGGTACCATTTGAGTTATGACTTTAGGAGTGAAGCCCTCTTGCTTGGCACGTAATATTACCTTCAAATTTTTTATTTCGATTTCTTTACTGGCTAAGAAGTTCATCATAGGTCCTATAGTAGAAGGTCTGGTTTTAGATAAAATTATACCGAGTTCAATGTTGTATCTATCTAATGCGGATTCTAAAGTGGATATGGAACCTGTTTTTTCGTATTCAGGAAGGTTATCCCTGATCACATCAGCATAATCCGTTCCCTCCAGCAGACTTACGAAGTCAAGCATTTTTTCAGCATCCAAAAGATCTTTAAGTTTCCATTCATTCAGTTGATGACCTCCTGGGATTAGGTAGTCCTCTATATCCTTGAACTCTAGACCGTCAACCCGGGAACGTAGAATTATCATGAGATTGATTATATCTATATTGGTGCTGATCATGGAGTTTAGAGCTTCTATATCTTTATTTTTAGATGTGTCTGGAACTGTTTCCAGTAATTTTTCGAAATAATATTTGTCCAGGGATGTTTCCAGTGGTAGGATTAGTCCCTTTTCCCGGTATAGAGGTATGGCTTCTTGTACGATTTCATGATACTCGGTATCTTTCAGAGCTTCTGCAACTTCGTCGATGTTTTCGGAATCAATTAATCTATTTAAAACATCCTTTTTGAGTCTTCCAAAGGGTATTATAGAGTCCTTTATCTCCTCAACGTCAACTTCCATTTCTTTAGCTACTAAAATGGTCTTAATATTTTGAACGTCCCATCTACTGAGTTGTACTTCGAAAAATTCTTTAAATTTTTTGGGAGAAATCCTGACGATTAATTCATGGGTTTCTGCCAGTTGCATATCCATTGCTTTCTCGAAGGGGAATTTATCCATATATTTTTTGTACTCTGGTACCTCTTCCACCAGTATAAATGCTTCTTCCGGTCTTTTTGCATCTATTATTTCCATCATCTGTTTTCGATCCAGCAAATTCGCTTTCCTAGCCATTACTCTTGCATTGGGATATGCGTAAGGAGCAAATTGGAAGAATTGTCTGGTTGTTACCAGAACAACAATTATCGCTGTTATTATTGCTCCGAGGATTATAATCATAAATAAATCCGGGCTAACGTCAGCCATCCTATCTCTCCTTTATTTAAATAAAACCTTAGCAACCTCTAATCTAAGTAGTCCTCTGAAACGCTCCATTCTCGCCTCAATGGTATTGTTGACCTCGACGTTACCATCTGCAGTTTTTACAATCACTCCCCCGATGGTATCCGTTGTTCCCCCCATACTCAGGGTGGTTTTATTACCGGTTGCTTCAGATACTACTATCTCTAAATTGCTTAAGGAAGGTTCTATCTTTTTGATATCATCTTCCTTCACAAAGATTTCCAGGTTTCCTCCGCCAATCTCCAGAGAAGCCTCTTCAGTCAGATCAGTGAGGGATTGTATGTAATCTTCTGACTCACCAGATGCAATTTTCCCGAACTCTTCAATGGCCTTTTTGAAGGCAGCTGCCACTAGTTCTTCTCTTGCTTCCAGTATCTTTCTTTTTGAATTCAGTTTTGCATCTGATATAATCTGTTGTTTCCGTATTTCTGCTTCTTTATTAGCATTCTCAATGATAGTATTCTCTTCTTTCTGTGCATTCACTTTTCCCTGTTCTGTGATCTCAGTGGCTCTCTCTTCTGCTTCCTTTATTATTTGGTCGGCCTTTTTTTGGGAATCGGTAAGTATACTTTCCACTATCTTTCCTGCTGCTTCTGAACTCATTTTTCCACTTATCCCCTATACTCTTAATAAATTGTCACCGAATATCCATTAGTTTTGAAAGAGTTCCTCATATGGAGGTGGGAATAATTCGCAATGCGTATTATCCCATTACTCCTGAGAATACAATCAGTAACAGAGCTATCAGGAAACCGTATATAGCTTGAGTTTCTGGTAAAGCGGTGAATACCACACCTTGGGAGAACATCTCTGGTTCTTCAACTACTGCACCTACACTTGCTGATGCTGCGTTAGCTTGACCTAGTGAAGAACCTGCGGCAGCAACACCGATAGCTAAACCTGCACCTATGGCTAAAATACCAAAATTGGTCTGAACAGCCTGTCCACTCATCATTCCGGAGAACACTATTAACAGTAAACCAATCAGGAAACCGTATATTGCCTGAGTTTCTGGTAGGGCTGTAAATATGATACCTTGGGAAAAGAATTCTTTCCTTTCGGCTACTGCCCCCACAGAAGTGGCGGCCACTTGACCCTGTCCTAAACCAGACAATGAACCTGCGATTCCTATGGCTAAACCTGCACCTATTGCTACTAATGCTGCTCCTAATGAAATTTCAACCATTTTTTCACCTCATATCATTTTTTTTAACACATCATTGTTTTTTTTAATTATTATACATGAATTTTATACATACACCAAAATTTTGGCTAGTTTTAGTGGTTATTCCAACGTGGTAATCTTTCTTTTCGCTCTAAATGGCCTGAATTTCATTCCCTGCCCTGTATAAAACTGGCTGAAAAACTCCACATAATGCAAACGCAGAGATTGTATGAAAGCACCCAGAGTTTGGATCATAGAGTTTATAGGATGCATTACTATCAGGATCAATGCGGTTAGGATCACCCCAAGTACTGGAATCATCCCTACCACTTTAAAGGCGACGATGTTGATAGCCATTGCCATTCCACCAGTGGCCAGACACGCTGCCAGCAACCTAGAAAAGGAGAAAACTTGTCCCACTAAACCCATTACATCCATGAGTCCAAATGCTCCGTTATGATAGACAAGTATGACCAGCCCGACTACTGCTACTCCTACTCCAATATAGATGGTAAATGCATTGGTTAGGTAAGCGGCACCTACCAGGAGAATGCCCAGTATTAGGATCAGCCAGCAAATTTGATCACCAATGGCCTCTTTAACGGCACCTTTATGTAGGTTATTATAGGCTCCTAGAGCGAATCCTAGTATGGTATATATTATTCCACACAGCAGAGCCAGTATCAAAATATTTTGAGGATTTACAAATGCATCAACAGATCCAATCACAGTTGGAAGTGATATACCCAGATAGGTAGGGAGCAGATCCCCCATAAGACCATTGGTTATCAGAGCCATTGGTAAAGTCCAAATTCCACAGGCAATAAGGACAAATCCAAAGTCACTCATAACTTTATTTTTTTTACCCAGGCCAAAAATAAGAAATGTACCTATTAACAAATCGAATATACCGTATAATCCATCTGTAAGACAGAATCCAAAGAAAAAGGGGAATACTAATGCCAATATTATGGTGGGATCTAATTCATTGTACTGTGGTGGGGAATACATTTTGGTCAGGAACTCAAAGGGTTTGGCGAAACCGGGGTTGTCCAGATGAACTGGAATTTTATCTTCTCCGTCTGGGTTTTTAACATCAACGATGGAGTGACCTTCTGTAGATTCTTTTATAACTTCCAGTGCTTGGTCCAAATCCTTCTCCCGCACCCATCCCTCTAACAGGTATGTTTTATCTGTTTTGGCAAAAGATGAGAAAATTTCTGCCCTTTGTCTTTCAATTTCAAGCTGTTCCTTTAGAACCAGAAATTTTTCCTGCCATTTCCGAGCTATATCCCCGACGGCTAGAAATAAATCCTCTTTTTCTTTTTCTACATTTTCAAGTTGGGTTTTAACATTTATTATGGCTTCTTTTGGTTTTCCAGATAATCTGGAAACATCGAATTTCTCAAACTCAAACTTCCTTAGAAGTTTGGTGAGATCATCCCTGTATTTCTTCAGGATAACTATAACCACTGTTCTTTTTGTTTCTTCCGGAATTTCACCTTCTAATATGATTATTTTGTCAGTTAATTCCTCTAACTCGCTTTTAAACTTTGGATAAACTTCTAAAGCAACTTTCCCGGATGTTATAGATACATGCTCAGTGTCTACCAGATCAGATACGTCCAGATCCAAAAATTCCAAACTTTGCAGGGAGTTGAAATCTGATTCGAGCTGGTTTCTATCAAATTCCAGTTGTTCCAATCTCTTCTGTATGGTCTGGGTTTCTGGTTCTACGGTTTCAATCGTTGTAGTTGCGTTTTCAAGTAATAGTTCTTTATCTAATTTATCAACTTTCTTTTTTTCAGGTAATTTTGGACTTATAAACCCTTCAATCATCTGCAAAGGGGTGACTTTCTCTTTTTTAATACTTTTCCAAAAATCAGTGATGTTGGTTATTCTCATCAAAAGAGAACTTACTTCAGGGGCATGGGGACTGATACGAGATGATTCAAATATTCCACGCCATTCAAGGTCTTCTTTAACCCTATCTGATATGTCATGGATTTGTACCACTGATGCCTCGTGTAGTGCACTTATTAGAGAATCAGAATAATCATCCAAGGTAATAATTTCAAGCTTGCGCATTCTGGCTGGTCTAAACATGAGCATCACTATATATACATTAAAGGATGTTATCAATTATGACAGTGGCGGCTTCATCAATTTTATCGGTGGTTTTGGCTTTAATATTGGAAACTTCATCTTCTGTTTCTTTTAATATTCTGTTTGCCTCAATTTTGGCCTTATTCTCAGCTTCGAAAATGATCTGTTTGGATCGTTCGTTGGCATCTTCCCTTGTTTTTTCCACGATACTGACTGATACTTGGTTTGCTTCCTTTATTATTTCGGAAGAACGTTGTTTCGCATCCTCTAGAAGCTTTTTAGCATCATTTTCAGCTTTTTTTATGGTAGTAATAGCTTCTGATATCGTAATCATTTGAATCACCACATTATTCAGAATTTATGGATCAGTATATATATGTTTTACTATTTTAATCTGGCCTTCGTCCACTTAGTTTAAGTCCATATCACTTTATGTACAGGTAAATATTGGATTCACTGCTTTTTTCTGGCCATTCAAATTTTATTACCCTGCACACAATTAAAAAATAACATTGAAAACAGATTTCTATCTAAATCTCATTTAAACGTTATTTTTTAACCAGTGTGTTTCTTTTTAATTTTAATGATTGAAGGATAGTTCAAGTAAGTTGAGTCTAATAATATTAGAAATTTTATTAGAATTGTTTATTAATGTAATAGGCATTGCTCGTGTATTTTTAAACTAAACACAGTTATGGGATGTTTAAATTTCACTTAATATTAGGTGTGAATTCTTCAAGCACCAAGACTTATACCAAAAAATTAAGTACAGTCACTATTGTACACCACACAACCCACCCAATTAGAAATACAAAGAAAGCAATAACTTTTTTATCCAATTTAACACCTCTTTAGCCTAAATAGCATATTTTGGCCCATCGTAATAATCATTTTGTATTCTCTCAAACTACTAAAGATTATGAATGCTATATTATACTTGTCAAATTTTTATCATATATATATTTGGCCATTTTGATCTGAGTTAATTGGAGGGTTTAAATGGAATATAATGAATGGATCACCCTTTTTAAGCCTCCTGATTTATAATCTAGCTTATAATTATATAATATATACTTATTTTGTAATGATCGATCATTATGATATTAATGGACTGATCATTTTTTTAAATAGGGGAATGTTTGTCCTTCCATCCAAAGAAGATGAAAAAATTATAATATCCCTACTTATGGGTTTCTTTCCTCCACATCATCGTAGCAGATCTCATCAGACTCTATGAATTTTCTGAAGGGGGATTCCTGCATTTGCTCCTCATTAACATGGGAAATCAGGGCTGGAAGTCTTCCTATCATGAAAATTCCCGCGCCAATCTGCCATTTAAATCCCATATCTGATAAAATCCCGGCATTAGCCCCATCCACATTCATAAGGATGTTCTTCCTTTCAAATAAAATTTCCTGCAGGGCCATGGCCAGCTGGGTGTGGATACCATACAATCCATATTCCTTGGCCAGTTCCAGAAGTCTAGGTGCCCTGGGGTCTTCCTCATGGTAACGATGCCCATAACCCGGTATTTTCTTATTATTTTCCAGAAATTCTTCAACCAGTTGATATGCCATGATCTTGACGTCTTTAGGCGACTCAATGGTACCGGTAGTCATTTCACCTGTACCTGCCTCTTTTTCCACACTGTTTTTAACTGTTTCCTGGAGGAGTTTCATACACTGCTCCAGAGCTCCGGCATGATGTTTTCCAAAGGCCATCAACCCCCCGGATACACAGGTATTCAACGGAGATCCGGTGGAGGCCATGAGCCGGGCCACCTGGGTGCTCGGGGGGGTAGTCCCATGGTCACAGAAAGAGACCAGCACGGCTTCAAACATCTTCGATTCATTTTCAGCAGGTTTATTGCCATTTATAAGTAGATAAACCATTTCAGGGAAGGATAAATTTCCAATGAGGTTTTCCTGCGGGTAGCCCCGGGTAACGATCCGGTTGGGCTCCACTTTGGTTATGGAAGTTTTCCATTTAGGGTTCATATATTTAAGCAATTCTTCTATACCTTTTCTTCCAATGGCCATAAATCTCCACTCCAAGTTATGTTAAAGGGTTTTATTGTTAGAGATATAAATCAAATGATGATACTCTTGGTTCAACGCAACAACAGGGCCTCATACAAACTATACGAACTCCACTTGCCCTTTGAGGTCCTATATTTATAAGAGAACCCAGAACAGTTACCGAACCGCCCATGTTTAAAGCACCTATATCCAAACTATTTATAGTTTTGGTTAGGTCACCCTCCAACTCTGATTGTATATCCAAGTTACCATAGGCCATGGCCTTCAACATCAAAGCTGAAGCCTCAAAATGGGTTCTACCAACACCCACAGCAGGTATACAGGGGGTGCAGCCTAACCTGGGAAGTTCTGACTTCATCCAGTCTGTTACATGCTTAAATATTTCACGATGATCCCGCTGATGGAAAACCCGGTAGGTGCTGGCCCTTATTTCCGGACCTCCACCCAACATGAGAATATTTATTCTTATTTTATCCCCACCCTCTTCTGGATCGAGTTCATCGAATATGAATGGGGGGGCTGAAACTTTTCCCGGGTCATCATAGAGGCCTTTTTTTTGCTCAATCCTCTCCAAATCATCACCTTTCACGGCCATGGGTCTTCCCGGGAGTTCCCTTAATCCCACCTTTATGCCTTCCCTTACTTTCCCTATAAAATTTCTAGGTAGAACTGCGTCTTCTCCCACTTCCACCAGTACATGGGGAATACCCGTATCATCACACAGCGGAACCCTATTTTCATGGGCTAACTCCGCGTTTTCAATTAAAAGCTCCAGAATCCATGAAGCACGTGGATTGGTTTCATCTTCAAGGGCTTTCCGGTAAGCATTGAACTGATCCGGGCGGAATTCCGTGCTGGCATTTACAACTGCGTTTTTAACCTGGTTGATTAAATTCATACTCTCCTTTCCATATTTTGAAAAAAATAACTCATTCATATAGACCTCAACTTCATTCAGGGATAGCCAGATCCTTTACCCCTACTTCAGATGTTTCTGCTTCTGGATAATAGCGTTCAATCATATTCTTAACCAGATATACCTGCCGGATACGCTCTGAAGCCTCTTTCGTGGTGGTGTCATGGCTGTGCTGTTTGGCTATCGACCCTCCGGTTTTAAGATAAACCGGTGAAGCTACCCTTATGATGTCCGGAACCTCGTAGTGCCTAATGAAACCTCCTGATGATTTCGGATTTTCCGTGTGAATGTCGATGGATATTTTAATAGCACTTCTAAGCGTGGCCAACATGTTAATCTGCAGGTCACGTACCGGATTGAATGAATCGGCACCTATCTCCTCCAACAACTTCGCAGAAGCAGGATTGCCGTGGCCGGTATGCGCAGAAACCTTGAAGTGCATATTCCAGGGCAGTTCACCCGCCTTCCTCATCTTCCCCAAAACCCACAGGAGCCCTTCGTCATAGAGCAATATCCCTCGGACACCCAACTCTGCCGCTCTTTTAACATCCTCTACAGCGTATAACAGGTTATCATATCCCCTTAACCGGTATCCTATCCGTGCGCCTTCCCTGGTCTGGGCAGAAGCGCTGGTATCATAGGTAGCCCGGGGACCAACGCTTAAAAAGAGCCCTATCTTAGCAGCCTGAGCCATCTCTACCATCTCTTCTATCTCAGAATCGGTTAGAAGCATGATACCCTTGGTCTGGGTTACCCGGTGCACGGTAACATCATAATCATTAGAGGCATCCAGGAGAGAAGCCATAGCCTCTGGTTTCTGGATACCCGGCACTTCGAAGCGGTACTGGGCACCATCTGGGAATCTGAGCTTAGATTCCTCGATCCCATCCCTTTTATCTATTCCCAGTGTCTTTAGAAAATCCGTTGATCGCAATTAATCCACTCCCAAAAATTAAATCTCCTAATTAAATCTTGTCAACATATAAGAATGAAACTCTCTATAATAAATCTTATTAGTATACTAAAAATGAATTTAGATTTTTAAAAATGAATTAAGATCACCCATAAATTGCCTCACGTCCGGGTAGGAATCCATGTTTCCAATCACATTCAGGACTCGGGCATCCACATCCGGGTTTAAATTCCTGAACTTCCACTCTACGCCCTGTTTAAGGGGATTTTCCGGTTCACCATGGGGCAAATCTACTTTATTTTTATATATGCCTTTCTCAGTAAATATTGTAACTTCAGATGGTCTACTTTGAGGGTACTGCTTATCCAGGTTAGAATCTACCTTTATCTGGATTTTCCCAGATATGCTATCTATTCTCTTCTGATTTCGGGGAGAATAACTGAATTCAATCAAGTCACCAGTCTCCTGATAATGGTTTAGAAGCGCAACCGCCATGGAAACGGGTAAACTCTGCCTCAGGGCCTCAGTACTGGTGGGATGGTAATCATCGTGTTCAGCAGCTATTTTATAGGTGTTCACGGTTATCTTTTCAATTTCTTCCAGTTCAGGCTGTTTTTCCTCTACGATCTCAAGCAGTGCATCGATGCTGGAGTGCAGATGCCTGCAGACAGGGTAGATCTTGAAGTAGACATCTGAAATGTGATAATTTTCCATAGGCAGATCAGTTTCATGGGGGTGAACATGAGCCATTGTATAGGGATCAATATCAGTCATTGCTTTCAGGAAGCCTTCATCACCTTCCAGAATAGTTTCAGCACCGGTGAAACCATTCCTGGCAAGTAATGCAGATAAAATACCTGATTGGGCTGCCCTACCGGCGTGCAGATGTTTACCCATGGAGCCTGAGTGGTCTGATTCTAAGAGACCGGCCGCCTGGGTACCCGCCAGTCCCAATGCATTGGTAATTTGTGTTTCACTTAGATCCATGGCTTTGCAAGCGGCTGAGGCTGCTCCCAGTGTCCCGCAGGTGCCTGTGCTGTGAAAGCCCCTGCTGCGGTGTCCTGGGTTGACCATCATACCCAGTGCTATGGCCACCTGATAACCCACCACGATGGATTCAATCAATTCCTTACCAGTCCGATTCTCAGCTTCGCACATGGAAAGGGCAGCAGGTATTACACACGCCCCGGGATGGAGCATAGCCAGGCGATGGCCGTCATCCAGGTCCATTGAATGGGCAAATATTCCATTAGCCAGTCCGGCTTCCATAGGGGTGGATCGTCCCTGGCCAATGACCGTTGACTCACCACCTGGTCGGATGATGTTTTTAACTGCTTCACCGCTTTCAGTCTCAGATCCCCTTAAAGCCACACCCACAAAATCGGTGAAACATTCCTTGGCCTTCTGGATCACATCATCTGGGAGCTGGTCGTAGCTCGTGGACACTATGAATTCCGTGAATTTTGAAGTGATCATGGTTATCGACATTTATCTCTAGTTTGATACCCTTATGAGCGGCTTGCTCAGGTGTCTCCGTGCCATGGGGGGAACTTCATAGAAACCTTCTTGAACACCCCTTTCTATTTCAACCTGGACTTTGCTTCCGTCCTTGAGTTTCCGCCCGCACTTTACACATTTAAAGCCCTGGTCCTTTCCAGCGGATTTCATCCGTTTACCACATTCACACAGGGGGTTAACTTCTTCGTAATCCTTTGCAAGCTTTAATAACTCAAATTTTTCCACATTAAGGGTTCCTTTCTCTCCAATTCCACCGTAAACTTTTATCTTATCCCCTTTTCTTAACTGTCTGAAGACGTCCCGGAACCCTTTGGTGGGCTCGTAGGCCGCGCATTCGATGCTTCCAGAGTCATCCTCTAAAGACAGGATAACATGACCGCCCCCGATAGCATGTGGTGTATTTGCCACTTTCCCACTCACTATGTAGCATTTACACTTCTCCATCTGGGAGATATTATCAATGGGGACCAGGTGCTGGTCTGTGTGCTGGTTGGTCAAGAAGACAGCGGTCCTCTCCACGGGTTCGCATGCCTCTACCAGGTTATGGGCTTCTACTACAGCATCAGGGGTTTCTCCCCTTATACCATAGAGTATGGGGCAGGGTGTGTGGGGTTCGATGGCGATGTAATCTTCGTTTCTATCTAGGTTGTCGAAGGTGGAGGGATAGGTTTTCTCATCCATCTCCAGGATGGACTGGTAGTTCAATCTCCTCTTCGTACCATAATTATCAGGGATCCGGTAAGCTAAAAATTCAAATGTCCTATCATCCAGGGGAGCTCCTATAGCTGCCAGGGCACCGATGATACCCCTTCCCTTTTTGAATTTGTAGATCTCCGCCCCTATCTTATCCGCCAGTCTCTCGGCATCTTTTATGGTGACGATGTTTTCTATGGTTTCAACGGCGTAGGCTTCAAGTTCAGGTGGTAATTTTAGCTTTAAATCATCTGTACTTGATTCATCAAATCCATCGTTCGATTTATCAACTTCAACATTGGATTCATCAACTTCTACTTTAAAAAATACAACTCCCGGGTTAGTGTTTTCTTCTTGGAGGTGTGATAACTCTTCCACCCGGTCTAAGATAATATTTTTAACTTCCCCATATTCCTTTTCGGATTTAACCAGTACTTTGAATGAAACAGCCCCGTTACCCCGGGTTTTATACCTGGCAAAGGGGTTTAAACGGATCAAACGGGGATAACCAATGATAGGATAACCGTAACTTTTCAGTTCATCCAGTAATACAGCACTTACATAGGTAGTGCACATTCCCCTATTGGAATCGGTATCATCGATACCCACATAAACTATGAATCGCTTAGTTTTCTCAACTTTTATAAAATCACCGTTACATAATTTCATGAATTCAAATATAATCTAAGTTTTTCATTATAAAATTAGAAGTTAATTAGATTTAATAATTTGATGTTTATACAAAAGAAAATTTTAGCTAAATTTTTTATTACTAAAATTTCATTATTGGAGTCTTGTTTACACTCCATAAAAATATGCTAAGGCAACACTAGAAAGAGAAAGAACTCCTGCTATAAATAATAAAATAGCCGCTGAACGTTCATTCTTATACTTTATGGGATTTTTCTTGTATTGACGTAAATTTAAAAAACTGGCGAGTAAAAAACTCAAACCAGCTGCTAAGTAAAGGTAATCACTTAAATCAAACATAAATATTATATAGTGTGCGACATTAAAAATTTAGCATTAACAGTTTTTTCGAATACTGTCCTGATATTCTTATTTTAAGAATTGACAGTTCTACATCCTTTTTTATAACTGTCAGATATTATTTCATGTTAAGTTTTCCATGACGACTACTATATATTTTATATTATATAAAAATCGTCATTTTGTTTGTTTCTGACTTTTTCTCCAGTTTACTACTTATAGAATCTGTATCCAAGGATGTCAGTAAAGTAGATATCCTTTTATATGATTCAGCTAGTTTTGAAACTGTTAAGTATCATATCGAAATTCGGTTTTTCTTTATCAAAATCCGATTCTGAAGTTTCAAATAACAATAAATACTGATAACCTTTTTTTACAAGATTTATTTCCATCATTTCCCTTTTCCCAAAATTTGGATCCATATATGTGAACAAAACTACTGTAGTATTTGTATTGTCTAAGTGTATAGTCTTATTTTGGATTAATTGGGAATTTGAGCCCTCAAAAAACGATCTGATGCTTCCATGTCCTGTTGCATCTGGTACTATTGTGACCTGGAATGATGGGGCCTTTTCATTTTCTGAGCTGATTTTTTGCACTGAGACAATTTTAGTTCCAGAAACAAGTCCATAGGAACTTTCATCTAAAACCCATGCTTTAGGATAATCAAAACTAACACCATTTCCTGAATAAGTAGATACACCATTCACATCATTATCATCCTCATCAATCAAAATAGTGTTTGCTAGCATATTGACACTGCTATAAACTAAAAATCCAAGTCCTAAAACACCAATGACCATAAAAACTATCAATACAATAATATTATTTCTAGACACATTCAAACCTCCCTAAAATATATAATTATAATCATTTATTTCATTTTCCTAAAGTTAGGATCAAACAAAGCCACATATAATCAGTTCCTGCTTTCTGAGCTAATTCAGCTTCAGTAGCATATATTCCTAATTTTTTTAAGATGGTTGCTAAGGCAGCGGGTTCACAACTATAAATCGTACTGGCATCACCACCTCACCAGTATCCACACTAGATGAATCCGTTAAATAATTCCCAGAGAAACTATTTCCAGATAAAACAGTACCAATATGTATTAATAACACTTTCTGGGTCTATAATATACACAATTCAGGTTTGAAATTATCATGCTTTTTTCAGTTTGTTCCACTCTCTAACTCGAAACATAACTCCTCCAAATATCATTATTGAAATCCCAATGATGGTAAGCCAATCCCGTATTGTCACATAATTATTGGAAGATAGCAGAATGTAACTTACCAACCCAAATATCACTAATATTAGTGAAACAAATATCAAATGAGAAATATTCCTATGATTTAATAAATCAAATGTACCTGTAACAAAAAGTATAGAACAAATAAATAGCATGGGAGTAATTAATAGGTAGTCATCTAAATTGACTAATATTAATAAAGCGAAAAAGCCAAGTATGAATTCTGCTCCTCTCATAAATACCATACATAACAACTCCATTAAACGCTGATTAAATTCTTGAATATGATTCTAAAAAGACTAAAATAAAAAATATAAGAAAAATGTTTTAATGATCCTTTTTCATTATCTGAGTTTCTTACAAATTCATTTAATTCTTTCTTCTTATTTAATCAACACGTCTACATTTTTCTCATCAATTTTTTTTTCCAAATATTAATTGGGTAAAATTGGTTTTTGTTGATAAAAGTTA
>DAQK01000051.1 GCA_002502855.1 Methanobacterium sp. UBA279
CACACTAAATCAGACACCCTGTTTACTAAAAATAGAATCAACGTATTTTATCGGCAGTGGTGAAAACTCCACCACCATATTTCTCTTCCTGCAATTTTCTGACCATTTCTGCAGCAGTCTCAGCATCAGGTGCTTTTTTCAAGATCTTCCTGTCTTTCACTTTCCAAGTCCTCCCACAGACACATGTTTTCTGTTTGGCACCTTCTTTGGCATAAATTGCCCGGCCACAATTACATCTGAATATCAGATACATGGTTTTAACCTATATTTAAGTGGATACATGGTCTATATAACTGAATTAATATCCTATCAATTTACTTATAAGGGGCCATAACACGTTGGGTATGGCTATGAATGTGCCGATGATGGTACCAATGTTGGCCCCCACCACCACCAGCAGCACCCTGAATAATTTATTCTCCCACATCTCCCGGAGACTTTCACATTTAGGGAGTTCCACCAGGTCATCCATGGAAACTTTCCTTAATTTAGCCTCCATGATACCGGCAAACCATCCTGAAGCGAGTAAAGGGTGTATAACAGTTACAGGTGACACGACAAAAGCGGTTAATGCAGAATAAATCTTGCCACCGGCAACTAGGGTACCTATAAACCCCAATCCCCCGGTTAATAGTACGAATTGCAGGAGGCCCATGTTGATATTTATCCCGTTTAAGAAGGCCATGAGAAATATGACGATGAATATTACCGGTATGGCAAATACCAATAGTTTAGTGATGGATACCTTGGGTACTTCGATTTTTAATAGCTCGGTTATTTCTGGTATCTTCTCGGGGTGGCTCATATAATCTTTAATTCCACTTTGATGCCCGGCCCCTACCACGGCAACCACCCGTCCTTCGGGCAAATCCAGTAGCATACGGGCCATGTAGGCATCCCTTTCATCCACCAGCACGTGGTATGCCTGGGGGGACATGTCCTTGAAGTATTCCATAACCTCGGCCAGTGTGTCACCCTCTTTTATCTTTTCGATGTCTTCCAGGTCTTCGTCACTGGCGAAGAATGAGGCGATGAGGCCATAGGCGAACTTCATCTTCTCCCAGAAGCTCATCTGGTTGAGGGCTCTTTTAAGTGTGATCTGGATGTCCCGGTCTATGAGGGCAATACTGGCCCCCACTTCTTCAGCGGCGGAAACTGCGGCCAGCATCTCTGCCCCGGGTTTAACCCCCATCTCGTCACCGATCTTTTTCTGCATGTAGGAAAGGAAACCACTGGCGAGAAACGCAGTTAACTGGTCACTTTTTATTATTTCCCTGATGTTCAATTTTTTATCCTGCTTTTGGCCAGCTGTCTCCATTTTGAGGTTTTGCAGGCGGTTTAGATCTAACTCAACAGCCACCACATCCGGCCTGGTTTCAAGAATAGTTTCTCTTACTTCCTTTACACTTTCATCAGAAACGTGTGCTGTGCCTATAATCTTGAGTGATGGTTCTTTGACTGGTTCAGGTTCTGTGTGATATTTTTTATTTGATTCAAGTTTCGTGTAGTTTTTGTTACCCGATTCAAATTCTATATAATCTTTGTTACCTGATTCAGGTTTTGTGTAATCTTTGTCACCCGATTCAGTTTCCTTGTGATCTTTTTTATCCGATTCAAATTCCATACGATCATTTTTAAATTTTTGTTATGATTCCATCTTTGTAGATGGGAACTGTCTTATATATATTTCTCTTGAGTGAAAATTGGATGTCCTTTTCCAGTCCTAAAGCACGGAGGCGGAGGGCAGAGCTGGAGTTTAGCACGGCATCATCCACCTTTTCCGGGTCAGTAGATGCCATCACGGCTGCTAAAGCTTCTTCAGCCAGTTCATGGTCCTGTAAATTGATGATTATTTCTCCAGCTGATAAAAAATCTTCTATGACAAATTTTCCATTTACTCCGGCCATCACCACTTCTATATGGGTTTTTGCAAGCTTTAATGCTTTAGATGCTACTGCCTGGGCGTTTAAAAATGAGCCGATGAGTATGGTGGAAGCAGATATATCCTCCAGTATCCGGGTCCCATTGGACGTGGTGAGGACCAAAACATCTCCCTGGAAATTCCTTATATCCACAGGAGAATTGCCCACATCAAATCCTTCTATCTTTGCCCCTTCTCTTTCACCTGCCAGGACCGCTTCGTGTTTTTTTGCCTGGATCACTGCTTCATCGATTCCCCTGACCGGGATAACTGTTTTGAAACTCTCGAGTGCGGTGGTTATGGTTGCGCTGGCTCGGAGTGCATCTACCATAATTGCTACATCTTCAGAATAGGACCTATCTAAACTTAGGGAAACTCTCATAAAAGGCACCAAAACAAAATAGAATTAAAAAAAATAAAAAATTTAATTTACTGTACTTGGATAACTGGTTAATTTGATGAAAATTCGATAGATACTGCTAAACTGTTATATAATCCCTATACTTTCTCAGCGAAAGCAAATCTCCTTCTTACAGAGGTTATCCTTACTTTTACCTCGTCACCTACTTTTGTATCAGGCACAAATACAACAAAACCTTCAATTCTGGTTATACCGTCGCCTTCTTTACCTACATCTTCAATTCTTACTTCGTATTCCTCTCCCTCTTGAATGGGAGCAGTCTTCGGACCTTCATCTGTTCTAAACAATTCATTCACATCCTTAGACCAACATAAAGCGGTCTTGTATTACTTTTTTGTTAAACAAAATATATAAGTCTTTGGTGAAAATCTTAATTACCAGAAAAAAATTTATTTAAGCCGGTTTTTTGCGTCTGTGTGGATTTAAAGTGGAAAATAATTTACCATAAATAAATTTTAGCAAACCAGTATTGGTGGTTAATTTATTAAATTTATTAGGCATATAATAAATATTACAAATGATAAACATAAAGGATTAATCCCGGTAGATATGATGAAAATAGCCACCACACCCATGTGTCAGGAAATATTACGACTCGCAGGGGTTTCCCAGTTCCAGATAATCAAGGACGGAGTTTATAGGGATGTGGATGTAGCAGTGGTTCTATCCGAGACGAAAACTCATGATGATACCTCTACTGAATTTATTAAACTGAAATTAAACACCTTCAACCAGATCGAGGACAGTATAAAATTAGTCTCCAACAGGTTAGGTACAGAACCACTGGGAAAAAATTTGAGTAAAGGGATATCAAACCAGAAAAGGGATGAGAACAAAAAAATAAAGATTAAAGTTTATTCCCATTTTTTAAGGGACATTGCAGAAGACATGGGATTTACCATAGTTACCGATGATTCCTGTGATTTCTTAATTTACCCCGATTACTTAAAGGAAGAATTAAAAAGAGAATTAGAAGAAACCGGTGAAAGGGCGGTTGAATTACCATCACACAGTAACGCCCCACTAAACCCGGTCAAGAGAGCTAGAATGAGATATGAAATTCTGGAGAATCGTATATGTATGAAACATTGACTTACACTGGTGGAATCCATAAACATGAGGAAATGGTGGAACTTATCGAGGACCTGGGTGGTTTCGTTCTTCAGGAAACTGTAAGCCAGATGGATCTGGTTTTAACCCTGGCAGTCCCCATAGAAGATGTGGGTAAAGTTGAGGAGAAGGCCAAGGAACTCCTGGGAAAAATAAAAGTAGCACCCATGGCCGGGACTGAGATAGCCATCGTCTCGCCCACTCTGGCCCGGCAGCACCTCCCCCATTCTGCCTGCGACATTTCAGAGTACCTGAGACGTTACGGGGCTAAAGACAACATGATCGGACTGCAGAGAGGTGCTGGTAAGGGTATCAGCCGGATCTCTGAAGATGAGAAGAGACTCATTGAGGAACATGACCTGGCTGTCTTTGCCCTGGGAAGCTTCCGGGAGTGTATCCTGAATAAAACACACCTGTTTGATGACATCGAGATACCGGTGGTGGTTACTGGAGCTCCAGAAATTGATGTAAAGGACATACCAGGTGCTGATGCCTATATCAATGGTTTGGGAAGAATTCCCCGGAGATTGAAGAGGGGAGAAAATATCAGAGCCCTTAGAAATCTGGTAGATGCGGTGGAGGGAATACTTGACCAGAAGAGATTGGACATGGCTGATGATCCACCTATAGTGTCCTCTATCCTGGTAAAAACGGAGATAGAATACCAGGTTCCCGCTATTAAGCAGGTTTACTCACCAGCGCCAGTGGTAAGCCAGTTAGATGGGGTAAGAGTTAAATTAAATTATGATAAATATCATAATCAGGTGGGGGAAGTGGTGGTGAATGATTACCGCCTGGCGGATGTTTCTGAAATACGTAAATCGATGATGTATGACTATACACTGGTTAAGCTTTTGCCAGAAACATCTATAATTTAATTTTTAATATCCTTTTTATTTTAATTTGGCTCTGTAGAAATCATCATCAAAAGTTGATGATGAAATTTTAATGCTTTGAAATATTCGTGATTATAAGACCGTAAAGATGTTTTAGCACTCTAAATGCATAAATAAGCTTTAATGGATATTGCTTCGACCAAAACACCTATAGATCATCTTAGTTGATACTAGCTTATGTACAAATTTATATGTTTTCTACAGAGCCTTTTTTTATAAAAAATTGATGGATTGATTTGAATGGAAACTGTGAAAGAATTCAAAGGATTGACTGGAAATTTAATGGCATTTAAAGAAGAAGTAGCTGATGCGAAAAAGATAACATTTGCAGGAGCACCGGGTGTATGCACCCCATTTGCAGAACTTTTTGCCTACTCAGTTAGGGATAAAGAATCGGTGTATATTACCCTAACAGACGTAGATAGCGCCCGTAAGATGGAACTTACACCACAGGGAATGCAACTGACCGACCCAGCTGATCCAAAAGCGGATGTGGTGGCTCTTTTAGGCGGCCTTAGCATGCCAAAATCCAATGTTAAAATTGAAGAAGTACAGGAAATGGTGGGTTCTATATTAAATGAGAATGGAAAACTCATAGGGTTATGTTACATGGACATGTTCAAGGACGCCGGCTGGGATGAGCAATTAAAATTTGATTGCATAATTGACGGCACACTAATCGGGGTGGTTAAAAAATAAGGAGTTAACATTAATCATTTTTTAAATAGAGCTTAATATGAAGAATTCCCGGCTTATATTTTCTACAGTACCATAATTTTTTATAACTTTAATCGTAAACTATGCCATTTTTGCAGGTTTTAGTTTTACATTTAACGTACCACAAACCGAATTATATTACATCGTTCTTTTAATTGTAGCAATATCTCATCCTGTTTCTTTATTGGTACTATGGTTTTCTTCAAACCTACAAGTAAGGGCGTTGTATGCAGCCTCGGCTGCCTGGATGGGGACATCAGTTTACATCCTGATCATGTTCGCCATATATTTAATAGTGGAATACTTCGTAAATATACCAGCTCAAACCGCGGGGACACTCATTTTACTATTTGCGTTTATTGTAAGTGCCTATGAATATTCAACGTCACTCGATTAAAGGTAGAAGAGATAACTATTCCTCTAAATATCGAAAAAAAACGTCCGGGCAGTGCAGATCAGTGATGTTCACCTTGGACCAATACGAAAAGAAGGCTTCATTAAAAGAATGATTGATAAGATAATAGGTCTTAATCTAGATATTGTCTTTATAACCGGGGATTTGTTTGACGGATCATCAAAACTCAACCAAAACATTTTAAAAGATTTCAACAGGATCACCGTCCCAATATTATTTGTGATGGGTAACCATGATTTCTATCAGGGCTGGGATGAGGTCTCCAATTTTACTGGTGCTTCCCCTATTACTATATTATGTAATGATGTTTTCAATTTCAGAGACCTCCAAGTAGTGGGTGTACCCTTCTCATGGGATAGAGTATATTTGCAGAAGACACTTCCAAAAATAGGGTTCGATAGAGATAAGCCCACAATTCTTTTATATCACTTACCAAGTGAATTTAAAGCTGCAAAGGAAGCTGGAATTGATCTGCAGCTTTCAGGCCATACCCATGCGGGCCAGTTTTTCCCTTTTAATTATTTCATTAGCTTACCCTTTCCATATATCGGGGGGTTATATGAAGATCAAGGAGGATATCTCTACGTTTTCCAGGGTACAGGTACATTGGGGTCGCTTATGAGGCTGGGTTCAAGGTGTGAGATTACTTTGATAAACTTAACCAGTAAGAAATCAATATCATAAACTATAAATATTAATTTTGAATATATATTCATTCTATGCCAAGGCCTCGTAGATTCAGAAGAATATCACAGGACCCACAGATACGCTGTTTTAAACCAGAAAAAGAAGATATGGATAATTTAAATCCTGTAGAATTAAATATCGACGAATTTGAAGCGTTAAGGCTTAGAGATTACCTGGATGTTCAACAAAAAAAGTCCGCTGAATCCATGGGGATATCTCAACCAACCTTTCACAGAACTCTAGTCTCGGCACGAAAAAAGATTTCTCAAGCTTTAATCGAAGGAAAAAGGATAATTATTGTTGGAGAAGATTATTCAACAGATAATTATAGATATACATGTAAAAAATGTGGATTTAAATGGTTTAGTCCCGAGAAAGAACGCGATAAATGTCCAGACTGCCAGTCCAGTGATATAAAAATTGAACCAGTTACATCCGGTGAAGATATTTCATTGTTAAAAAGAAGGTCTTATGGCGGCACAGGGTTAGGAGTGGGACCTCCAAGAGTCTGTAAATGCCCAGAATGTGGTTATGAACATCCTAAAACTAAAGCAGTACCCTGTAAAAATACAAAATGTCCGAAATGTGAAATTCCGCTATGTGGATCTGATTAAAACAGGTGATCAAAATGAATTTTATTGAAATTCAAAATGTTTCCAAATATTTTAACGAAGTAGCAGTTTTAAAGAACTTAAATGTCAATATCGAGGAGGGTGGTGTTTTAG
>DAQK01000022.1 GCA_002502855.1 Methanobacterium sp. UBA279
TGATAAACTTTACATGAAACAGACATTATGTTATAAAAATTACGGGGATTAGTAAGGTTTCCATGGGGTTCACCTGAATTTTTAATTTACACCTAAAATAGAGATGGTCTGAAAATTGCTTTAACCGGAAGACATCTCCTCAACAACTAATGTTTGCAACCACTGTTTATAACAGTTTAGGAAATAATGAACCAAAAGAAGTAAGCCTGAATTAGTTAATCCGCTTTAATTTTCCCAAATCATTTTTAGAATAACATTTCATCTATATATTGATACCTTTATCCTGTAAAAACTGCGCTATTTCCAATTTAACCTCTTCATCATGCCCTAAAAAGGGATGGCCACCATCTGGCAGAGTCAACATTTGGGAATTGGGGATTCTCTTCGCCAGGGTTTGCGCATTCTCATGGAGAGCTAATGGATCGTCTTGAGCGCTAATCACCAATGTTGGTGTTTTAATATCCTCATAGGGATATTCTTCATTGTCAGAGCTGTTGAAGATTAAGAAGATTTACTATACCACCATAAACTAGATAAAAAGGTAAGTAAATTAAAATTTATAATAAGAATAAACCCAAGGCATATATGGATTTAAACAAACGGGATAAATTTCAACCAGCTAAACGATTATATGTGGTAAATTAACCAGCTAAAGGTTACACAAATAAAATTATTCAAAGGTAATGGATATGACGGATTTAAATTTAGAAACACTCACCAAGAAACTGGAAAGTGGAGACAAAGAGGAAAGATTGGAAGCAGCAACGACATTGAGCACGGTAAAGGATGATGCAGCAGTGAATGCCCTGATAAAAACCTTCAACGACGATGACCCCGAAGTCCGGTTGCAAGCTGCTAAAAGCCTGGCAGAGATAGGTGAACCGGCAGTCAAACCCCTGATAGAGCAATTGAAGGTGGAAGAAGGTAACGCACGCAAATACGCAACTTACGCCCTTAAGGATATAGGGGATGAAAGCGCAGTCCGCAACCTAATCGAAACACTGAAGGATGATGACTGGAGTGTCCGTAAATTTGCAGCCCTCGCCCTGGGAGAGATTGGAAACAAGGAAGCCGTAGAACCCGTAATCGAGTTACTCCAGGATGAAGATTGGGGAGTGAAGGTAGCAGCCACCCGGGCCCTGGGAGACCTGGGGGATGAAAGGGCAGTCGACCCCATAAAAAAAGCACGCCGGAAAGCCGCTGGGGATAAAGACTATAAGAAAGTGGCAAACCGGGTTTTGAAGAAGTTTAAATAATTTCTTCTAAAAAAAATTATATGATTATAAACAAATTTTTCATACGATTGAACACAATTTTTATACATTGTAGAGACTCTTACATAATTGTCATCGACATGACATTTTTTTTATAGAATCTCTCTTTTTTGTCACCACAGTGACATTAATGTGACCAGATCTTCTTAACAGAGTAGGATACGCCGATAGCGTCCAGAAGATCCTTAAGCTCATCAAACTTGGCTGCACTGGTTAAAAGAACACCCTGCCCCAATCTCTCCTTATCTTTGTTTATTAACCTCTTTTTGGAAGAATACAATTTTCTTAAGAGCTTTCTCTTATTCTTTTCCTCCAGGTCCCTGGTGGTGTATTTAACCAGTACCATGGGTTCCAAAAGGGGGTGGGGTTCCTTCATAAGTTCGTCCTCAAGCCTGTTCCATATTAGGACACCTTCACGCACCACGTTCCAGAGGAAATCAGGGTCCATATCCTCAATACTCCTCTGGTTAACGAATGTAAAGGAGAATGGATGCTTAAGATCGTGTTTAACAGAGATTTCAGACGCTATCTTCCTGGCAATCTCTGCTTCCTTTCCCAGTTCAGGATTATGATCAGCATCAAAAAGGAGTAAAATGTCGATGTCACTTTTTTTAGAAACGTCTCCCTTCACCACAGACCCGAATAACACCACAGAAAGCAGGTTGGGAATTTCATCTGCCCTTTCCACGAAGTCCATAAGTGGTAATTTAAATTCCTCTACTATCATTATTTTTCCCCGTTATTCACTGATGTAATTAAATTCTCTAATATCATAAATTTGCCCATTCCTTGGCTTTTTGGATATATTCTAAACACTTATCAACAACATCTCCGTTCCCCTTAGAACCATACCATCTACCGGCTCTTAATGAGTCTATATCTTCAAAATTATCTGCTATTTCGATTTCGTGGACTTTGCGAAGTTCCCTTGGCAATCCTACATGAGTGTCCAGATGTCTTCCGTATTTGGTTTCCATTCCATAAGCCAAAAGGTGTTGCATAATCCCATAGCTAAGTTCTACAACGGCAACAACATGATTACCCTCAGGATCTGGGAGTAACATATCTAAGGTTGATTCAATCTCCTCTGCTTTTTCTTTATGTCCTGTAGCATTCATATAATCATCCTTACACGAGTTATAGGGTTTCTATTGATACTATTTTATTAATAATTATGTAAAATATGTTAATGTTATATGATGGGGGATTGATCGAATATCAATATGAAGATCAAACCTTATAAAGTTGTCACCCTGATGACATTTTTCAATTATATTCTGAATAATTGTCACTGGAGTGACATATTAAGATAATAGAAAACAGATGATCATAATTAGAAGTTTATTTGATTTATCTAATCTTGACCTCCATAACCTCTTCAGGACTCACCACATTCTCCATCCACTGGAAGTGTTTCTGGTTGTTGGTCACCAGCCTGGCTTTTAACGAGACTGCTGTACCACCGATTGCATAGTCTCTGGCATTTTCCTTGAAATCCCAGATTCCAATAGGGGCCTGGGCTGCTTTTCTCGCCTCTTCCTTTCCAAATGGGATCACGGTGACGTTCAATTGTGTCAGGTAGGCGTCTACCATTGATTGTGTGTTTCCCTTTTTCAGGTGATGGTATGAGAATTCCATATAGGCCACTGCAGGTAAATATTTCTCTCCCCCTGAGTTCATGAGCCATTTGCAGAATTCTTTACTGTTAAACACATTTGTATCCAGCACCAAATTCATCTAATCACCCAGAGACTTCAGTGTTCTACTGGTTCCTCTTTTGAATCCTTCTCTTGACTCTTTTATGGTTTCGTCAATATCTTCTGATGCTTTAACCATTTTATCAGTTAATTCTTTGACAGTCATAAGAATCCAGTCTCCTTTTTCGTTCTTGACAAATACCACCTGATCTCCTGAATGGATGCCCATGTCCTCCCGTACCTCCTTGGGAATGGTTACCTGATACTTTTTTGTAACGCTTACCATTATATCACCTTACATTTATTTGAATGTAATACATAAAATAGTTTTGCATTACTAAGAATGATTGAAGGATAATTCAGGGAGTTGACATTAGTTTATGAAAACTATCCATCTTCCTTATTGACGTTTAACGAAGTTGAAAATTAGCTTAAAATAGTTATTTTTTCATTATAAATCATAAAATTATGATATTTTCCTTAGAATTAATAATGCACTTTTGTGTTTTACGAGGCACTTTTTTCATCATATAATGCACTCTTGCAGCAATTATGATTATTAGAACAGGGACCATTAAGTCAGTTAAAGACTGTAATATTCTATTTAACCAAGTAAAATTAAAAATAGAGGTTTAAATGAGATTATATGTATGTAATAATACTATTTTTTATATGAATCATATTACCAATTTTTTACTCAAATTGAAAATCGCATAATATGTCATTTGATGATTAGGGGCTAATAACCCCATATTATATATAGATTATTCATATAATACAATATAGAAGTTCAAAAATATAAATGTAACAAAATTAAATTGTCACAACACTAGGTTGTCAATTATTTATATCTTTACTTAATATCTTAAAGCCCCGTAATATGATCACGATGAAGTACAGCTATGGAACTTGGATGTTACCCTTTAATATTCCCAGAAATATGATGTTACCCTTT
>DAQK01000006.1 GCA_002502855.1 Methanobacterium sp. UBA279
TAACCTTACGAACTACTGATTATTATTTTCTCAAAAACTTATATCAAAAACAGGGAAAAAATAAAACTTTCTACATGGAGGTTAATATAAAATGACTGATTGGAAAGCTGTAGCCCTTGGTTCTATTATAAACGCCGTGTTGACCATCGTACTTTTACTGGCTGTATTCCCCTTGTTCTTTTTAGGTCCTCTGCTGGGAGGTTTTCTGACAGCGTATCTAAGCAGGGAATATCCGGATTTTGATGAAAAAAATGGTGCTGTCTCCGGAGCTTTATCAGGAATAATCGGTGGTATTATAATTGGTTTACTTTTCATATTCGGTTTTGGAGCTTTAAGCGCCGTTATAGGACTGATATTCACCCAGGTGGGACTGGTAACTGAAACCATAACCATCATAGTGGGTGTGTTCATCACCGTCCTCACCGTATTTATCGGTGCAGTCCTGGGAGCTATTGGGGGAGTAATCGGATCAGCTTTAAGGTCTGATGAAACCAGACGACCTGCCTGAAACCCTTGAAAGTAAAAATATTCCAATTAAAGTAATTAAAAACTTCTTTATTTTTCTATTTTTAGAAAACCATTATCCGCATCCAGGCCTACCATATCCCCATCTACCAGTATATCATATATTGGCTCTTGTGGATGGTCAACCATGGGTATACCGGCCATTATGGCGCCGGTTGCAATGATTGGCTCTGCTTCTAGAGCTACCAGTCCCAGGGGGGCCGTGTTATTTTTATACATCTGATAGATGATGTACGAACCTACAGTGGAACCTTTCCCGGAAGGTATGACCAGTACCTTTTCACTTATCTTTTTCCCGTATAATTCATGGTTAGGATCGGTGATAATCCCAGTTTCCGGGTTAACCCCACCAAGAAAACTAAGTGCATCCTTAGTTAATAAAACAGGCCCGTTTACATGGCCTTTAGAAATCCTTCTACATTTTATTATCTTTTCCATAGGACATTCTTGGTGATGATTTTTAAAAAAGATTATGGTACTTTTTAGATTTTATACTTAATTTGAATTACTTTGAAAAAAATAAAAAAAGAAGGTTAATAGGTTTTATTCCAGCTTAAGTTTGATTCCACCGATTTTTGGTACCAAGTAGTTGTAGAAGAATGCACCTAAGGCCACGGACACGAAGTATAAAATGAAGTACCAAATTATCTCCCCTACCAGTGCACCAACACCGAGTACCACATCTCCCTGTAAGCTGAATCTAATAAGGTCAAGAATACCCACGAATATTCCGAATATGGTGAATACTACTGCTATAGATAAAGCTGCAGGAATTGGTGGTACAGATTTGAGTTCGTGTAGTGTGTCTGATACTTTTTCAAATTCTAGTTTAGCCTTGGCTATCCTGGTTGCTATGAAGTTATAGAATATCGCTGCTAAAGCATTACTTATGAATCCGATGACAAATACTGCTATTGGCAATCCTATGATTAATATTATGGCTCCGAAAATACCTGCCACTCCTGCGGCGGCTCCAGTTAACATAGGAACATCTGTTACATTAGTCATAGTGGGGATCGTTGATGCGCCACTGCCTAAAAATGCAAACAGGGGAACAATAACAGCTGCCAGGAATAATCCTATTATAAATGCCCACACCGCTCCAATAATGGACAATATCAATGCAAAAGACACTACTGGAATTTCTACTAGTTCATCACCCTCTAATCCAAGTTTTACACCGCCAACTCTAGGAAACAGGATGTTATAAAGCAACGCACTGAAGAATTGTACCATCAAACCAATGAAGAACGCAGAAATAGGATTGATTATGATTAAAGCCGCTGCACCAAATGCTATGAAAGAACCAAAACCAGGTACAAATGACGCCAGGATCGATCCTGCGATGCTTGTAAATATTAATAATACTACCGCGTAAATGAATGCCAAAATAGCCTGTACTGAAGAAGTGATCAGTGTGAAAGATGCTATTTTGATCTCCTTTATTTCCAAGATGTCAACCATTTTTTCACCTCCTTTATTTTGACAGGTATTATTATATATTTACAACTATATTAATTTTTTTTTAATTTTAAAAAAAAGATAAAGTGGCAATTGTAAAATTAAATAACAGGACACATTTTAAAATAAAAAAAGAATTTCAGCAAAGTTTTACAGGAACCAGTTTTTCGATTCCCTTAAAACATCTTCCACTATCTCCACTGCTGAACCCAGATAGGTGTGGGGATCCATGATTTCCTTTATATCCTCTAGGGAAAGGTATTCCCTGATCTGGGAATTAGAAACAATCAATCCCTCCAGCCCCTCGCCTTTTTGGCTGGCTTCCACTGAACAACTTCTCACCAGGGCATACGCAGTCTGTCGTCCGGCTCCTCTACGAGTGAGCTCGGCCATCACCCTCTCCGCCATGATCAAACCATGGGTGATGTTTAAATTACGTTCAATATTTTCATCGTGAAAAACCAGGTTGTCGAAGAGTTTCTGGGATAGAATCAGGATGTAATCGGTAAGTAAACATGATTCAGGGAAGATTATCCTCTCACAGGAAGAATTGGTAAGATCCCTTTCATGCCAGAGCGGGTTGTTTTCCAGGGCAGGGATGGTATGGGATCTGATCACCCGGGATATCCCACATATCCGTTCGGCAGTTATGGGGTTCATCTTATGGGGCATGGTACTGCTTCCCACCTGTTTGGCCGGGTCGAAACTCTCCCCAATCTCCTTTATCTCTGTCCTCTGTAAGTTCCTAACTTCTAAAGCCATCTTATCCAGTGTAGTGGCTATGTTGGCCAGGTGCATGATGAATTCCGCGTGGTTATCTCGCTGCAGGACTTGATTAGAAATCAGAACCGGCTCAAGGCCCAGTATCTTGGATAACCTTTTATGTACAGCCAGTCCATCTGTTCCCAGGGCGGCGGCGGTTCCCACGGCACCGGTCATCATACCCACACATAACCGGCCTTCCACTTCATCGAGTCTCTCTATCTGTCTGTGGAGTTCATCGGCCCATAGAGCAAATTTCATACCGTAAGTGGTAGGTAAAGCATGCTGTCCATGAGTTCTGCCTATACAGACGTGTTTGATATGTTCTTCTGCCAGTCTTAGGAGCGTATTAGTGAGTTTAACCAGTTTAATCCTTAAAATAGCGATTGATTCTTTAAAAAGGAGTGATTGTGAGGAGTCTATGATGTCATTGGATGTGGCACCGAAATGGACATATTCTCCGGCATCTCCATCACAGACTTCAGCCAGGGCTTTAATGATAGATGCTATATCGTGATTGGTCTCTCTTTCAATCTCAGCAACCCTCTCGGGTTTTACATATCGTATGTTTGCTTTATTTTTTATCTCGACTGCGGCTTCTTCTGGAATCAGTCCCAGGGAGGCTTCTGCTTCTGCAAGGGCCGCCTCAACTTCCAGCATCTTTTGAAGTTTATTTTCGCTGTCCCAAACTTTTCTCATTTCCTCTGTGCCGTATCTAAACTCAATGGGATGGATCGCCATTTAAAAACCTCTAGATTAATTAAAAAACTTTTAAATTAATTTTCATAGTTTGATAGTTAAAATAGAAAATTAAATTTGTAAATTCGTTTAACTAAAAGAATATCGCAGGGCTAAGCATAAAGCTGCCAGTATGATGGTCATAACCACCACCTGCATGGGTGTAATCTTAGGTCCTCTAGTTTCCTCCTCGAAATATCGGACCAGACCAGCCCCACTGGGAGGAAGCACCTTTTTATCTTTTTTCGCCATAAATAATCACCTTAAAATTGTGGATAAATTAACTCTAAATAATCACCTTAAAGTATGGATAAATTACTATTTTGTTAATTTTAAAATTTTTTTTATATCCTTGTAAATTTTTTATATCCTTGTAAAATTATGAAAATCCATCTATTTATACTTTGATTTATTTTCTAAATAGAACTTTTTAAGTTTAACCATTACCATAGTAAATATTAACACATAAAATGTGGATAAATTACTTAAAAATCAATAATCGAGACTTTGAGGAAAATTCATGGGATATTTCGATACGCTAGAATCTGAAACTGAAAAATTATATGCCATTGCTCGAGAAGCCCGCCTAAAAGGTTACGACATCGAAACCGAACCAGAGATACCCCTGGCTAAGGACCTGGCCGAAAGGGTGGAGGGATTGGTTGGACCAGAGGGGGTTGCCAAGAGGATAAAAGAACTGGAAGCGGAGGGAATAACCGAAGAGGATAAAGAAGGAACATCCGAGGAAGAAGAAAAAACATCCAATGGGGAAAAAGAGGGAATGTCCCGGGAAGAAGTGGCTTTCCAGATAACCAGAGAGATCACCAAATCCGAAGTAGAAGGCAAGGAAGACAGTATCGAAGTTAAGGAAGCAAAAGCTGATCAGGCCATAAGGACCGCCCTGGCCATATTAACTGAAGGTGTAGTCGCCGCCCCCTTAGAGGGAATTGCCAAATTAAAGATTAAAAGAAACTTCGACGGAGGTTGGTACCTGGCTGTGTATTTTGCCGGGCCAATAAGAAGCGCAGGAGGAACTGCAGCCGCTATGACCGTGCTTTTAGGCGATTACATCCGGTTATCCCTGAACTTAGACCGGTATAAACCCTCTGAAAGGGAGATAGAACGCTACGTGGAAGAGGTGGAACTGTACGAATCTGAAGTAACCAACCTCCAGTACTCCCCCAGCCCGGAAGAAGTGAGATTAGCGGCTAAGAACATACCAGTAGAGGTAACCGGCGAACCAACAGACAAGGTTGAAGTATCCCACCGGGATCTGGAGAGAGTGGAAACCAACCAGATCCGTGGAGGTGCACTACTCGCCATGGTCGAAGGAATCATACAGAAAGCCCCGAAAGTAAGGAAGTACGCTAAAAAACTGGATATAAAGGGCTGGCTGTGGTTGGAGAAATTCTCTAAGAAAGCCCCTAAAAGTGAAGAAGATGAGGGTGAAAGCTCCAAAGTGGACGAAAAATACATGCAGGATATCATAGGAGGAAGACCAGTCCTATCCTATCCCCAGGCAAAGGGAGGTTTCCGATTAAGATACGGAAGAGCCAGAAACAGTGGTCTGGCAGCTATGGGTATCCACCCGGCCACCATGGAGATAGTGGAATTTCTGGCTGTGGGCACCCAGATGAAAATTGAAAGACCCGGTAAGGGAAACTGTGTGGTGCCCGTAGACAGTATAGACGGTCCCATAGTAAAATTAAAAGATGGATCAGTTGTAAAGATTAATTCATCAGAACAGGCCAAAAAACTAAAACATGACGTGGATGAAATCCTATTTTTAGGAGATATGCTGGTTGCCTTTGGAGAATTCCTTAGAAACAACCACGTATTACTCCCATCCGGTTGGTGTGAAGAATGGTGGACCCAGACTGTTCAAGAATCCCCAGACTACAGTGGTGACCTGGATCTAGAACTCTTAAAAAATGAGATCACCGCCGAAGAAGCCTTTCAAATTTCCAGGAAATATTCTGTACCGTTACACCCTAAATATACTTACTTTTATCATGATGCCTCTGCCCAGGAAATCAACTGTGTTCGAAGCTGGTTAAATGAAAATATCAACGATAATAAAATTATCGCTGATATAAGTCCGGAGAAGAGGATATTAGAAATTTTAGGTGTTGAACACCGGGTAAAAGACGCGAAAATCATCATTGATGAAGATGACAGCCACGCCCTATTAAATACTTTACCAGAACCACTGGATGAAGAACTAAAAACTATGGAAGCTATTAACAAGGTTTCACCAGTCCAGATAATGGCCAAAGCACCTACCTACCTCGGTGGTAGGGTGGGCAGGCCAGAAAAAACCAAGGAAAGGATGATGAAACCCGCACCCCATGCACTTTTCCCCATAGGCAACGCAGGAGGTAGCAGGCGTAACATAGTCGATGCAGCGAAAAAAGGAAACATAACAGTTGAAATAGCCCGGTGCCGCTGCACCCAATGTGGTATTGGGTCCATGCAAGCTATCTGCCCCGCCTGCGGAGGAAGAGCCCTGCCCACCGGTTCAGGTAGGAAAAAGATAAACCTAGGCCACCTCTTAAAGAAAGCCTATGAGAGGGTGGGCATCCGGAAGATGGATGAAATCAAAGGGGTAATCGGGATGATATCCGAGGACAAATTCCCAGAACCCCTGGAGAAGGGTATTTTAAGGGCTAAAAATGGTGTTTACACCTTTAAAGACGCTACCATCCGACATGACTCCACCAACCTCCCACTTACCCATTTCATACCCCATGAAATCAAAGTCACACCCCAGAAATTACGGGAATTAGGATACACCCACGATATAAATGGAGATGAACTGGAGAATGACGATCAGATTGTAGAGATAAAAGTGCAGGACCTAATTATCTCCAACAAGTGCGCTGAGTATCTCCTTAAAGTAACCCACTTCGTGGATGACTTACTGGAGAAGTTCTATGGCATGGACAGATTCTACAATCTGAAGAACTACAAGGATCTGGTGGGACACCTGGTGGTGGGTCTGGCACCCCACACATCCGCCGGTGTTCTGGGACGTGTAGTCGGTTTCACCACGGCCTCAGGCTGTTATGCCCATCCCTACTTCCACAGCGCTAAAAGGAGAAACTGTGACAGTGACGAAGATGCCATAATGCTATTACTTGACTGTCTGTTAAATTTCTCCAAGGTTTACCTGCCCAGCTCCCGGGGAGGGCGTATGGACGCCCCACTGATTCTGTCATCCCGGATAGATCCGGAAGAAATAGATGACGAATCCCATAACATAGACACCATGCCTCAGCTTCCCCTGGAAATGTACCAGAGCACTTTGGAGTTAAAAAAACCATCAGATATCATATCCATCATAGACAACGTAGACAAAAGGCTGGGTACAGATGCCCAATACCATGGACTAATCTATTCCCATGGGACCACCAGCATCCACAGCGGACCTAAGGTGTCCCTGTACAAATTGCTACCCACCATGAAAGAAAAGGTGGATGAACAGATTAAACTGGCCGAAAAAATACGGGCAGTGGACCAGAAAGGTGTGGTTGAAGGTGTGCTGAACTCCCATTTCCTCCCGGATATGGCTGGTAATATCAGGGCCTTCGCCAGGCAGAAAGTTCGCTGCACCAAGTGCAACAAGAAATATCGGAGGATGCCACTTTCTGGTGAGTGTACCTGTGGCGGAAATCTTACTTTAAGTATTTCTAAGGGTTCTGTGGTCAAATATTTGGAAATCTCCAAGGAATTATCCAAGAAGTATCCCATCAACAACTACCTGATCCAGAGAATTGAGTTAATAGAATTCAGTATAAATTCTCTATTTGAAAGTGACAAATCAAAACAGAGTTCACTCGATGTGTTCTTATAGAAGGAAAATTTTTTATATGATATTAGCACAAATAAAATGTAGACAAGTTATGTCTAAGTTAGGGGTGTCAAGTTTCTTATAAAAGAGTTGATATTGCTAAAAAAATTCTTAATTCATTAGTTTTTAAACCAAATTTGGAGGATAAAATATGAAAGATGCACGCATTATTGCTGTACTTCCTACAAAAGCCCACAGTTGTGTGTTAAAGAATAACGGGATATTTGAAAGGTTCAGTCACGAGAAAATAGTTAAATCCTGCCTGATGGTGGATGTTCCACTATGGGCTGCGGAGAAAATAGCTTCACAGGTAGCTACTGCAGCCTACGATGGGATGACTACCAAGGAAATAAAGATGCTGGTCTACGATTCCCTAAAGAATGTGGATAAAAAAGCCGGGGAAAGATACTTCAACGCCAACACCCTACGGGTACGAACCTCCAGAGACACCATTGAAACCTTCGACCAGACCAAAATAGAACAAACACTCATTGTAGAAACCGGTGCTTCAGAAAATTTAGCCCGGAAAATCGCCACCAACGTATATAAAGAACTGAAAAAACTCAACGTGGAATACCTCACCGCACCAATGATCAGGGAAATAGTAAACACCAAACTGGTGGAGTACGGACTGGAAACCCTGAGACGCAAGTACACCAGGCTGGGTATTCCTGTCTATAACATCACCAATCTTATAGAGAACGGTTCCCGGGACAACGCCAATATGATACACAATCCCGAGACGGTACATAAGTACGTGGCAGACGAAGCCCTCAAACAGTACGCTTTACTACATTGCCTCCCCAGTGAACTGGCCGACTCCCATATGAGCGGGGGAATACACATCCATGACCTGGAATTCTTTGCAAGCCGGCCTTTAAATTGCCTGCAGCATGATTTAAGATTATTTATCAAGCATGGATTGAAAGTAGATGGCACAGGGGATCATACCTCCGTAGCCGGACCTCCTAACCATATTGAAACCCTGATGAACCACGCCGGAGAGATCATGCTCGCCGCCCAGCAGAACATGAGCGGCGGACAATCCATGAGCCTGTGGAACGTTTTTGTAGCTCCATTTGCAGCAGGACTGCCCTATGAAAAAGTAAAACAGGCCGTACAGATGTTAATCTATAATCTTAACATGGCCTACGCCGCTAGAGGCTCACAGGTACCATTCACTTCCATAAACCTGGAGTTCACCGTCCCCGACTTCCTCAAGGACGAACCAGCTTACGGACCTAAAGGTAAATTAGTAGGGACCTATGGGGACTTTGAAGAAGAAGTCCGAATTCTGCAGCGCGCCTTCACCGAAAATCTCCTTCAGGGAGACTCAGACGGTAAACCACACCTGTTCCCCAATACCATCTACGTATTAAGGGATAAAGTCCTCAAAAACGAGTTTGAAGAGGATCTAAGGCGGGTGCATGAATTATCCGCTAAATACGGTACACCTTACTTTGTCAACATGCTCCCTGACTACCGGGGAAACATGGCCAACTACATGGGATGCCGAACATCTTTGGGTGATAACTGGACAGGTGACTGGTCACAGGACTGCCTGCGAACAGGTAACCTAGCATACATAACCCTTAACCTGCCTAGAATGGCCTATAGCTCCCGTGATGATGCAGAAGTATTCGATTACCTGGACAACTATCTGCACCAAGCCGAAGAAGTGCTGCTACTCAGGCGTAAACATGCCCTGAGCTGTCTGGACGATTACAGTCTGTTACCATTCCTTACCCAGGAATTCGATGGTGACAGGTACTACAGCATCGACAACGCTACCCTATCCTTTGGTTTCGTCGGGCTCAACGAAATGCTCCAGTACCACTGTGGAGAAGGAATAGAAAACCCTGACTCCAGAAAATTTGGATTAAAAATAATTAAATACATGAACCAGAGAGCAAAAGAACTCAAAGAAGAAACTGGACTCAGATGGACCGTATTACAGACCCCAGCCGAGTCAACCGCGTACCGGTTCGCCATGCTCGACCGGGAGAAATTCAAGGACAAAATCATAGTCCAGGGAGATGCCGAAGCCTCCTACTACACCAATTCATCCCACGTCCCGGTAAACTCCGATGTATTACTACCAGAGAAGATAAAGATCGAAGAAAAATTCCACCCATTAACCCTGGGAGGACATATATTCCACGCCTTCATGGGAGAAGCTTACAGCGAACCAGACTCCCTGATGAGCTTAACCCAGAAAATAGCCCGTAAATCTGACCTAGGATTTTGGGCCTACAGCTCAGCACTGAGCTTCTGCATCAAATGCAAAACCCTGATGAAAGGATTACAGGAACAATGCACCACCTGCGGAGAACAAAAAGAAGTGGAATGGTACGACCGCATCACCGGATACGTGCAGCAGGTCGGACGATCCAAATCCGCCTCTGGTGGATGGAACCCGGGTAAAATGCAGGAATTAAGGGATCGAAAACGGTATTAGATTCTATTTTTTTTAAATTTTTTTATTTCCAATATCATTTCTTAATTTAAAGTAGATTAGTTGCTAATTTTCTACGACATTATTTAAATGGTATAAATTAAATTTACCATAAAAAAATATATACCATTAATTTACAATAACATTATATATGATATGGTAATTTAGTGGGAAGTCTGATCAAATGACCACCAAGTCTTACAAACATGAGATGATAAAACAGGTTGATGAACACGGTAGAATCGTTATACCTAAAAAATGGAGGGATGAACACTTAAAAAAGAGTTCAACTGTCAAATTGGAAATAAAAGACGATGAAATAGTTTTAAAAAGTTACGAGCCTGTTGACATAACTAAATACTTTAATTCACTCAAAGCAGATATAAAATCAGATTTAGATGATTGGGATGCTGTGAAAAAAGAATTATACAGAAAACACCCCATCAAAAGGAGTTAACATGAAAGAAAAGATGTTAGACAGTAATATTTTCATTCATGCTTTTTTAGAACCAAGAAAGAAGGTTACTCCCAGAGAATCTGAAATTAAACAGAAATCTTTAAATATTGTAAAAACACTACAGAAAGGCAATTTAAAGACATTGATAACTACAACTCAAATATTTGAGATTGCAAATTTGTTAGAAAGCTGGATGGGTCATGAAGCCGCGACAGATATCGTGAATTTCATAGTCACAGCATCCAATATCAAAATCTATACGATATCTCAAAAAGATTTAGAAGAGGCTTTAAAAGTAATAGAACAATATAAATCAAATAAAATTGGTTTCAATGACTGTGTAACATTTGTTGCCATGAAAAATGTAAATATCAATGAAATTTATAGCTTCGATAAACATTTCGACCAATTTTCCAATATAATTCGTTTAGAAGAGTGACCATTCATAATAAGGGTACTTAGCTGGAGTGTAATCTGATTTATCAAAGTATTAAAATCCTGTCATCCAACCACTTGTCTAAATCCATTGATTTAAACCACATAAATCGAGGAAACTCATATGGACATAAAACACCACAAATTCATCCAGGAAGCCATCAAAGAAGCCCGTAAAAGCTTAGATGAAGGTGGAATCCCCATCGGCGCAGTCCTGGTTGAAGATGGTGAAATAGTGGGACGGGGACATAACCACCTTATACAGGATGGATCCAGCATCCTACATGCTGAAATGGACTGCCTGGAAAGCGCTGGTAAACTAAAAGGGACTGATTATAAAAAGTGCACCCTTTATACCACCCTGGTGCCGTGTGAAATGTGTGCTGGTCTTGTTTTGCTCTATAATATCCCAAAGATTGTGTTTGGTGAAAATGAGACTTTCCCCGGGCCGGAGGATTACCTCGCCGAGCATGATGTGGAACTGGTTAACCTGGACCTCGACGAGTGTAAAGAGTTAATCGCCGAGTATATCCGAGAGAATCCTGAAGTTTGGGATGAAGAAATAGAAAGAGTCAGTTAATTATCTATTATTTTTAAAATCATCCATTGATTTTGCAGCCGTCCCATCCTTAAGTGTCAATGGAAGGGTTACAGATTCAGAAGATGTGCCAAAACCCGGGGAGACCATGGAATGTCTGCCAGGCCCTCCAGCCACTACTAACACCACGTCTTCTGGTGAACGGGTTATCTTGACCATACCGTCAGTGATCCATTTTTCGTCCAGTTTCCTGCCGCCACGACCCCCCAATTCGGCTGTTACGATGGTTTTTTCGTGTATATATTTTTTCACATCATCCTTTGTCCAACCATCATCAGAAACAGTTTTAGCATGCTCTGATCCCATGATAATGAGTATTTCGCCGGGTACATGGCTGTTGTTACACCCGGCCACCGCCGCGGTGTGAATGATGGTGCCCAGGAGATCTTCCGCCTTAGTACTTCGGTGGTCGTTGACGTTCTGGGGTGCCTCCGCGGCCATCATGGTGACTGTGCTGACGTCTGATTTGTAACCTCTCTCCACGTGTAATGGTTCCCATGGACTTTCAGATTCTGCCTCAGCGAAACAGAAACTGTACTTTGCCGGGGATCCCATGGTGGCATGGTCGCCTATGCCGGGAACGGCTCCGGCGATGTTGATCATAGATAATCGTAATGCCCGGCCGATGGTTGCGTTGGCTATATTTCCCGGTCCTAAACATCCCGCACCGCTGTTTATAGCAAGTTCAGTAGATACGGGGCCATTAATTATGGCACATATCGATATGGGGTGGGTGGTTGCGTTTATCCCGGGGAGGTTGAATTTCTCCTGGCTCACCGCTTTAACTGCGTGCTGGATCACAGGCATGAAGTTGGAGAGGCACCCGGCCATCACTGCGTTTATGGCTACTTTTTCCATGGTGGCTTTTCCCCTTTTAGGGGGTAGTATGGCTATTATTTCTTCCGGTTTTAGATCTGAATATTTAAGAAACTTATCAACCCTGGATCTGGTTGGAGGTATTATGGGCAGCCCATCAGTCTGGTTTTTAATGTAGAATTTGTTGCTGACCTTTTTTGCATCGGGATCGGTGAATACTTCAAAGTCAGCTTCCTGGATACTACAGAGTCTCTCCTTATCCGGGCTATTTTGTACTATGAACTCATCTATGAGGCAGCCGCAGTTCTCGTTGACCTGGGGAGCTTCAGTTCCTTTCTTTTTGGTATTTTTTTTGGCCATGTTCTTATCCCTAATCAATTATGCTTTTAATTTGATTGATTGCCTTCTGCCCTTTATTTTCAATGGATTCCCTGGACTGTCCTGCCAGGGGGTGTTCCACTTCAACTATTCTCAGTCCGCCAGCCCCATAGGACTCGGCCAGTTCCCGGGCGAATGGTGCGAAAATATCCGAACAGACAGATATGGTGGGTGTTCCCTGTTTTTCGAGTTTTATAGCGTCTAATATCAGCCATGTGGTACAGGATCCGCAGTCTCCTAATGCCAGGATGGATAAATCGGCCTGCGCCTGTTTTATCTGTTCGTCTGTCCCTGGGGCGCCGGCTGGCTTTCTGACATTAATTGGATTCTTGAATTTTAAATTTTTCCTGATTGTATCGAGCAGTACATCTGCGTTAGGTTTTGTATTATCCACAAGAGATATGGAACCTATCTTTTCAGGGATAGGATTTATCTCTACTTCTAATGCTTCGGTATCTGCCAGGGGGTTGAGTACTTCTCTTTCTATTATTTTGACTTTCATCAATCGTGTCTCCCGTTAAAATCTGTAAAAGTTTTAGTAAACGTCTTTTTTCATCACTTCCCTGAGAACAGCGGTGGCATAACATCCTTTAGGTATGGAAAATCCTAATAACACCCCTTCATCGGTGCACTCTGTACTGGTGTCCCAAACTTTAAATCTCACAGCCCTCCTAAGTCCGTGGCTTCCCAGTTTAGGCATTTTGGGCACGGCAAAGTCCTCGAGTTTCAGGTCTTCTTCGGCCAGGACCCGGCGTTCTATCTCACCTATCTCGCCTTCACCCAGGGGAACTTTAGTACCATAGAGTGGTGCGGTAGGATGTGCCTGGAAATCTTTAATCTGTCCCTGGACATCTTCGGGGTTGAATTCATGGATTAAATGCTCATCATTATCGATTAAAATGTCTCCTTCCACGTATTTATCGATTCCCAGCTTAGTTCTTTCGCTCACCACACGGTTGAACAGGTAAGACTGGTAGGCGTGGACGAACATTCGGCTTAATGGCTTGGGGAGGCTTCTAAGTGCCTTCATATAGGAATTATCATCTAACTCCTGCTTCTTTTTGTACTCCCTCATGAGTTCCCGGAGCACCATCTTCTCGTACCTCATCCCGGCAGGCATGCTTTCATACGCTTCTAGGTAATTACCTTCATCATATAGTTGCCTGGCGTTCTGGATGTGTTCCTGTTCTTCTGGATAAGGATTTCCAATATAAGAATCCACTGCACCTTTAAGGTCGTTTAATACCAGGAATTTACCCACGACGTGGGTGTTAGGGCGTTTTTTCCCGAACCTCTGCCATCCATAGTAGTTGGGGACTCCGGTCTGGGTGAGCTTTGTAAGAATCTCCTGGCTAGTTACGGAGTCTTTCTCTGGATCTGGGGTGTTCCTGATTAATATTTTAAATTTGTTACCCAATAACTGTCCTATTCGTAATTTTTTCTCATTCCGGGTGATTTCAAGTATTTTCACGTTGTACAGTTTATCCTCCAATTCCTGGAGGTTTTCGGGTTCCATGTTGCTTACGCAGATCCATTGGCGGGTGACGGCTGCTTTATCTTTCATTCCAGCAAAGCCCATTCTCTTTCTGCTTAACCTGTATTCCCGGGCTATGTCCAGTACCACATCTAAGGTATTTCTACCTATTTTCTCTATGAAAATCCAGGTGTTAGGGCCTGTTCCCGTGGGTTTTGATTCTGGTATTTCTTCCACGTAGAAATCCCCATATTTCTTCCTTATTTCTCCTCCAATTCCTTCTTGGGGTGTAATATATGTTTCAGCGTTCAGCATGATCGTTCTCCAGTACCTGATGTTAAAAAAGATTTGATCATTTATAAGTTAAATTAATGTAATCATAGTTAATGATTGTTTGGAGAGATAGTATTATGGCCAAGGTTAAGATAATGCCCTGTCTGGATATGAAGGATGGAAGGGTAGTTAAAGGGGTTCACTTTGTAGATCTAAAAGATGCTGGAGATCCAGTTGAATGTGCTGCTTTGTATCAAAGGGAAGGTGCAGATGAGTTAGCTATGCTGGACATAGCCGCGACTTTAGAGAACCGGGGAACTAGACTGGAATGGGTAAAGAATGTGTCGTCAGTTATAGATATTCCCCTAACAGTTGGTGGAGGTATAGCATCCCTGGAGGATATAGAGTTGACCCTGAAAGCCGGGGCAGATAATGTGTCAATAAACAGTGCTGCAGTTGAACGTTCCAAACTAATAGAAGAGGCCTCTGAAAAGTTTGGTTCAGAAAGGATAACCATTGCCGTGGACGCCTGCAGGAATTCAGAAATGCCATCGGGATTTGATGTGGTAGTGTCAGGCGGTACTAAACCTGTGGGTATTGACGCAGTAGAATGGGCTAAAGAATGTGAATTTTTAGGCGCGGGAGTTATACTGCCCACCAGTATGGATGGTGATGGAACACTGGATGGTTATGACCTTGAATATATCAAAGCTATCTCTGATGCAGTTAATGTGCCTGTAGTGGCTTCTGGTGGCGCTGGTAAATTATCTCACTTCTATGATGCTGCAAAAAGCGGAGCATCAATATTACTTGCCGCCTCTGTGTTCCATTTCCGTACTTACAGTGTACAGGAGGTTAAAAATTATCTTACACAGAAAGATGTTGAAGTATACCAATGAATTTTTAAATTTTTCATGAAGCAACAACTTAATTAATATTCCATGAAGGGCCCATCAAACATAAAGAGACTTTTAATTTTCGTAAAATTCAAAGCCCCCTCTGACGTGTAAAATTAAAGCAATGTTAAACTTCACAGTATAAGTATTCTCAGATAAGTCTTATATTCTGGTAAAAGGGTTTAACAAATTGATGGAGGATTATCTGCCCATTGACTTAAAGGGAGTCTAAGATCTTTAAAACCCTATCTTTATCCTTCAAATCTCTAAGCACATAGTCGGCTCCACAATTCTCCAGTTCCTCAACCGAATAACGTCCTGTGGCCACGGCAATAGTTTTTAAATCATAAACACGGGCCGCGTGGACATCCCGGGGCGTGTCTCCAATTACGAATATTCTCTTTCCTTCATACCCATACTGGACTTTAGCGAGTTCTAAAGCTTTTTTCACCAGGAGATATCTGTCTTCGTAGTCACTTCCGAAACCTCCGAAGGGGAAGTAACCATCTAATCCAACTTGCCCCAGTTTAGCATAGGCAATGGGCTTTAAATTCCCGGTAACTAATCCCATCAGGGTTTTTCGCCTCTGAAGTTCATTTAATAGTTCGGATGTTCCACCCAGTGCCCGCACGTGCTCTTTATGCACATTTTTTAGGTAATACTGAGCCATGTACTCCTGACAGTTCCGGAAATTCCTTTTGATCTCTTCTTCATTGAATCCCCCTAACTCAAGCACCTCTCTGAGAATCTGAGGATCGGTTTTCCCGGCGTAGTTTATTCCACTTATGTCCTCTTCGAATCCATAGAATTTTTTAACCGACTCCACAAAGGCCTGATAATGGCAGCGAGCTCCCCTTACCAGTGTCCCGTCGATGTCGAATAAAGCTAGTATTCCATTGTATTCCATTTATACATCACCTTACATTGTTATCCTGTATAAACCGCCTTTAAATCATTTATCTTCTGGACAGCAGATCCCTAGCTGCTTCTTCTGCCTCCTCTAATACAGTTTTCTCATCCAGGGTTAACAGTTCCCTACCCTGCATTAGAATCTGGCCGTTACAGATAACCGTGTCCACATCACCGCCGTTAGCGGCATAGACTAAATGGGAGATGGGATGCCTGTAAGGTGCCAGGTGCGGTGCTTTCATATTTACCAGGACCAGATCCGCTTTTTTACCAACTTCTATGGTTCCGATCTCATCAGATAGACCCAGTGCAGTCGCCCCGCCTATAGTGGCCATTTTAAACACGTCATCCGCTTTAAGCACTGTGGGATCGGAGGTGTTCACCTTCTGCCCTAGAGCGGCAATTTTCATCTCCTCCAGCATGTCCATATTGTTGTTGGAAGCCGTTCCATCCGTACCCAAGGATAAGTTTATACCTGTATCCAGCATCTTAGCCACTGGTGAGACCCCAGATGCCAGTTTCATATTACTCACCGGGTTATGTGATATGTTAACTCCCCTCTCTTTAATTATGTCCATTTCATTATCAGACGGCCATACGGCATGTGCTGCTAATACGTCTTGGTCTAAAAAGCCTATATTATCGAGATATTCAAACGGCCGGGCATCGTAGGTGTCGATGATATTTTTAACTTCAAACTCGGTCTCACTGACATGGATGTGAATGCGGACACCTAACTGACTGGCTTTTTTCCTCACCCAACTTAAAAGCTCGGTTGAACATGTATATGGCGCATGAGGACCCAATGAAACCTGTATCCTACCATCAGCCGTGTTATGACATTTATTTATTATCCGCAGGCTTTCCTTGTATTCTGCCTTTCTTTTTTCCTCATCACCCTGATCCAGCATCCCATGGCATATATTTCCCCGGATACCAGATTCGTCTACGGCCTGGGCCACGTGGTCCATGTAGAAGTACATGTCGTTGAAGGTGGTGGTCCCTGATTTAATCATCTCTGCACAGGCGAGTTTCGCACCGACATAACATAATCCTCCGTCTAAATTGGCTTCGGTGGGCCAGATATGATCGTTTAACCAGGTGTCCAGTACTAAATCATCTGCTAAGCCCCTTAAAAGTGTCATAGATAGATGAGTGTGGGTGTTTACGAGACCCGGGATTAAAACTTTGCCTTCACCATCTATGACTGTGTCAACATCTTTAGAGCTTAAATTTTCTTCTATACTGGATATTCTATCATCTTCTAAGAGTATTGAACCCTTTTTTATTTCATTGGCGATGATAGTGGTGTTTTTTATTAATATGGTTTCAGATTCCATGTGGGATCAACTTATGTTAATTTTGATAATCTTATACATTCTTTTATTAATTAAATTAATAGTCTACCAGAATAATTATTTTAATGGAGAATTCCATATGGAAAAGAAATCTTTTATAGTGCAGGTGCCGGATGAACCAGGCGCACTACATAAGGCAGCCTGGATCTCCAAACAGTACCAGGCCAATATTCATCGCATCCACTACAACCGGAAAATAGATGTAAATACAGTGTTTTTCGATATCACCGCCTCGAATGAAAACTACCAAAAGATTCAGCATGATTTAAAAGAGTTGGGTTACCTGCAAACATCCTTAAAACCGGTTAGCTTCCTTAAATTCAATGTATATCTGCCCCATAGAGCAGGGGCCTTATTTGATTTCCTCAACTATTTAACTTCCGCCAGAGCCAACATCGGCTTCCTGGATTTCGATGATGAAACCACTTCCACACCTAAATTAACGGTTAGTCTTACTTTAGAGGAAAGTTCCCGTATAAACAGTCTTCTAAACCAGTTGAAGTCACAGTACCCCCTGGAAATTCTGGAATATGATGAAGAGTACTCAGACCTCGATGACACCATATTTTACATCGTCTTCGCCCAAAAACTAAGGGAAATACTGGGCACGGCCGCCGATGAATTTCTGATGAAACTCCTGAAGGATATAAACCATATCGTACAGGAATTAACCAGAATCGGCGAGGAACCAAGGGGCGTCTTTGACAGTGTTTTACTCACTGGTAAAACCTTAAAAAATAGCACCGGTGAGGCGTTCTATGCAGATGTGCAGCGAATCCCCCTAAGTGGTTATGTAGAGCTTTTCTGTTTCCAGCCGCCCTGTGGAGGGAACATATTCGTCCTGAAGAATGCCAATGAAATGGTTCTAATCGATACTGGCTACGGCATCTACCATTTCGACATTCAGATGATGCTGCAGAAATATGGCTTGGGAGATCCCGACAAGCTTAAAAAAATCTATATAACCCACGCAGACGCCGACCACTCCGGAGCAGCAGGATACTATGATGTTAAATCTTTCATGCACCCCGGTACCTGGGAGATCATTAAAAAATCCAACCGGGCCTATGGTTCAGTCTCTGAAACTTCCATATTAGAGGGAGTTTATACTAAACTAATCAACCTGTTTTCTAATTTCAACCCACCGGATGATGTAGCGTTAATTTCTGATAAAAATTATGGTAAGAGGAACATATTTCCAATAATAGATAAGTTTAAAATCGGGGGTTTGGAATTTGAAGTTTTAGAGAGCCTGGGCGGCCATCTCCATGGACAGATATACCTGTTATGTCCAGAGGAGGGAGTTCTTTTCCCGGCGGACAGCCTGATAAATTTCCAGAGTCTGAGCACAGATAGGAAGAAGTTCAATCTACTGGCAAAAAACCTGATGACCTCGGTTAACGTGGATGGTAAACTGGCCACTCGAGAAAGAGAAGCACTAATAGAACTGGTAAATGAATTAGATAAGAAATTACCAGGTGAAAATAGAAAATGTCTAATCTGCGGGGGTCATGGTGCTGTTTCTGTACTTTCAGGTGATAAGTTAAAAACATTTAAAGAGATGGAACATTATAAACCGTGAAATTAAAGATATATTCTAATCAAATTAACTAATTGAACTTAAAATTTAGAAAAATATGGAGTTATATAAAATGCAGATAAAAATCGCTCTGCCATCCAAGGGACGCATCAGTGACCCGTCAGTAAAATTACTTGAGAGGGCGGGTATTGGATTAAAAGACAACGCCAACCGGAAACTCTTCTCCCAAACTCATGATGAAGAGATATGCGTCATGTTCACCAGAGCAACGGACATCCCTGAATTTGTGGCCGATGGCGCGGCTGACCTGGGAATAACTGGTTTGGATTTAATCGGAGAAAGTAAGGTGGAAGTGGAAATCCTGGAAGACCTCAACTTCGGACGGGCCAAGCTGGTACTGGCCTCACCAGAAGAATCGCAAATCAACGGTTTATCTGATATAAAGTACGGTTCGGTAGTGGCTACCGAATTTCCTAATTTGACAGAGAAGTACCTTAAATCTAAAGGCTTAGTGGTTAAGATAGTGGAATTAAGCGGGTCGACAGAGATAGCGCCTTTCATTGGCGTGGCAGACCTCGTGGCAGATATAACCAGCACCGGGGCCACGTTGAAGATGAACCACCTGAAAATCATAGACACCATCTTAGAAAGCTCAATAAAACTCATAGCCAATAAGGAAAGCTTCCAGGAAAAGAAGGATAAAATAGAAGCCATCAGAACCGGTATCAGAGGGGTTCTGGATGCTGAAGGTAAAAAGCTTGTGATGATGAACGTGGCCGAAGAACACCTGGACGAGGTTAAACAGGCCATGCCCGGATTAACTGGGCCCACCGTATCCAACGTCCTATCAGATAATGGTATAATGGCCGTACACGCTGTTGTGGATGAAAAAGACGTGTTCAACCTGATTAACCAACTTAAAAAGATAGGTGCCCGGGATATCCTTGTTGTGCCCATAGAGAGAATAATATAATGATGATATAAACTCCGGTGTCTTCAAATGAAGCTATTACGTTTTAAACAGGACAATATTGAAAAAAGTGGTGTCCTATACGATGAAGGTATAAAAGAACTTTCTTGTTCCATCACCGATGCGTTAAAATCCTCAAACATAGACGAATTCCTGAAAGATGAAAAAATCCATGATGTAGACAAGGTGAAAATCCTCCCACCAGTTAAACCATCCAAGGTAATCTGCATCGGCCTGAATTACAGAGATCATGCCCGGGAACTGAATATGGAAATACCAGATGAACCAATCATCTTCATCAAGCCCCCCACATCTGTTATCGGACATTTAGACCAGATAATCTATCCACCATCCTCAAATGAGATGGATTACGAGGCAGAATTAGCAGTGGTTATTTCTAAAGAAGCACGATTTGTTGAAGAAAAAGATGCCGACCAGTACATAGGCGGCTACACCATCCTGAACGATGTTACCGCCCGGGATCTGCAGCGAAAAGACACCCAGTGGACACGTGCAAAGAGTTTCGACACCTTCTGCCCAATTGGGCCCTGTATTGAAACCCAGCTTCACCCATTAAATCAGGAAATATCTCTAAAACTCAATGGCATGGTTAAACAGGATTCCAACACCAAAAATATGATCTTCAGCCCCCAGACATTGGTTAGTTTTATATCTAATATAATGACTTTATATCCCGGAGATGTGATTGCGACTGGAACTCCACCAGGCGTTGGGCCTATGAATGTTGGAAATGTAATTGAAGTGGAAATCGAGGGTGTCGGTGTGCTCAAGAATTTTGTTGAAAAATAGAAGTAAAAATTACCATTTACAATTTCTACTCCAATGCATCCCCCCTAATGTTTTACTCCAATCCCCCTTAGTGCTAATTTTTGGGATTAAAAAGGCAAACCCCGTGGTTATCAAAGATAAAACTATCAAAATAACAAAAAACACTCTGCAACGTTCCAGTTAAATCCAGGATTTGTCCTGCTATCAGGGGCCCAACTACCACTCCCATGTAACCTATTGATACCACCACTCCACTGGCGGTCCCGGCGTGCTCTTTAGGCATGATTTCAACCGGTAAGGTAAGTAAGGTGTTGAAACGCAGGATATTTATGATTCCAGCGATTATCATCAGGAACCAGAGGGAAATCTGGTTGACGTAGAGTATTGCCCCTGAGAGGAACGCATACATCACACTGGGTATCCATATAAACGATTTTCGGGGAATATGGCGTCCAGAAAGTAGAATAGGCACCAATATCACCGTGGGGACACCTACCCACAGCATGACCGACGTCATGAGCCCGGCGGTGCTTAAGCTGATCCCCTCCTCCAGGAGGTAAGTTGGAACCCAACCAGACCAGGTGTAAAAGAAGTTATGTAGGAATAGAATAAAAGCCAGAAGCCATAAAAACTCTATTTTTCAGGGCCTGTTTTATCTCTGTAAAGCCTATTTTTTTCTCCTTCAGCTTCAACATGTGGACATGGCGGCTCCCGGACCATGACCCACCATAATATCCTTATTATCAGTAGTAGAATGCTCCAGAAATCGAAGACACCATGGTAACTGCCCGTTAAAGGATAAAGGAGAGGAACTGTGATTGCCAGGCCAATACCAACACCGCCCAGTACTCCGAACAATTAAAATTCCCATAACCAGGAGCGTCTGTTCTGGCTGACTGCATGATCTGGCAAGTTTCGGCAGGTTGGCAAAGGTCAATCCCATCCCCAATCCGAATATAAGTGAAAATATCAGTAAATCAGGACATCCAGTGGCTATTCCCCTAAGTAGAGTACCTATCAGGGCGATAATGGCACCAATTCCAATGACCTTTTTTTATACCTATCCTGTCAGCTAAAATACCCGCGGGGATTGCTACAATAGCTATCATGACTATGGGTGCACTGAAAAGTAGGCCAGTCTGGAAGTGAGAAACCAGCAAAATCCCTGGATATTAAGGACTCCATGGGTGGGATGGAAAATAATATGGCCCATGTGCAAAAATTCAACAACACGGCAACCGTTAAGAGTCCCCATGGCATTTTGTTGGAAGATATTATTCATTTGTATGACTCACACGGTACCCTGTTTCACTGAATGTCAAAATAAAAAAATTTATAGAATTTTGAAAAACTTATATTTTTCGGTTTGGTTTAGCAAGTTTTTATGTGCTTGTTTGTACAAGTAGGTGCTTATGAAATCGTTAACACAGTTTTGTATTGGATAAGGCATGTGAGCGGGTTGAGAAGTTGGGTGACAAATTTGATTGAAGCCAAATAATGTGATTGATTGGGGATAAATTTAGACCTATCGTTGCGGATATGTATGATAATCACAGCGAAAAGGGTGGTAGGCCCTAATTATGATGAAATATTGATGGTTAAGCTATTGGTTCTTCAGGCATGGCACGGATTGTCTGATCCTGAGCTAGAACGCCAGGTGACGGACCGAATTTCCTTTTATGAAGTTTCTGGGATTTCCTGAAACTATTCCGGATTATTCTACAGTCTGGTATTTCCGGGAACGCCTCGCTAAGACAGGTAAAGATGAGGAAATTTGGGGATGAACTGCAAAGACAACTAAATGAGAATTAATATGAAAGTTAAAAAAAAGTGGTGTTATGCAAGATGCGACTTTCCTTGCTATAGCCCGGGCTGATAAGCCTCGCGGGCCCGAGGCCAAAACCCGGAGAAACAAGGAAGGTACTTGGGCTAAAAAAGGCGGTAAATCACACTTTGGCTACAAACTACACATTAAAACCGATATTGATCACGGTTTGATAAGGGCGGTGGAAACCACTCCTGCAAATGTGCACGACAGCCAAAAATAGACCTTAGTGAACCTGGAGAAGTAGTTTACCGGGACAGAGGATACTTCGGAGCGCCCTGTAAAGGGTTATAACGCAACTATGGACCGAAATGTCCGTGGACATAAAAAATAACCATCCAGGCAAAAAAATGCGCAACAAAAGAATCACCCGTAAAAAGAGCGCCCTGAAAACGACCCTTCGCCGTGATCAAAAATATCTTCCATTCCGGCCATCACCTAGTCACCACCATCCAACAAATCCACACCAAAAACATATTCAGCTGCTTTGGCTACAACCTAAAACAACTCATCACCCTCCAAAAAAACACAACCTAGCGAACGCTATCAAAAAAAGAGGAAAAAATAAGGAAAAACATATAAATCAACCCCAAAAAATAAGTAAAAAAAACACTTGTAAAAAATTCAAAAATACACAAAAAACAAAATCTAAAAAGCTAGATTAATCAAAATCCTCTTTGATTTAAAAAAAAAATAAAGTTATTTCTTTCCAGTTAACTCTTCCACTTCTTTTTTACCCTTTTCTAGCTCTTGGACCTGTTCTTCATCGAACATTAAAAGCAAGGTCTGGAATTCCCCTGCGTGGGTCTTTTCTTCCTGGGCCACGTCTAAAAGGACTGCCTTAATATCTTCATTATCGGTCAGGTTTGCCATTTCTTCGTAAAGATTTACAGCATCCAACTCAGCTATTATGGCAAAACGCAGTAATTCCCGTTCTAGATCTTCCTTTCCTATTTTACCAATGTCTATGGGTAATTTGGCCATGACCATTTTTATCACCTCATAGTGTATTATGGAACTGATATTTCTTAAAATTTATGTTGAAAATAAAATCTAATTCAAAATAAATAAAAAAATAGAATTATAGCCTGGTTTCCATGTAAATAGCAGGTTTATAAGGCGTAGCATTTCTTGATTTATTCTGTGGATCATAGGTTGGTTCTTTATAGACGATTACTTCAGCATCTGCTTCTTTGGATAGGAATGGGATTGAATTTTCAATAATTGAGTATTCATCCAGTTTCCCCACGTAGTTCATCTTGGTCATCATCTTGGCTATCTTTTTAGCGTAGTCAGCGAGTTCTTTTTTATCATCGTGCAGGTCTAACTTTACAGCTTGGCCCATTATCTGGCCCACGTTAGGCTTCCCGATGTGGTAGGCCAATTCCAGTACATCCCATTTCCAGTCGGGAGCCACATATATGTGGATCTTTTCAGGCTTACCACCAATGATTTTCTTAATCTCGTTTATGTCATTGTTGAGTCCCTGTACTATCTTTTCTGCTTTCTGGACCTTCTCATCTATTAAATCCTCGTCATACTTGGGCCATTCTGCCTCGGATACGAATCCTTCACCTTCTATTTCACTCCACATCTCCTCACAGGTGTGGGGTACGAATGGTGACATAAGCCGTATCCAGTTGTCTAAGATGTAGACCAGTACGTTTGAAATTTCAGGACTTACTTCCCCACCTATACGGCGAAGATAATAGTCAATATCTTTTTTAAAGACAAACAATGCTTTTTGAAGTGCTTTTCTGGTCTGGAATCCTTCCAGGGCTTGCGTGGCGTCTCTTATCCTCATGTTGACCTGGCTTAAAATCCAGGAGTTTATGGGCATCTTGATTTCTTCATTTAACTTGAAAGATTTGAGTGACACCGGGCTTCCTGTTATCTCTTCCACCAGTTTACCAAACCCTGAAAACCATTCCAAACGTTTTTTAGTGCCTTTTACCTCGTTTTCCCTCCAGTCAAAATCCTGCCAGGGCTCTGCCGATGACATTAAAAACAGTCTCACCACGTCGGCTCCATAGGTTTCTATGGCATCCTGGAGGAGTATCACGTTACCCTTGGAGGATGACATCTTGTTTCCCTCTAGAAGTCCCATACCAAAGACCACGATTCCCTGGGGCCAGTTTTCCCGGGGGAATATGGCGGAGTGGTGGAATATGTGGAATGATAGGTGGTTTCCCACCAGGTCCTTAGCTGATAATCTCCAGTTTAGGGGATACCAGTAGTTGAATTCGTTTTTTATGTCAGAGAATAATTCGGGATTGATATCACCGGAATATTTATCCGCATCCAGGAATACATCGTCGAAGAAGGAATCGTCCAGTGCCTCCGCTTCCAGGTCTTTCATATACTTGGCGATGGCATAGTAGGCCATGTAGATGGTGGAATCGCTTAGTGGTTCGATTATCCACTGTTTATCCCAGGGGAGTCTGGTTCCCAGACCTAATCGGCGGGTGCAGGCCCAGTCATGCAGCCAGTCCAAGTAGTACTCGAAGTTGGCCCGTACTTCCTCAGGAACTATGGACATATTGTCCAGACAGTTCATAGCCAGTTCTGTCCAGGTTTCATCAGAGTATTTAAGGAACCACTGGTCTTCCAGGATCCTCACCACACACTCCGTTCCACACCGGCATATGATGGGCCGCTGGGCGAAGTCGTACATCACGTCTCCCTTCTTAGATTCCAATAGTTTCTTTATTATCTCATCCCGGGCGGAAGGTACTTTTAATCCGCTGAAATCGGGTATGTTATACATAACTCCCTTGGCGTGTTCCAATTTGTAGAGTTCGTTGGTTGCATCGGCTAGTTTTGGATCATTCTGGTTTTTAACTCCTATTTTCTGGATCATCTCTTCTGCGGGGAATTCTCCAAACCCTTTAAGCTGTACTATACTGATTGGCTCTATCTTCTCTACCTGTTCTTTAAGTCCGTATTCTTCCAGGAGTTCACTGTTTTCTTTGAGGTCTTGGAGGGCTATGAAGTCTGCCGGGGCGTGGCCTGGTACTGAATACACAACCCCTGTACCGTATCCGGGGTCAACAAAAGAAGCAGGTAAGATGATGTGCTCATCATCAGTTAAGGGATTCTCTACATATTTACCGATTAATTCCCGGGGATTTACATCACCGGTTATTTCTGCATCAGGTTTCTGGTGGATGATGTTGCCATAAGATTTTCTACTGATGACCCAGTTTTCATCACCTATTTCTACCCTGATATACTCTACATCCGGGTTTAACCATAAGTTGGTAGCACCATACAGGGTTTCTGGTCGGAAGGTGGCTGCTACCAGGTAATCATCGTCTATCTTAAATTTCACCAGGGTCAGTTCGTTTATGGCTACTCCTTCTCCCTCGAGGAGGTCGTGGTCTCCCACCGGGTTTTGATCTTCTGGACAGTACTTCACCGGGTGTTTCCCTTTACTTACGAATCCTCTGTCTTTAAGCTTGCGGAACTGCCATTCGATGAATTTCTGGTAGTGGGGGTCTGTGGTTCTAAATTCCCTTCTCCAGTCGATGGAGTATCCCATCTCGGTCATTACCTCATGGTATTCTGTGCTGAAATACTTCACAATGTACTCTGGATCCGTGAATTTTTGTAATTCCTCTTCCGGTACTTTGTGGATGTTTTTATAGATTTCCAGAGTCCAGGGATCCTGTCTTTCTATCCTCTTAGCTATCCCTATAACCGGGGCGCCTGTCACGTGCCAGGCCATGGGAAATAGTACGTTATATCCCTGCATCCTCTTGAATCTGGCGTATACATCTGGTACTGTATATGTTCGGCCGTGGCCGATGTGCATTGCTCCGCTGGGGTAGGGATAGGCCACGGTTATGAAAAGTTTTTCCCTGTCATCCGGGTCGGAGTGGAAGAGCTTTGCTTTCTGCCATTCTTCCTGCCATTTTCTCTCTTTCTGGATTTGTGTCAAATAATCACCGTTAAAATTAGATGTGTAAATAGTCTGGTTTTGTTAATTTAAGTTCATATTTTTAGATTTGAGTAATTAATAGATTTGAGTAATTTAGGTTTACATTATTATTGATAAATCGTTTTTAGTTTAATTCATCTTCCATCCACTGCAAGTATCCTTCAGAACCCTTTTTAACTTCCAATTCAAGTATGCATGGTGTTTCGTAGCTGTGTACCTCTTCCACCCTCTTTATGACCTGATCCACCTTATCTTTCTTGGTCTTGGCTATGAGTACAGACTCATTGTCTTCTTCTATTTCACCTTTCCAGAGGTAGAGGGAGTTTATCTGGGGAATTATATTGGTACATGCCACTAATCTTTCTTCAAGGAGTATTTTAGCTATTTTTTTAGATTCTGAACTTTCCGATGTGGTTATGTATATCAGAGAGTACATATCATGGCCTTCCTATCTTTGGTATGGGTGGTGGGATCAGCTTGTGTCCAGCGGCCCTCATCAACGATATGATCCTTAAAACCACTTCTTCCCCTATGTCCAATTCATCTGCTACCTGGTCAGACTGTAATTTCTCGTCCTCCAGTAGATATAATATCTTATCCAGGAGTCCGTAGGTTATTCCCAGCTCATCTTCATCGGTCTGGCCCTGCCACAACCCGGCAGTTGGAGGTTTATTCAGGATATTAATGGGAATAGAGAGGTGGATGGCGATTTTCTGGACGTCTGTCTTGTAAAGATCACCAAGGGGCAACAGATCAACACCTCCATCCCCGTACTTAGTGAAATACCCCACCAGTAATTCGCTTTTATTACCCGTGCCCAAGACCAGGCGGTTCATGGCATTGGCATGGTAATAGAGGATCATCATCCTTATCCTGGCCTTTAAATTTGCCTGTGCGATTTTGTACAGGTCTTCTGAACTCGAATGAATGGTTAACGTGCTGAACTCTTCAATTATGTTATCAATGGGGATGATCTTCTTTTTTATCCCCAGTACCTCAGCAACTGATAGGGCATCCTGCACATCTTCTGTGGCAGTGGTTTCGCTGGGCATTACCAGACCCAGGATTTTATCCCTACTTACAGCCTGGACAGCGATATATGTTACTACCGATGAATCTATTCCCCCACTTAAACCTACCACCAACCCATCTGATTTAGATTCTTCTATTTTGTCTTTAATGAATCTAGAAATAATATCAACACTATTTTTAGGATTTATAGTGGGTAGAATTGTTTTTTCATTGGACATTTTAGTTTCCTTCCTGTTATTTATAATTATTTTATAAAGTAAGGTTCGTTTCACCCTGATATTTCGGGCTGTGGATGGTGTTAAGTTATAGTTATATTAATATTGATGCTTAATTAATATAATCTGCATAATTTTATAAGCAGGTTTTTAGTTACTTAATATGACTTTAAAATTGATAGATGGGAGGATTTTTAAATCACCTGATTTGAAGTTTTTTATTGTGTTCAGTTTTTTAAATAATCAAAATTATGTAAGAATTAATGAATTTAGAAATGGAGGAATTAGAAAATGGCATTTAAGGATCTTTTTAAGTTCAACAAAGGTAAAACCACGTTCGTTTTTATTGGAGGTAAAGGTGGAGTGGGAAAAACCACTGTCTCAGCAGCTACAGCCTTGTGGTTCGCCAGGAAGGGTAAAAAAACTCTCATCATATCCACCGACCCCGCCCACTCCCTGTCCGACTCTTTTGAGCGAAACATCGGCTATAACCCCACACCCATAGCAGAAAACCTGGAGGCCCTGGAGATCGACCCAGACATGGCCATGCAGGAATACCAGGCCAAGATGAAGGAACAGCAGGCGCTTAATCCCGGCATGGGAGGTATGGATATGGGTATGATGCAGGAACAGATGGATATGGCCTCCATGTCCCCGGGTATAGATGAAGCAGCCGCTTTTGATAAGTTTCTCCAGTACATGACCACCGATGAGTACGATATCATTATCTTCGACACTGCACCCACCGGCCACACCTTAAGATTACTCTCCTTCCCGGAAATGATGGATTCCTGGGTGGGAAAAATGATTAAAATCCGGCGCCAAGTAGGTAGTATGGCTAAAGCCTTCAAAAACATCATGCCCTTCATGGGAGATGAAGAAGAGGAAGACCGTGCCTTAGAAGATATGGAAGAGACCAAAAAACAGATAAGGGAAGCCAGAGGCATAATGGCCGATCCAGAGAGAACATCCTTTAAAACCGTGATTACCCCCGAGGAGATGTCCATTTACGAGTCAGAAAGGGCTATGGAAGCTCTTAAAAAGAACAACATGCTCACTGATGGGGTTATCGTGAATCAGATACAGCCAAAGGAAGCGGACTGTGAGTTTTGCCAGGCCCGGAGAGAGATCCAGGAAAAACGTCTGGAAATGATCAAGGAGAAGTTCGGTAATCAGGTAATCGCTGAAATACCCCTCTTAAACCATGAGGTTAAGGGAATGGAGGAACTCAAGAAGATCGGTGAAATCCTCTACGGCGATTCAGATGAAGATGAGGCCCCTATTGCTTTAGAGGGTTGAGACTCTCATTTTAATATCTTTTTTATTCTATGACATACACTTCAAGTGTAAAATAGATCACTTTAAGTGATATAAGAGATGTTCTTATGGTGGTAACCTGTAAATTTTTTGAAGATGAAATTGGTAGAAAAATATGTTCAATTGAGGATGAAAACGTGGCGGTGCAAATTGTTTTAAAGAAGGATTATTCTAATATTGAAGAGAAATTTAGGGACATGTATATTCTTCAGGATATAGAAAAGGTTTTAAACGGTGTTCCTGACACCAAAGAGTTTAAGGAACTGGTGGACAGTTTCGGATTTCTATCTCCGGATCATATAAGTGAGTAATTAAATGCATCAGAAAATCTTAATATTGCAAAATATGAAATTTTTTACACTTGAAGTGTATGTCTAATCATCGCATAATATTTAAATTTATTATGATTAAAAGATTAATCCATATATTTACTCTTTTCTAACGTCTTCCAATAACGTTGTTAATTATAATGGTCAATAAAAGCAGGACAGGCCATATCTCCAGCCTACCTATCCAGAAATCGATGATAAAAACTATTTTAACTAAATCGGGTGCAGAGGGAGTCATTATTCCTGAACTTAGCCCAACATTGCTTAAAGCCGATGCGACTTCAAATATCACCCTTGAAATATCTGGATAATAGATTAAAACGATGATCACACTTACGATGTAGATTACAAAGTAAGTGAAAACAAAGGCACTTGTAATCCTTAATATCTCATCTGTTATTTTCAAATCAGTGACGTGGTGGATTTTCTTAGCCATCACAGCTTTACCAGGTAAAATAAATGATCTAACCTGCCAGGAAATTCCTTTTAATAGTACACCCAATCTAAACCACTTAATACCACCACCAGTAGATAGGGAACCCGCACCTATGATCATAAGTATGGTAATTAGAAATGTACCGATACCGATCCATTTAGCCAACAGGTCTGGATAAAAGGCTGTCTGCAGGCCAGTAGTGGTTATAGCAGAGACCATCTGGAATAGGGCGTATCTGAAGTTCAAAAGAATATCATTCCCATAAACCTGGTTGTTAAATAAAACTAAAGTTACCAGAAGGGTGGATAAAATAATTAGAGAATATGCTACCTTGGTTTCTATATCCCTGAAATACTCCTTCCAGTTACCCTTGAGCACTGTATAATGAAGAGCGAAGTTCGTAGCACCGATCATCATCACGATCATGGCCGCTATTTCAATCCAAACGCTGTTATAATATAAAAGGCTGGTGTTGTGCATTCCAAACCCACCGGTGGATAAAGCTGAGAATGCGTGGAATACTGAATCAAATAGAGACATACCCGCTATGTAGAATAGGGTTATAGCTATTGCAGTGAAAAAGAGGTAGATGTATACGATGATCTTAGTGGAATGCTTTATACTCGGTCTTAAACGTTCTTCCCTACCTTCTGCAAGGTAAAGGCGTAAAACATCAGCACCTGTGGATCTTAAAAGGACTAAAAGTAGAAATATTATGCCCAATCCACCAATCCACTGTGTAAATCCACGATAAAAATTGATGGTATAGGAAACTGTATCCAAGTTGGGATACATGCTAAAACCGGTTGTTGTAAACCCGGACATGGCCTCAAAATATGCGTTGAGGTAAAATAAGTCGCCTGAAAGGAAATAGGGCAACGCAGCTAAAGCACATGTTATCAGCCATATTATGGTGGAAAATATCATGGCACATTTAAGGGTGAATTCAATTTCTACTTTAAAAATTTTAACGAAAAGTAAGCCTATGATTCCACTAATTAAGGCTGAAGAAATAAATGGAAAATAGTACTGGGGTTCATTATAAATGAAAGCAACGATAATAGGAACTAATAAGGCCACTGCTAGAAGTAAGCAAGCATCACCTGTAAAATGTAGAATAGTTTTTACTTCCCTTCTACTTAGTCTATGAACCCTTTGCATTTAAAAACCCTTTATCTTTTCTTTTTTATTTAGTTAAAAGGTAGTTAAATGGACTATTAAAAAACTAATAAATGATTAGGTGTCCATATACCAATTTTTTAACTCTTACACATATATCAGCCCCATATATATAATTTTCTATGGGATAATTAAAAAAAAATAATTTTTGGAGGAATCCTAAAATGCTCCTCCGCCACCCCCTCCAAAACCACCGCCTACTCCACCTACACCGCCGAAATCTCCGCCAGATCCGTTTCCTGCAGATGCAATGGTCATTCCAGTGTCGAATGAATGTGCCAGAAGATAGTATCCACCATAGTAATGGAACAGGTATATATCGCTACCTTCCAGTTGATCTCTGGGGAGATATAACTCCATGGCTTTGCGGACCGCATCGGCAACACCCAGAGCTGTGGCATAGACTAAATATTTATTCCATATCTTAACAGATTCTGGCGGGTATTCCTTTATGAGACTGAAATCCTGGATATATTTCTTGAAATTATGCCACTTGGCATCGTATTCCTCACCATAGGTGGTCCATTGTCCAGCGATTTTCTGAGGCAGGATAAATGATAATATGGCCACTACTCCTAGAATTATAGAAGATATCAGGGCCAGGCCAGCTGCAGGGAGGGGATCCGAAATAGTGAAGAAGAATACTATGGCAGCTACTACTATTGCTACTACTGCAAACATCTTTAAATATGTGTCTCCTTTCTTGTTGAAGATGTTTTTAAGTACATCGTCGTTGAGGAATTCTTTTTTAATATTAATTTTCCAGCTATCAAATGTCTTTCTAAATGATCTTGCACTACCCCGATTGGACAGGTCGCTGGAAATGTAATCCAGAGATATCGTTCCCTCTTCTTCATATCCCTTCAGGAAATGTATCACATCTAATTCAAATTTCTTAAGTTTAGATAGTTCCATTTCCGGGTTAATTTTGAAAGACATTTCACCGGATAAACCTACATCTTCCTTGCCTGATTGATCTGAATGGAAAAGCAGGTATTTTCTGTCGATCAGATCCATAATTGTGGCTTTAAAACCATCCATATCTGGCTCTCCGATTTTCTTGGAGAAACCAGGCCCGCAAATAGCGTTTACAATGGCAGGGGGATCGTCTGTTGGTATATCACGCTCGTATTCTGCCCTATATTCTATTTTTGGCTCTCTACCATAAAGGTAGTAAATTGCCAAAGGAACCAAACAAATTAACAACATCAATACTGTTAACAGGGAATACAGGAAGGTTTTGAAGTTCAATTGATTTTGATAATCCGTTTGAATTTTTTCTATTTCAGCTAAACCGTCCTGGTTGATGATTATGCCATTGGTGGGGTTAGCTGCAAACTGTTCTTTGGGAATGACCATTCTTACTTCATAAAAATCACCAGAAGGCACATTTTTACTGGTTACCTGGAGGACGCTACCCTGCCATGTAGAATTTTCCGTGAAATATGGTGGGTTTAACCAGTATTTCACCCCATCACTGGATTTCAGATGGATATTGGCGTTTAACTGGCCTATATCCACATCCCATTCTTCTCCCACCAGTTTATACTGTAATTCGGCTACATCATTGTAAAATTTAACCATGTGGGTAAAATCATACTCTATAACCACATCCACATCTTTGTCAGTGATAGGAGTGGTCATTTGGGGATCAGAATAGAGATAAACCTTTACTCTCTGGATATTACCGTTGTTAATTACTTCAAATCTAGAATATGCCCCCTGTGAAGACACTTTTATATTTTGAAGCTGCTGGGTACCGCTTAAAGGTATATCCCTGTATACTCCGTTAAAAGTCCCTGAAAAAGAAAAATGAAGGGTTTCCTTAACATGCATGGAGCCATCATCCTGAGGATAAAGGTCCATATTGATAAAGGGTATGGCGTAGCTTCCATCTGTAGCAGAAACAGCCCCTAAACTGGTAAATAGTACCAGGGAGATAATTAGTACCGTTAGATAAATTTTTTTATCCATATTTTTATTCTCCTTCAAAAAGGGGGAATTATTAAAATTTAACTTCTGGAGCTTCCCTTTCGGCTTCTGGTGCCTCAAAGAATTCTTCTTCCTGGAAATTGAATTGATTGGCCACTAAGTTGCTGGGGAACATCTGGATTTTATTGTTATACATCAAAACCGTGTCGTTGTAAAATTGCCGGGAATAGGCTATCTTATCTTCTGTTTCGGACAGCTGTCTCTGTAAGTCCTGGAAGTTCTGGCTGGCCACCAAAGTAGGGTAGTTTTCTGCAACAGCAAAAAGAGATTTAAGCGCATCTGTCAGCATATTATTCGCTTCTGCATTTTCCTGTGGTGTTTGAGCACTCATTAAACTAGCCCGTGCCTTGGTAACATTTTCGAAAACGCCTTTTTCGTGTGCTGCGTAACCTTTTACTGTCTCGACCAGGTTAGGTATCAAGTCGGTTCTCCTTTTAAGCTGAACATCTATCTGGGACCAGGCGTTCTTAACCCGGTTTCTCAGATTTATCAGGCTGTTGTAAATTGAAACAAAATACACTACTATTCCAATTACTATGATTAGTACTATTATACCAATAATTAATGTTAGCATTTCCTCACCTCTATGACAATGTTTATTTCCTTTACATCTATTTAAATTTATATATAATTCATACAAGTTTAGTAGAAGGTTAATATGATTATTAAAACAACTGACAACTGCAAATATTCCAATGCACTGGATGAAACCCTTATCTGTGAATTATTACACCCTGAAAGAGAGAAATCAGATTTAAAAATGAACTTCAGCATTGCCCATGCCATTCTAAAACCAGGAGAATCTTCTCTGCCACACCGAATGAAATTATCGGTGGAAGTATATTTCATACTGGAGGGTAAAGGCTTTATGCATATAGAAAATGAATCAGAAGAAGTTGTTCCCAATCAGGCTATTTATATACCTCCAGGTTCGGTTCAATGGATTGAAAATATTGGAAATACTGATTTGAAGTTTTTATGTATGGTTAATCCTCCATGGAATGCAGGAGACGAAGAATTAACTAAATAATTTAAAATATGACCATCACACACATATAGCTGAAATTTTCATTTAAAACATCCAACAGGGTCGTTTTCACCATCCTTTCATCAGGATAGCTTAACCTTTCACAGATAGCAACTTCTCTCTGGGGATCAATGCCATTATCGAGTAAAAATTCAGCTACTTCTTTCGCATTAAAATTTGGGAGTACCATGGTAAGTTTTCCATTTTTCAATGCTTCTAATAACTCTAAAGAAACTCCTTTCCCATGTAAAGTAATTAAATTAGCCTCATCCCAAGGTACTTTTAGTTTAGCTGCGCAAAGCTGGATAGAACTTATACCCGGAACCACTTCCACATCTAAATTACCTGATAAGTCTAAAACTGGCTTTAAAATCCCCGAAAATCCAGGATCTCCCGTTGAAAGTAGTGCTACAGATTTACCTTTTCTAACCTCAGAAATGGCATACCCGAAGCCTTTCTCCATATTCTTA
>DAQK01000004.1 GCA_002502855.1 Methanobacterium sp. UBA279
AAAAATATAAGACCCTAAATCAATTATTCTTATTTCCGGTGTTCTTTATGCTTCAGCTATCGCGCTGATTTTCCTTTTCTATTTTATAAACACCCATTATTTTCCCTTGAAGGCACTGTTTGATCTGGGTGTTGATCCTGTTTATCTATGGGCAATCGTGTTTTTGGTTTCCTTTGCCATGATACCGTATTTCATGGTTATAAAGAAGAATTTCCAGCTTTTGGGGGAAGAGTTATATCGGGAGAAAATACCCCAACTGTATTCATTCAGTGCCATAATTTCTGTTGTCCCGGCGATGTGTGCACTTTTTAACTTTATTTTCACCCAAAATCTATTAATTTCGATTGTTTTACTGGTTTACGGGGCGGTATTAGGTATAATGGCCTTTTTATCTGTAAGATATCAAAAAATGAGGCGTTAATTACCCCTTATTTATTTTTGAAATGTAGTTGGTATATATAAGGAGTTCCATGATCTATTGAAATCCAAGGGACATATATTATATGGTAAGTTCCCTGATCTAGAAAAAATAACTACTTTTAAATAAAATTTTAATCAAAAATAGTTATACAACAACAAATATATATAAAGCATAGTAAAAGTAGAGTTTTAAAGATGGAATCGAAACATTTATCCATCTTCATACCAGCTTCTATATTGGCTGAAACAAAGGACTTAAAGTTGAGGACTTATAAAGTAGGCCTCATAGGTCGATCGGCAGCTCTTTTCCGGGTTGATCGAATCGTGGTTTACAGTGATAATTCTAGTAGGGGAGAGGTAAAGTTTATTAGTGATGTTCTCACTTATATGAATACACCACAATACCTTAGAAAGAAGGTATTTCCTATAACAAAGGAGTTGCGGTATGCAGGGATACTCCCTCCGTTACGGACTCCTCATCACCCCACTGAAGAAGTCAGCCAAGGTGATTACAGACAGGGACTAACCATAAAAAGAACAAAAAAAGGCACAATGGTCGACATTGGTGCCGACAGACTTGTGCTGTGTAAGGAAAAGCTCAGCGTAAATAAGGTGTTAAGCTTTCGGGTAACCAAGCTTGCCAAGGAAATAATAGTAGAACCTGATAAACCTGAAGTTTATTGGGGTTATAAGACTTTATCTACTTATAAGAATTTGTACGATAGCATTGATATGCTTAAACCAAAACCAGACCTAGTTATTGGGACAAGCAAGTATGCTCCATCGATTATGTCTATTTTAGATGAAGTTAAAGATAGTTTAAAGGGCTCCAAACGGGTAGCTATTTTGTTTGGCGGTCCATATTCAGGCTTACACGATCTAATCGATGAAAGGAACGTGGACCTCACGGTTAACACCGTTCCAAAACAGGGGACTAAGACCGTAAGAACTGAAGAGGCAGTAATATCAACATTATCTGTATTTAACTTGCTCTTAGATACAGTATAACTCGGATAAAAATTTAGCAAGTGGAACTTGCACATTTGTAAGGAGGAAATTTTATGACTAGACATCATCAACCAAGAAAAGGATCAGTTGCATATAGTCCAAGAAAGCGAGCGGCCAAGGAATCACCAAAAACAAGCTCCTGGCCAGAAATCGAAGAAGTAGGGATTTTAGGATTTCCAGGATACAAAGTGGGAATGACCCACCTGACCATGCTGGACAATCAAAAAAACTCCCCCACAGAAGGTATGGAAATAAGCACCCCGGTAACTGTGCTGGAAACACCACCAGTAGTAGTTATGGGCATCAGAGCTTACCAGCAGGATACTCACGGCCTTAAAACCATGACCGATGTACTGGCTGATGGTTTAAGTGAAGACTTAACCAGAATCATAACCCTTCCAGAAGAGGACGGTGCAGAAAGTAAAATCGAAGAACTCAAAAAGAAATTAGACGAAATAGACGAAGTAAGAGTTATAATTCACACCAAACCCAGACTGGCCAGTGTACCTAAAAAGAAACCAGAAATACTGGAATGTGGACTGGGCGGAACAACTGTGGAAGAAAAACTGGATTACGCCATAAGTGTTCTGGGTAAAGAGATAAACCCGGCAGACGCCTTCTCCGATGGGGAGCACGTGGACACCATAGCCGTCACCAAGGGAAAAGGATTCCAGGGACCAGTTAAAAGATTCGGTGTGAGAATTCAGTACGGGAAAGCTAAAAGAAGCAGTAAAGCCCGTGTCGTAGGATCTATCGGGCCCTGGTCACCATCAAGGACCATGTGGACCGTACCCATGGCCGGGCAGATGGGCTACCATAAAAGGACCGAGTACAACAAGAAGATCCTGAAGATAGGGGAAGCCAGTGAAGTGGATGGGATAAATCCAGAGGGCGGATTCGTAAAGTACGGACTGGTGAAGAACAACTACGTCCTCCTTAAGGGTTCAGTACCCGGACCATCCAAGAGACTGGTGATGCTCAGAAAAGCAGTAAGGCCCCACGGAAAACACAACGACCCGGCCCAGATATCATATATCAGCACCAAGTCTAAACAGGGAGTATAATAATCTTTATAATATTTTTACAACGATAATATTGCAAAGAGTGATTAAAGATGACAAAAATCAAGGTTTATTCATTGGAAGGTGAAACAGTAGATGAAATCGAGCTTCCCACTATTTTCACAGAAGAATTCAGGCCTGATCTCATAAAAAGAGCGGTTATTTCTTCACAAACAGCTAGGATCCAACCATGGGGAACCGACCCCATGGCCGGAAAACGGACCACTGCAAAGTCCTTCGGTGCCGGCCGTGGAGTGGCCATGGTCCCCAGGGTAAAGGGTTCCAGACACCCCGCAGGATCCAAAGGTGCATTCGTACCCCAGGCAGTAGGAGGTAGGAGAGCCCACCCACCAAGGGCAGCCCGGATCATCCACGAGAAGATCAACAAGAAGGAAAAGAGACTGGCCATAAGATCAGCAGTGGCCGCCACAGCCAACCAGGAACTGGTAGAGGCAAGGGGCCATCAGATAGAAAACATACCCCAGATACCCCTGGTAGTGGATGATGAACTGTGCAAGGTGAAAAAGACCAGCGAAACCAGGGAGATCCTGAAAAACTTAGGAGTCTTCGAAGATGTGGTAAGGGCTAAATCCGGCCGTAAAATACGGGCTGGTAGAGGTAAAACCAGGGGAAGAAAATACAAAACCCCAAAAGGACCTTTACTGGTTGTTGGAGAAGATAAAGGGATAAGCCTGGGCGCCAGAAACCACCCTGGTGTGGATATAGTGGTGGTGGATAACCTTAACGCTGAATTACTCGCACCCGGTACTCACCCAGGAAGACTTACCATTTACACCAAATCTGCTATAGAGAAGTTAGGAGAGTTATTCCAGAACAAATAAGGGGAATGTAGAAAATGGATTCTTATTCAATAATCAAAAAGCCGCATTTAACTGAAAAAAGTATGAATGCCATAGACAAGAACAACGAACTGACCTTCAAGGTCAGGAGGACGGCCAGTAAAGCCCAGATAAAAAATGCCTTCGAGGAACTCTACGAAGTGAAGGTGGAAAGGGTCAACACCCAGATAACCTCCAAGGGAGAGAAAGTAGCCTATATAAAACTCGAGGCAGAACACAGTGCCGAGGACATCGCTGTGAAGATGGGTGTATTCTAATGATAATATCCCTTAAGGGAGGAAAGTAACAATGGGAAAGAGACTGATAATCCAACGGAGAGGAAGGGGAACACCCACCTATAAGAGCGCATCCCACCGGTTCAAAGGAAGGATCGCCTACCGTTATTATGATGATATAGAAAAAGAGGGAAGCCTGCAGGGAAGAGTGGTGGACATCATCCACGACCCGGGACGAAGCGCCCCCCTGGCACAGGTACAATTTGAAAATGATGAAAAATTACTGATTTTAGCACCAGAAAGTATACAGATCGATGATGAAATTGCAGTGGGTGTTACCGCACCGATAAGTCCTGGTAATTCCCTACCACTGGCACAGATTCCGGAAGGAACACCACTATATAATATAGAAAAAAATCCAGGAGACGGCGGAAAATTCGTCCGTTCATCTGGTACTTACGCTTCTTTGATCACCCATGATGTTGGTAAAGCCATAATCGAGTTACCATCAGGGGAATTAAAGGCATTCCACCCACAGTGCAGAGCCACCATAGGAGTGGTCGCTGGTGGAGGAAGAAAAGAGAAGCCATTCCTTAAAGCAGGGAACAGACACTACGCTACCAAAGCTAAGGGTAAAAAGAGCGTAGGTGTGAGAGGAGTGGCCATGAATGCAGTAGACCACCCACACGGTGGAGGAAACAGACAGCACCCTGGTAGGCCAACCACCATATCCAGACACGCCCCACCAGGAAGAAAAGTCGGTTCCATCGCTGCTAAACGAACAGGAAAACGAAGATAGACAGTATCCAAGAAGATATGAAATTTGAATCAAAAGATAAGAAAAACAATAACCTAGATTAGATAAGATTATACGAGGAGGAGACTAATTGGCTAGAAAAGAATTTAGTTATCGCGGTTACACCCTGGAAGAACTACAGCAGATGCCACTGGACAATGTGATCCAGTTACTGCCTTCCAGGCAGAGAAGATCCCTACGTAAAGGCTTTCTTCCCAGACAGAAGAAGGTCCTGGAGAAGATTAGAAAACTCAAAAAAGAAGGAGACCAGGGCGGAAGGACCCGGATCATAAAGACCCACTGCCGGGACATGATCGTCCTACCGGAAATGGTGGGCATGACCTTCGGAATATACGATGGTAAACAGTTCGTAGAAGTTACCATCCAGCCAGAGATGATCGGCTGCTATTTCGGAGAATTTGCAGTTACCAGACAGAGAGTACAGCACGGAGATCCAGGAATGGGTGCAACCAGATCATCCATGTTTGTGCCCCTCAAATAAGGAGTTAAAAACATGGCTAAGATTAAATACGCTTACAACGAGGATGCCGGGAAAATGGCCAAGGCCGCCGGCCGATCCCTTAAGATATCCCCCAAACACAGCAGGGAAATATGTAACGCCATAAGGGGAATGGAAGTGGAAGAAGCCAAGGACTACCTGGAAGACGTCATAGCGATGAAACAGGCAGTACCCTTCAAACGATACAACAAAAAGGTAGGACACAAGAGAGGTCTCGATGGCTGGCCAACCGGCCGATACCCGGTTAAAGCAGCCAAACAGATACTTGATGTCCTGGTAAATGCCGAGGCTAACGCTGAATACCAAGGACTGGACACCGATAACCTGGAGATAGTTCACATATCCAGCCACCGTGGTTACGTTATAAGAGGATGGACTCCCCGAGCTTTTGGAAGAGCAAGCCCCTTTAATACACCGACCACCCACATACAAATCGTACTTGGGGAGATTTAATGATTGAAAAAGATTTTGTAACAGAAGGTCTCAAGAGGACCAGAATCGATGAATACTTAGAAAACGAACTGGAGCGAGCCGGATACGGTGGAATGGAAATCCAGGTAACACCACTGGGTACCATGGTAGTGGTTTACGCTGAACGCCCGGGTATGGTTATTGGAAGAGGTGGAAAAACCGTCCGTAACATAACCCAGCAGCTCAAGAACAACTACGACCTGGAAAACCCCCAGGTAGAAGTTAAAGAGGTGGACGTTCCAGAACTCAACCCTAAAATTATGGCCCATAAAATAGCGGCCATGCTCCAGCGGGGAATGCACTTCCGGAGAGTAGCATACACAGCCCTGCGAAGGATAATGGGAGCTGGAGCACAGGGAGTGGAAGTCACCATCTCCGGTAAAATAAGAGGTTCCAGATCCGCCTGCGCCAAATTCATAGATGGATACATCAAAAAATGTGGAGAGCCAGCCACCCGGTTTGTAAGGGAAGGCTTCGCCACCGTACAACTCAAACCTGGAGTACTGGGTATCTACGTCAGAATCATGCCCCCGGACACCGTCCTACCAGATAAGGTGGATATCATCCAGCCCGCTGTAGAGGAAACCCCTGTGGAAACTGTGGTGGAAGAAGGAACATCTGCGCCTGTTGAGGAAGAAAAGGCTGAAGAACCAGGGGAAGAATCAATCTCCGACGTTTTAGAAGAAGAAACAGCAGAAGAGATCGAAGATATCGAGGAGATCGAAGAGGAAGCTGCTGAGAAAGAATCTAAAGAGGAGCCAGCTGAGGAAAAACCAGCTAAACCTGAAAAGGAAGCTGCCGAGAAAAAACCAGCCGAGGAACCTGCAAAAGAACCAGCCAAAAAGGAACCTAAGAAGGAAAAACCTAAAGCAGAGAAACCTGAAGAGGAAAAACCTAAAGCAGAGAAACCTGAAGAGGAAAAACCTAAAAGGGGAAGACCTAAGAAGGAAAAACCTAAAAGGGGAAGACCTAAGAAGGAAAAACCTAAAGCAGAGAAACCTGAAGAGGAAAAACCCAAAAAGAGAGGAAGCCCTGAAAAGGAACCTGCAGCAGAAGAACCCAAAAAGACCTTTAAAACAGCCGAGCTGGTCAAGCCTGCCGGGGGATAAAAAATAATTTTGGGAGAATATTTGAAAATTAAAAGGTGTATAAAAAATGGCAATTATAAGGACCAAAGAAATACGGGCAATGGAAGTTGAAGACATCCAGAAAAAACTGGAGGAATTCCGGGCAGAGCACTCAAAGATAGTCTCTAAGAATGCTGCCGCGGGCATCTACGATAACCCGGGAGAGATTAAGGAACTTAAAAGGACTATTGCTCGAGTACTTACCATACTGAATGAAAAAAACCAAGGAGAACAAAAGTAGATGACAGTGTGTGAGATATGCGGTCTTCCCGAAGAACTCTGCGTATGCGAAGAGATCGCACGGGAGATTCAAAAAGTTAAAGTCTACACAGTAAGAAGAAGATTTGGAAAGCTCATGACCATTGTAGAGGGGATCGATGAGCATGACATCGACATAAGAGAACTGACCAAAGAACTTAAAAATAAATGCGCCTGCGGAGGAACTGCAAAGAAAGGCCAGATAGAACTTCAAGGGGACCATAAACGGAAAGTAAAGGAAGTTCTAGCAAATATAGGCTTTTCTTCAGACACCATCGAAATTAAAGACAGAGAAGAGAGATCAAACCGTAGAAAGAGACGATAATATCTCTGTGCTTGTAATATTCAGTTATGATAACTCCACAGAACATATTCCGACACGAGTTCATTGGCCTCCCGGTTAAGGTGGCAGAGAGCTCACATGAAGGATATAAAGGGATAAAGGGAAGGGTTGTTGACGAGACAAAAAATACAATCAAGATAGAAGATATGGAAGGCAACGAGAAGGTCATCCCTAAAAAGGTAGCCCTATTCCAGTTCACCCTGCCTGACGGAGTTAAAGTGGAAGTAAATGGTAAAGTAATTGCCATACGCCCGGAAAACAGGATAAAAAAGAGATACAAAAAATACTTGTAAAAATCATAATTATTCCAAATATCAGGAAATAGACAGATAAATTTAATCAAAGGTGATTATATGATTGGTATCGACGTTACAGAACCAAAAAACAAATGCGATGACCCTAACTGCCCCTTCCATGGCAACCTGCCAGTAAGGGGACAGATACTGGAGGGAATCGTTACCAGTGACAAGGCAGAAAGAACCATCACTGTAGAGAGAAGCTATTACAAGTTCATCCGAAAATTCGAAAGATATGAAAAAAGGAAATCAAAGATAAACGTACATAAACCAGACTGCATAGACTTAAACGTTGGAGACGCGGTTAAGATCGCAGAATGCAGACCACTATCGAAGACCAAGCATTTCGTGGTAATAGAAGTCAAGGGAGATTGAAATGAAGGCCATTACATCCAACGTTTCTAAATCACTACCCATCGGCGCCAGATTACAGTGTGTAGATAACACCGGTGCCAGAGAAGTGGAAATAGTATCGGTAAAGGGCTACAAAGGTGTAAGGAGAAGGTTAGCCAGTGCCGGTGTAGGTGACATGGTGGTGATCTCCATTAAAAAAGGAACTGTGGAAATGAGAAGGGAAGTCACCACTGCCGTGGTGGTCAGACAGAAAAAGGAATACCGCAGGGCAGACGGCTTAAGGGTAAAATTTGAAGACAACGCCGCGGTTATACTCTCCCCAGAAGGAGTGCTTAAAGGATCAGAAATAAGAGGACCAGTAGCTAAAGAAGCAGCTGACCGCTGGCCATCAATAGGAAGTGCAGCCAGCATAATTGTCTGATTAAGGATAAGTAATCCGATTTAACGATAATCCATAATAATAAGAAAAATAATTTCAGTGATATAAATGTCAAAACAGCCAAGAAAACAAAGGAAAGCCCGCTACAACGCACCGTTACATGCGCGCCATAAACTGATGGCTGTCACACTATCTGAGGAACTCCGGGAACAATTAGAGACAAGGTCTCTCCCGGTAAGGAAGGGTGACACTGTAATGGTCATGAGGGGAGATTTCAAGGAAACAGAAGGAAAGGTAGAGAAAGTCGATTATAAAAATTACCGCTTATTCATCGAAGGTGTCTTAGTACAGAAACCAGACGGAAACCAAACTTACCACCCGGTCCACCCCTCCAATGTGATGCTGGTGGAACTGGAATTAGACGATGAAGAGCGAAACGAAGCAATAGAGAGGAAGGGATAACATGGCAAAGATGGGTTCAAGAAAACATTTAAAACGTTACAAAGCACCGGAAAACTGGCCAATACACCCTAAAGAAGATAAATGGACAGTTAAAACCAGTCCCGGATCCCATGCCCTGGACAAGTCAATGCCCCTCCTCATAGTGGTCAGGGACATACTCCAGGTGGCGGACAACGCCCGGGAAGCGAAGATCATCATCAACAAGGGTGATGTCCTGGTGGATGGTAGACCCATTAAGGATTACAAGTTCCCGGTAGGATTTATGGATGTAATCGAGCTACCCAAATCAGAGAAGATCTACAGGGTACTTCCCGATGAAAAGGGACGACTTATACTCCACCCCATAACCAAGAGAAACAAAGGATTCAAACTATGCCGTGTTGTGGATAAAACTACCCTTAAAGAGGGTAAAACACAGTTAAATCTACATGACGGCCGGAACGTCCTGACCGAGGACCAGTACAAAACCGCAGATGTGGTGAAGCTGAAGGTTCCATCCCAGGAAATTAAGGATCATATCAAATTTGAGGACGGTACATTAGGCCTGGTCACTGGTGGAAAACACATCGGTAAGAGGGGAATTATAAAGGATATAACCATAACCAAATCCTCCATGCCTAACATGGTGGTAATTGAATCAGCAAGTGGAGAAACCTTCCAGACACTGAAAGATTACGTGTTCGTATTAGGCAAAGAAAAACCGTTAATAACACTCCCTGGGGGTGAATAATTATGAATCCCATGCAGGAAGTGAAGATTGCCAAGGCCACCATCAACATCGGTGTGGGGGAGGGTGGTGAAAAACTCGCCCGTGCAGAAAAATTACTCACCACACTTACCAACCAGCAGCCAGTACGTACCTACTCCAAGGTAACCAACCCAGAGTTCGGTATAAGGAAAAACCAGCCCATAGGCTGTAAAGTCACCCTGCGTGATGAGAAGGCAGACGAGGCCATAAAGCTCATCCTTAACGGTGTTGGTAACCGGTTAAGGTCCAGACAATTCGATAGGAACGGTAACGTGTCCTTCGGAATTGAGGAACATATCGATATACCAGGGATACGCTACGACCCGGACATCGGTATATTCGGTATGAACATCTCAGTAACCTTTGAAAAACCAGGTTACCGGATAAAGAAGAGGAAAATTCAACGGAAAAAGGTACCACCCAAACACCAGGTCACTCCAGAGGAAACCCAGGAGTTTATGAAGGAAAAATTTAACATCGAGATAGGTGATTAATTTGCCAAGAAAATATGGAAAGGCATCAAGACAATGCAGAAGATGTGGGGATCACTCTGCCCTGGTTAGAAGATACGGGCTTATGCTATGCAGACAGTGCTTCAGAGAACTCGCATCAAAAATCGGATTTAAAAAATATAACTAGAGGTAATATAAAAATGACACTCATGGATCCTCTGGCAGACGCTCTTACCAACATGCGAAACAATGAATTGCAGGGAAACAACACCTGCATCATAAAACCAGCATCCAAGATGATTGGGCATGTTCTAAGAACCATGCAGAAGGAAGAATATATAGGCGAATTCGAGTTCGTGGATGATGGGAAGGCGGGACAGTTCATCATCGAACTGGAAGGAAACATAAACAAGTGCGGTGTGATAAAGCCCAGACATGCCGTGAAGAAAGATGAATTTGAAAAATTTGAAAAAAGGTACCTGCCCAGCAAGAGCTTCGGGATCATGATCATGACCACACCCGAGGGAATAATGACCCACAAAGAGGCCAAGGAAAAGGGAATCGGTGGCAGGTTACTCGCTTACATTTACTGAGGGGTGATGATATGGCTCAAGTAGCAATTCTCAGAGAAGAAATCCCCATACCAGAGGGAGTGGAGGTAACCATAAACGATGAAGTAGTGGTTACCGGATCCGCAGGCGAGCTTAAAAGAAAATTCAAGGCAAGAAACATCAAGATCACCAAGGATGATGATAAAGTCATATTAGAAGCTCCTTTCCCTAAAAAGAGGGATAAAGCCATGGTGGGAACAATAAAATCCCATATAACCAACATGATAACCGGATTAACTGATGGATTCAGTTACAAGATGAAAATAGTATACGCTCACTTTCCCATGACCGTTAAAGTCACCGATAGTAAGGTGACCATAGAAAACTTCCTGGGAGAAAGACACCCCCGCATCGCTAAGATCCTGGGCAGTACTAAAGTCCAGGTCAAGGGTGACGAGGTAACCGTGGAAGGTATAAACAAGGAAGATGTAGGACAGACCATGGCCAATATAGAACAGGCCACCAAAATCAAAGGGAGAGACCCCAGGGTGTTCCAGGACGGAATATACCTGGTAAGCAAGGAATAAAATAGGGTGATCCACATGAAGAAACCACATTTTAAACGACAGGAATGGCACAGATACAAGAAACTCGGAGACAAATGGAGGAAAGCCCGGGGGAAAACCAGTAAAAGAAGAAGGTACGAGGCAAGAAAACCAGCCATGCCATCTATCGGATACGGATCTCCTAAAGAAACCAGGGGACTACACCCATCCGGATACCAGGATGTACTGGTCTCGAACCTCGCGGAACTTGCCACCTTAGACCCTGAAACACAGGCCGGAAGGATCAGTTCCAAGGTAGGCGGAAGAAAAAAGGAACAAATCCTTGAAAAAGCAAAGGAACTGGGAATCAAAGTATTAAACGAGTAAAATAAACTGATTCCAGTTAACGGGAACATATTGAATAAAATTACAAGCATTTAATCCGGTTTAGTTGGTTACGAGCAAACTGATGAAGTGAGCGAACTGAATTTAATCAAAAAAAAAACTGGATTAATCATGAAAAAATTAACTGCAGCCCCAAAAAAAGTGGGCTGTTTGGGAGGTTTCAAATTGAATCTTACTACTCAAAAAAGGATAGCTGCAGACATTCTAAAAGTCGGCGTGAACCGGGTTTGGATAGATCCCAAGAATACTGAGGAAGTATCACGGGCCATCACCAGGGAAGGTGTCAAGCAACTCATAGGAAACGGAGTTATAAAGGCCAAACCCAAAAAAGGTATCAGCAGTTACCGGTCTAAGAAGATCGCAGCACAGAAACACAAAGGAAGAAGGAAAGGCCGTGGAAGTATAAAAGGGGCTAAAGGGGCGAGAAACCCTAAGAAGAAAGCCTGGATGACCACCATAAGGGCCTTAAGAACTGATTTAAAGGATATGAGAGATAATAGGGAGATAAATAAAACCACTTATCGTAAGCTTTACAAGATGGCTAAGGGTGGTGCATTCCGTAGCAAATCTTACATGAAGACCTACGCTCGGGACCACGACCTTCTAAGATAACTGGGGGAATAATATCATGGCACACAGTTCAAGATACAAACTAGCATTCAAAAGAAGAAAGGAAGGAAAAACAGACTATAAAACCAGATTAAAGCTTATGGGACAGAACAAATACAGGTTCGTGGTAAGACTTTCCAATAAGCATATCATAGCCCAGATAGTCACCACCAAGACAGAAGGAGACCAGACCCTAGTAGCAGTTAACTCCAAGGAACTTGAAAGGTTAGGCTGGAAGGCAGGTGGAAAGAACATCTCAGCAGCATACCTGACCGGCTTTTTAGCTGGTAAAAAAGCTTTAAAGGATGGAATAGGAGAGGCCACCATGGATATAGGTCTTAAAACATCACTTAAAGGTTCAAAATTATATGCAGTACTCAAGGGTGCGGCGGACTCCGGATTGCACATACCACACAACGAATCAGTTCTACCAACTGATGAGAGGATTAACGGGAAACACATAGCAAAATATGCCGAGGCCCTGAGTGATAAAGAGGTGGAAGAGAAGTTCTCCAAGTACAAGGAAAACGGAATCGAACCAGTGAAACTACCGGAACACTTCACCACCATTAAAGAAAAAATAGAAGAGGAATTATCATGAGCAATAATCGTAGAGATCGTGGTGATCGCAGGGATCGAAATGATCGAGAAGATTGGGAGCCAAAAACCAATCTGGGACGTATGGTTAAGGAAGGCACCATAACCGATATAGATGAGATATTCGACAGAGGCCTTCCCATCATGGAACTGGAAATAATAAACTCACTACTACCCGATCTGGAAGAAGAAGTCATGGACGTAAACCTGGTCCAGAGGATGCACAAATCAGGTAGGAAAGTGAACTTCCGGGTCATAGTGGCCGTGGGAAACAAGGACGGCTACGTGGGACTAGGACAGGGCAAAGCCAAAGAGGTAGGCCCGGCCATCAGAAAAGCAGTAGATGATGCTAAATACAACATCATCAAAGTCCGCCGGGGATGTGGAGACTGGGGATGTGTCTGTGGAAAAGAACACACCGTACCCTTCAAAGTGGAAGGAAAGGCAGGAAGCGTACGGGTAACCCTCATACCCGCCCCAGGTGGAGTGGGACTGGCCATTGGAGATGTGGGTAAAACCATCCTGAAACTAGCAGGAATCCATGATGTATGGTCCGATACCAAGGGACAAACCCAGACCACAATAAACTTCGCAGCAGCGGTCTTTGAAGCTTTAAAACAGTTAAGTATGGTTAAAGCTAAAAAATCAGACCTTAAAAATCTGGGAGTAGAATGCGCGGAATAATCGCGAGATGAGTTACCATTAACCCATTACAAGAAATTTAAGGTGATGCATAAATGATTGCAGCTATAAGAGTACGGGGCACAACCGGCGTAAAAGGGGAGATAGCAGATACCATGAAGATGTTAAGGCTTAACAGAATAAATCATGCTGTCATTATCGATGACACCCCCAGTTATCAGGGAATGCTCCAGAAGGCAAAAGATTACATAACATGGGGTGAAATTACAGAAGGCACCCTGGAAGAGATCATCACTAAACGGGGTAAAGTGCCTGGCGGAGAAAAGGTCACCACGGAATACCTGAAGGAAAACACTTCCTACAAGACCATCAAAGCAGTGGCCAAAGCAGTGGCCAAGGGTGAAAAACTGGAAGAAGCAGGAATAAAACCTGTATTCAGACTACACCCTCCCCGAAAAGGATATAAGAATGTTAAAAAAGCCTATAATGAAGACGGGACCTTAGGATACCGCGGGGAAAATATGGAAGATCTTATCCGTAGGATGCTATAAAGATAATCCAATTAATTTGAGTTGATCTATCATGATAAGAAGAACACGAAAAATACGAAAGCTACGTGGATCACGAACCATAGGTGGAGGCTCTTCAAAAAAAAGAAGGGGAGCAGGCCACCGTGGTGGGAGAGGTTTTGCCGGAGGCCACAAGCACATGTGGTCCTGGCTGGTTAAAAACGATCCAGATCATTACGGAAAACACGGTTTTAAACGGCCTCAGAAGACCATAACTAAATTTAACCCTGTCAACTTAGCTTTCCTGGATGAAAAACTCGATGAACTAGTATCAAAGGGTTTGGCCAAGGAAGAGAAGGAAAAGATAGTGGTGGACGTAACCGAGCTTGGCTACAACAAAGTCCTGGGGAAGGGCAGAATAACCAAAAAAGCAATAATTAAATCCCCCAAATTCTCAGAATCTGCAAAAAGCAAGATAGAAAAAGTAGGCGGAGAAGCAGTAACCCTTTAGGAAAATCTACACGTAACTAAAATCAAGAACACATTAAAATCAAAATAACGAAATACACAGTATTCACATGGAAGGAGATTCATTTGATTGAAAAACTGCAGCCCATATTCTCTTTACTCCCCCAGGTAAAGTCACCTGATTACCGGGTTCCCTTTAAAGAAAAACTACAATGGACAGGGATAATCCTGATACTCTACTTCGTCATAGGTATGATACCACTCTTCGGTTTAAGCCCAACGGCTGTAGACCAGTTCGCCCAGTTAAGGGCTGTCCTGGCCGGTAGTTTTGGGTCGATCATCACCCTGGGTATCGGTCCCATAGTAACTGCATCCATTATACTGCAGCTTATGGTGGGTGGAAGGATCATCAAACTGGACCTCTCCCAGCCCCGGGACAAAGCATTATTCCAGGGAACTCAGAAACTCCTTGCCATCATATTCACAATATTTGAAGCAGCAGTGCTGGTTTTCACCGGCGCCCTGGCCCCATCATCCCCAGATGTAGCCTGGATATTAATATTACAGATATTCACTGGGGGAATACTTATAATATTCCTGGATGAAGTGGTATCCAAATGGGGATTCGGTAGCGGGGTAGGGCTGTTCATTGCAGCCGGAGTTGCTCAAACCATAATAGTAGGAACCTTCAACTTCCTAGCATCACCAACATCTCCAGGAGTGCCCTCTGGTAGGATCCCCCACTTTATATACACAATGACCACCGGCCAACCTGACTTCTCCCTACTCCTACCGGTAATAGCGGTAATAGCCGTGTTCCTGGTGGTAGTCTACGCAGAAAGTATGCGCGTGGAGATACCACTATCTTATGGTGGTGTAAAAGGCGCCCGTGGAAAGTATCCACTTAAATTCATATATGCCAGTAACATGCCGGTTATATTAACCAGCGCACTGCTCTTGAACGTGCAGTTATTTGCAACACTCTTCCAGAAACTGGGATTCCCCATCCTTGGGACAATATCCAATGGACAGCCCATAAGTGGACTGGCGTTATGGCTGAGCCAACCATCAATCGGTGCCCTGTTCACCAATCCCTTACAGGTGCTCTTCTATGCCGTGGTGTTCATTGGTTCCTGTGTATTATTCGCCTGGCTATGGGTGGAATTAAGTGGAATAGGTCCCAAACAGGTGGCTAAACAGTTATACCAGATGGGTATGCAGATTCCTGGTTTCAGAAGCAGCCGGGGACAGTTCGAAAGGATACTCAAGAAGTACATACCCGCCATCACCATCATGGGCGGTGCCTTTGTAGGATTACTCGCTTTCGGAGCGGACTTAACCGGAGCTCTCGGTGGAGGTACCGGTGTGCTTTTAACCGTGGGTATCGTGTACCGATTATACGAAGAACTGGCCCAGGAACAGTTGATGGACATGCATCCAATGCTTAGAAGATTCCTAGGAGATTAAGAGTCATAGACTAGGAGATTAAGGGTAATAAAAGATTAAAAGAAGGCAAATAAACTAAGGGGTTTTGAAAATGAAGGTGGTAGTAGTTGCTGGAATTCCAGGATCAGGAAGTACAACGGTTCTTAAAGGAGCCCTTGTAGACCTTGACTATGAACATGTAAATTATGGGGATGTCATGCTGGAGATCGCCCAGAAAAGGGACATAGTCCAGGATAGAGATTCCATGAGAAAACTTTCGCCCGACGTGCAGAAAGAGGTGCAGAGGGAAGCTGCAAAAAGTATAAGAGAAAGGGCAAAGCAAAGTAATATAATCGTGGACACCCACTGTACCATAAAAACCCCCCTGGGTTTCTTACCCGGTTTACCTCCCTGGGTTTTAGAGGAACTGCAGCCAGACCAGTTCGTACTGGTGGAGGCTGATGGAGATGAGATCCTCATACGAAGGATATCTGACACCACCCGGACCAGGGATATGGAAAAACTACAGGACATAAACTTACACCAGCAGATGAACCGTTCTGTGGCCATGGCCTACGCCGCACTAACCGGTGCCACGGTACAGATAATTCAAAATCATGACGACCAGCTGGACGTGACAGTGGCCAGGATGATTGAAACACTGAAATGAGATTAAAATTTAAAATAACTAACAAAATCATACACTAAAAAAAAAGACTAACAAAACAACAGAAAGAGAGGATATAAAAAAATGGCAGGTTTCGACTTTCTAAATCCAATCTTAAATCCAATACTTAACCCGTTACTTACACTAGTAAACGATCCAAACAATCCCATGTTTGGAGCTATCTTTGGGGTATTCATAATATCCACAATTATAGCCTTCCTTATAACACTGGCCAACAAGTTACTGGTAGATCAGGACCGACTGCAATTCCTGCAGCAGGAGATGAAGGAATACCAGCAGGAGATGATGGCCGCCCAGAAATCAGGCGACCCGAAAAAGTTGAAGGAGGTCCAGAAGAAACAGGAGAAGTTCATGTCACTGCAGAAGGAGATGATGTTCAACTCCTTCAAACCCATGATAGTGACCATGGTACCCATACTCCTCGTGTTCTACTGGCTGGCTGGAAACCCCCTGGTTTCCCAGTTCTACGTACAGTTACCCACCTTCGGCTACTACATATTTCTGGTACCGCTATTCCAATGGATAGCCACCATATTCTATCCAGTGGGAGCAGTAACACCCTTCGCCACCATCAACTGGCTGGGATGGTACATATTAGTATCCTTCGCCATGTCCATAGTGTTCAGGAAATTCCTGGGCCTTAAAGGGGGAGGAATGTAAAGTTCCTTGCCTTAATGGTGGAGAATGGAGAATATTAAATCAGAAACATCAAATTTACCCGTCCAAATTTAGATAAAAAAATGTATTAGGAGATAATAAAATGCCACAGTTAAGATACAGATCAAGATCTTACAGGAGAACCTTTAAGAAAACCCCTGGAGGCAAGACAGTACTGCACTACAAGAAGAAGAAACCCTCCAAGCACGTATGTGCCAGTTGCGGTAAACTACTTCACGGTGTTCCCCGAGGAAGACCATACCAGATAAAAAAACTTTCAAAGACCAAGAAAAGGCCGACCAGACCATACGGTGGATACCTCTGTTCTGAGTGTTCCCGACGAGTATTTAAGGAAGAGGCCCGATCCTGATGATCATAACCATCGGTGGACTGGCCGGAAGTGGTACAACCACCGCCAGCAAGATCCTCTCTGAGAATATGGGAATCCCCTACATTTCAGCAGGGGATATTTTCCGCCAGATGGCCAGAGAACATGAGATGGATATTCTGGAGTTCAGTAAATACGCTGAAGACAACATAGATGTAGACCGCCAGATCGACCAGAGACAGGCAGAAGTAGCCCGTGAATGTGAAGACATCATAGTGGAGGGCAGACTCTCGGCATACTTCGTGGATGCCGACCTCAAGGTATGCTTCACAGCACCCCTGGATGTCCGTGTAGAACGTATAAGTCAGAGGGAGAACAAGTCCCTGGATATCGTTAAAAAGGAAATCATTAGAAGGGGACTAAGCGAGGCCAAAAGGTACCGGGAGATACACCATATAGAAATCGAAGATCTGGATGTGTATGATCTCATCATCAACACCAACAGCTTCACTCCGGAAAGCATAGCCCATATCATAGAGAAAGCAGCTGGAGAGATAAAAAATAAGTAAGCAGCTCTACAGATATGAAATAAAAAGCTTATAAATCAATAATTCAATTTCATAAACAAAAGAAAGTAGATTCTAGCAAATATCTAAAAATTAGAGGTGATTATAGATGCCAGCAATGGAAGTTGGAAGAATATGTGTAAAACTCGCAGGTAGAGAAGCGGGTGAAAAATGTGTTATCATAGAAGTTATCGATGATAAATTCGTAGAAGTAGTAGGCACCGCTGTTAAAAACAGAAGATGCAACGTTAAACACTTAGAACCATTGGAAGAAACAATGGAAGTCAAATCTGACGATATAGAAAAGATTAAAAAGGATTTTGAGGCTGCAGTAGCTTAAAGAGCACCCGATAGTCTAATTTCATAAATAACTTAACATATCCAAGATGAAATAGGTTTTACTGATGGTAGAACTGCTCCATAAGGCCGAAGGGGAAACTGATCCAGATTTTGGCTGCCCACCCCACATGCGACCCATAAAGGAGTACCTCTCCAAGGGTGTTATAAACCTGGACAAGCCATCGGGACCAACCAGCCATGAAGTGGATTCCTGGGTAAAAAGAATCCTTAAAACCACTAAAACAGGGCATGGAGGAACACTGGACCCCCGGGTTACCGGGGTACTGCCTGTGGGAATTGACCAGGCCACCAGAGTCATCCATCTCCTCCTAGAGGCCCCGAAGGAATATGTATGTCTGATGAGACTCCATGAGGAAGTGGAGGACTGCAGGATAGTAGAGATACTCCGGGAATTCCAGGGGAAGATCTTTCAAACACCCCCTGTAAAATCAGCAGTAAAAAGAGAACTAAGGGTAAGGAACATATACTACGTGGACCTCCTGGAAATGGAAGGACAGAACGTCCTATTCCGGATAGGCTGCGAAGCAGGTACCTACATCCGTAAATATTGTCACGATATAGGAGAGGCCCTTGGTTCGGGCGCACACATGGCTGAACTTAGAAGGACTATGGTAGGACCCTTCCGGGAGGATGAAACCCTTAAAAATTTACAGGAAGTAACTGATGCCTACCAGGAATGGCTGGATGAGGGAGATGAATCCGGGTTGCGGGAGACTGTACTTCCCATGGAAACGGCAGCAAGCCACCTCCCCCAGATAATCATCAGGGATTCTGCCGTAGATGCCGTCTGCCATGGTGCAGATCTGGCCGCCGGCGGGATACTCCAGTTATGCCCGGACATACAGAAAGGCTCCACTGTTGCCCTTTACACTTTGAAGGGTGAACTGGTAGCAGCAGGCGCCAGTCTCCACGACTCAAATGAAATATGCAAAATCAACAATGGAATAGTGGTGGATATAAAAAAAGTTTTTATGGAACCTGGAACATATCCAAAGATGTGGAAGTAAAAAAAAAATCTGCTCTTTGTATATAACTTCCCAGACTTATAACAAGTAGAAAATATATCACCTAGGGGATTTGAAATTTTTTAGGTTGCATATTTATCTCTATGCCGGGATAGTCTAGCCAGGTAAGGCGCAAGACTGGAAATCTTGTGGAGCTTTGCTCCGCCTGGGTTCAAATCCCAGTCCCGGCGTTAAAAACAAACAATTGGACTCATAAAAATTAACCAGAAAATACAAAAAAAGAAATAGGATGAAATAAGATAAAAAAGAAATTGCAAACGAATTGAAAATTAACTAAAAATATCCAAAGTATAAAAGAGAGGAATAAATATGGAAGAAGACTTCAAACACATGGTCCGTATAGCCAGAAAGGACGTGGATGGTAACAAACCAGTAGTAAACGCACTTGCCGGTATAAAAGGTGTGGGAATCGCGTTATCCAGGGCCATAGTTTCACGTATGGGTTTAGACTTAAACCAGAAAATAGGATACTTACCAGATGATACAATCAATGAAATAGAGGATGCTATTCGGGATCCACAGAAGCATGATATACCAGAATGGATGCTTAACCGGAGAAACGATTATGAAACCGGTAAAACCGAGCATCTTATAGAATCAGACTTAATGATGCGTCTCAGAGACGATTTAAACCGGATGAAAAAGATCAGAAGCTATAAAGGAAGAAGACATGAGGTGGGATTACCAGTCCGTGGACAGAGAACCAAATCCACCTTCCGGAAAGGATCATCTGTGGGAGTAAGCAGGAGAAGAAGAGGATAACTATTTAGGAGTATGAAATTATGGGACATCCAAGAAAATCCAGGAAAAAATATGACACACCATCTCACCCATGGAACGCCGACAGGATAAAACTGGAGAATAAATTAGTTAAAAAGTACGGGCTTAAGACCAAAAAGGAAATATGGAAAGCCGAGACCATGATTAAAAAATACCGGCGTGATGCCAGGGAACTCTTGGGTCTATCCAGTGAACAGACCAAAACCGAGAGGGAACAGCTTCTAGGGCACCTGGTTAAACAAGGCTTTTTAGATAAAGAAGCCAAACTGGAAGACGTTTTAAACCTCACCGTGGAAGACGTGCTCCGCAGAAGATTACAAACCCTAGTACACCAGAAGGGACTGGGCAACACAGCCAAACAATCCAGAATCATGGTAGTACACGGACACATAGCCCTGGATGGTAAGATGATAGACTCACCCAGTTACCTGGTAAAAAGTGGTGATGAAGAGCTCATAGGCTTCTACCAGGGAAGTGCCATGGAAAAATATCAAAAAGAACAGGCCTCCAAGCAAACAGGAGAAGAATAAATTTTACAGGTGATAAATATGGCGGATAAAGAAAAATGGGGCGTAGCTAACATCTACAGTTCCTTCAACAACACCATAATCACCGTCACCGACCTTACCGGAGCAGAGACCATAACTCAGTGGTCCGGTGGTAAGGTGGTACGGGCAGATAGGCAGGAATCATCACCCTTTGCAGCCATGGAGGCTGCCACCCGGGCAGCAGATGATGTCAAGGAAAAGGGTTTGATCGGATTACACATACGTGTCCGAGCCCCGGGAGGAAACGGTCCCCGAACACCTGGACCAGGTGCACAGGCCACCATAAGGGCTTTAGCCCGGGCCGGTATCAAGATAGGTAAAATTGAAGATGTCACTCCAATACCTCATGATGGAACAGGAAGACCAGGAGGTAAAAGGGGGAGAAGGGTCTAAATGGATATAACCACCAAAAGCAGGGATGAGGATAAGATCATCCTGATAATAGAAGGTGTTGACGTACCTTTCGTGAACGCACTTCGCCGGATCTGCATGGTGGAAGTACCTACCATGGCCATAGAAGAAGTGTATCTATACAAGAATGATTCACGCATATTCGATGAAGTTTTAGCCCACCGGTTAGGACTGGTACCTCTTAAAACTGATCTGGAATCCATCATCCCCCATGATGAATGTGACTGTGAAGACCACTGCCCCCGCTGCAGCGTATCACTCCTCTTAAAGGAGAAAGGACCCAAAACAGTTTACTCAGGCGACCTCACATCACAGGACCCTAAGGTAGCACCAGTACACGACACCATACCCCTCCTGAAGTTAAGGGGAGAGGAAGAGGTGGAACTGGAGGCCATAGCACAGCTGGGAACAGGTTTAGAGCATGCTAAATGGCAGCCCACCACATCAAGCGCCTACAAGTACTACCCCCTAATTACCATAAACACAGAAAAATGTGAGGCATGTGCCAAGTGTGCAACAGAATGCCCCCGAGGGGTTCTGGAATTCGATGAGAAGGAAAACAAGATCCTGGTAGTGGACCCGGAAAACTGCAACATGTGCAAGACCTGTGTCAAGGACTGTGAAATGGGTGCCATCACTGTGGAAGGCCAGGAAGACAAGTTCATATTCAAGATAGAAACCGATGGATCCCTGAAACCAGAGGAAGTAATAAGTACCGCCTGCGATATATTGGCGGGTAAATCTCAAAAGATCATAGAATTTACAGAAGGAGAAAGTTAAATTGACAAAAACCAATCCCAAGATCACAGAACTCATAACCAGCCTTAAGGAGAAATCATACCAGGAAGAGGCGGCCATATGGAAGGATGTAGCCCGTAAACTGGAAAAATCCACCAGGAGACAGGCCGAGGTAAACCTCTCCAAGATAAACCGGTACACCCAGAAAGACGATGTGGTCCTGGTGCCGGGTAAAGTGTTAAGTAGCGGTGTACTGGACCATAAAGTCCGGATAGCAGCATTAGATTTTTCCCTGAAGGCAGCTCGAAAGATAGATAACGCCGGTGGAGAAATACTGGATATAAGCCAGCTGGTGGAGAAGAATCCTAAAGGCACCGGAGTGAAGATTATCCAATAAACTGGAGATTATCCAAAATTACCTAGAGGATGTTAAAATGATTATAGATGGAGAAGGACTCGTACTGGGGAGACTGGCCAGCAAAGTCAGTAAGAAATTACTCCAGGGCGAGGAGATAACGGTTTTAAACGCTGATAAAATACTGATATCAGGAACAAAGGAATGGGCCTACGCCAAGTATAAACAAAGAATTGACCGGGCCAGTATTTCAAACCCCCGAGATATGGGACCTAAATACCCCCGGAGACCCGATGATATCTTCCGTAGAACTGTAAGGGGCATGTTACCCTACAAGAAACCCAGGGGAAGAGAGGCCTTTAAATCACTCAAAGTTTACGTAGGAGTTCCACGCAAATTCGAAGACAAAGAAGCCCTGAAGCCACTAGAAGCACAGCCTAAACACGTGGTAAAAAGCATAGAACTGGGAAAAGTATCCCACCTGCTGGGCTCAAAATATTAAAAAGCTCAAAAGAAGCTCTCAAAAAATATTAATAAATTAGGATAAGTGTATATTATGAAGAAAGTTATTCATACCAGTGGAAAGAGAAAAACAGCCATTGCCCGGGGAAAATTCCGGGAAGGTAAGGGAAGGGTAAGGATTAACAAGTACCCAGCCGAACTCTACCAGCCTGAACTTGCCCGATTGAAGATAAGCGAACCAATCACCCTGGCTGGTAAACTGGCCGAAGATGTGGACATCGATGTTCATGTAGTCGGCGGCGGTATAATGGGTCAGGCAGAAGCCGCCCGAATGGTCATAGCCAAGGGACTGGTACAATGGACCAACGACATGGACCTCAAAGAAAAATACACCCAATACGACCGTACCATGCTCGTGGGTGACCCACGACGTAGCGAACCTAAAAAGTACGGTGGAAGAGGCGCACGAGCCCGAAAACAGAAAAGTTACAGGTAAACCCATCCCCTTTACTGGAATATTATTTTTCCGTGTAGGGAACATTATTTTTTCCTGTAATTAAAAACAGAACCCCCCCAATTCTGTAAAAAAGAACCTTAATAAAAACTTAATTTAAAAAAAACTTATTCGAACGAATGATTATATGATTCCAGTTAGATGTTTAAGCTGTGGAAAAGTTGTATCTGCCTATTTTGAGGAATATAAAAAGAGAACTGATGAGGGTGAGAATCCTAAGGAAGTCCTCGATGACCTGGGAATAGACAAATACTGTTGCAGGAGAATGTTCATCGCCCATGTAGAAGTATGGTAGTATGGGGGCCGTAGGGTAGCTTGGTCCATCCTCTCAGCCATTGAAACAAGTATTCAGTTAACTTAAGGAAAATAAAATTTTCCGTAGTGTAATATTTTTTCAACTGAAACGGGGATGGTCAACACCGGAACGCTGGAGACCCGAGTTCAAATCTCGGCGGCCCCATTTCCATTTTAATCTAGTCAATGAAATTTACCATAGGAGAGAGAAAATGGCCAGAAAAACTAGTACAAAAAAGGAAGAAACCCCTTTAAAACTTACCAGATTTGAAAAGGCACGACTCATAGGTGCCAGAGCTCTTCAACTTTCAATGGGAGCCAAACCACAAGTAGAATTTTCTGGTTCCATTGACCCCATAGACATAGCCACATTAGAGCTTAAAGAAAATGTAATACCCCTTGAAGTGAAGAGGATATTGAAAAAGTAGAAACTCTTTAATAATGGAAGATCACTTTCATCATTAAAAAAAAATAGTTAATCCAAAAATAAGGCCTGAAATAACCACTATTTTTTCCAGAGGTGTTTATTGTGGATAGTATTATAGAAGACATACGGGTAAGAAAAATCTTAGATAGTAGAGGAAACCCCACCCTCGAGGTGGATGTAATAACCTGGAACGGTTTTGGAAGGGCAGCAGCTCCCAGCGGAGCCAGCACCGGAGCACGTGAAGTGGTAGCCTTCCCAGCTGGGGGAGTGGACAAGATAATAGGTGAAGTGGAGGATATCATATCCTCGGAACTTATAGGGATGGATGCCGAAGACCTGAACGAGATCGACCTGGTCTTGAAGGAGATAGACGGCACAGAGAACCTGTCCTCAATAGGCGGGAATACCACCGTGGCCGTGTCCATGGCCACAGCCAAAGCCGCAGCAGCATCCTACAACATGTCCCTGTACCGCTTTTTAGGGGGAAACATGGCCCATGAAATACCCTATCCCCTGGGAAACATGATAAACGGTGGAGCACACGCCGGTAAGAACGCCCCGGTTATACAGGAATTCCTGGTAATACCCGTAGGAGCAGAGAACATCACCGAAGCAGTCTTTACCAATGTTAATGTCCACAGGAAAATCCGTGAATTAATACAGGCCAAAGACACATCCTTTACTGGTGGTAAGGGAGATGAAGGAGGATGGGCACCCAACCTCACCAGCCAAGAAGCCCTGGAGATACAGTTCAAGGCCTGCCAGGATGTCACCGATGAAACTGGTGTGGAGGTAAAACCCTCCCTGGACATGGCCGCCAGTGAGATGTGGGACCCTGATAAGGAAGTATACGTATACAAGCGTGAAGGTGTAAACCGGACCACCGGCGAACAGATAGATTATGTAGAAGAAATCATAGACACCTACGGCTTTTACTTCGTAGAAGACCCCATCCGGGAGGGTGATTTCGATGGATTTGCCGAGCTCACCAGTAAAGTGAAGGGCCGGTGCCTGATCTGTGGTGATGACATATTCGTGACCAACAAGGAAATCCTCCAGGAGGGAATAAACAAGAAGGCCGCCGACTCCATCATCATAAAACCCAACCAGATCGGCACCCTCACCGACACCTACCAAACAGTAGAACTAGCCCGGAACAATAAATACGTACCCGTAGTATCTCACCGCTCAGGAGAGACCACCGATGAAACCATAGCCCATCTGGCAGTGGCCTGGGGATGCCCCATAATCAAAACCGGTGCAACCGGCGGGGAAAGGATAGCCAAACTCAACGAACTCATCAGGATAGAAGAGGAAATTACCGATCCATCCATGGGCAGGATCGAGAAATACCGGTAAAAATCACGTTTTTTTTATATTATAAAATAATCAGTACATTCAAAATATGAAAAAGGTTTACAAAACAAAGGAGAAATGGAATATGGCTAAAATAACAATAGATTACAAAAAATGCGAAGGTGCAGACTGTGCAGAATGTGTGGATGTCTGCCCCATGGAGAACTTCGAAATCGAAGGAGACAAGATCATAATCTGCAACCAAGAAGAATGCAGCTTATGTGAGGTGTGCATGGACGTATGCCCCAACGAAGCAGTAAAGGTAGAAGAAGATTAATAAATGAATTTTTCACGATAATAAAAAGGGGTTGCGAATTAAAATCGCATCTTTTTTTTAATTTATTATAATAACATCCATTTAACCTCTATTTCAAACCCGTAAAAAAAAGCTACTATTTACAATTATAGGGGAAAAATACAGGTTAAAACGTTTAAAAAAATGTTTATTTGAGGTGATAAGTTGTCAGAACTTTTAATTCCACTGGACAGATATTTAGCAGCCGGATTACATATAGGCACTCAACAGAAAACCAAGGACATGGAGAGGTACATCTACCGGGTAAGGGCGGATGGACTCTACGTATTAGATGTCAGAAAAACCAACGACAGAATATTATCAGCGGCCAAATTCCTGGCCAAATACGATCCAGATGACATACTGGTGGTGTCAACCAGACAGTACGGACAGGCACCAGTTAAAAGATTCGGAGAGATTGTAGGGGCAAAGACCATACCTGGAAGATTCATACCAGGAACATTGACCAACCCCAACTATGCCAAGTTCATAGAACCCAAGGTACTGGTGGTAACCGACCCCAGATCAGACTCCCAGGCCATAATAGAAGCCAAACAGATGGGCCTGCCTGTAGTAGCACTCTGTGACACAGAGAACCTCCTGGGAAATGTGGACATAGTCATACCAGTAAACAACAAGGGAAGAAAGGCAATCGCACTGGTCTACTGGTTACTCGCCAGACAGATCCTCCGGGAGAAAGGAATCATAGCCGAAGACGCCGATCTGGACGTGGAACCAACGGATTTCGAATTGAAGATATAAACTGGTTTAATCTATAAAAAAAAATCATGATCTTAAAAATTTTAAGGGAATTATATTAGGGATTCAATAGGAAATAGTAGGATTAAAGTAGAAAATTGAGGATATAAATTAAAAAAAATTAAAGAGGCAGTGATTTAAATGATAAGAAACCCTGCTGTAGCAGGTACTTTCTACGAAGCGGATCCTGATTCTTTAACTAAACAGATAGAAGGTTGTTTTAAACACCAGCTTGGCCCGGGAAGACTACCAGAAAACATGGGAAAAACGCGCAAGATAAAGAGTATCATCGCACCACATGCCGGGTACATGTACTCTGGACCAGTGGCCGCCCACTCCTACCTGCACCTTGCAGAAGACGGACTGCCAGAAACATTCCTCATACTATGCCCCAACCACACTGGAATGGGATCCGGTGTCTCCACAGTAACCGAGGGTGGGTGGAAAACCCCACTCGGCCTCGTTGATATCGACGGCGAATTTGCAGAAAGGTTGATGGAAAACGCACCCATCATAGACCCAGAACCACTGGCCCACATCCAGGAACACAGCTGCGAAGTCCAGGTACCCTTCATACAGTACCTGGCAGAGAAAGCTGGTAAAACATTCCGGATTGTGCCTATCTGTATGTGGATGCAGGATCTACAAACTGCAACGGAGATAGGAGCTGCCATAGCAAAGACCAGCCAGGAACTTGAAAGAGACGTGGTTATAGTGGCCAGTACAGACTTCACCCACTACAAACCCCATGATATAGCCTACCACAACGACCACCAGGTCCTAGATGCAATAGAGGCCCTGGATGAGAAGGCGGTTATGAGTCGGGTGGAGGAACTTAACGTTACCATGTGTGGCTTCGGACCGGTTAACGCATCCCTGGTCTATTCCAAGCTTATGGGTGCAGAAAAGGCAGAAGTACTTAAGTATGGGACCAGTGGTGATATCACTGGAGATAGAAGCGCAGTGGTCGGTTATGCAGCGGTAGTTATCCGGTAAGAAAGTTTCCAAAGGTCTCACGAATTTAGAAAGATTCTAAACTGAATAACTTACTTAATTGAAGAAATCTTACTCAATTAAAATCTCCTAAAATGGGTGATTCTAATACAAGTTACAGCAAGAGCACCAGGTAAAGTAATACTATTCGGTGAACACGCAGTAGTTCATGGAAAACCAGCTATTGCAGTTGCAGTGGATAGATTAGCCCATGTAACTTTAACTGAAAGGACCGATTCAATAATACACGCAGAAATATCCCGGCTGGGAGTTGACGGATATCTGAACCTGGAAAATGAAACCATAAATACCCAAGGCTACCAGATTGAGATAGGCCTCTTGAAATATGTTTTAAAGGCACTCAAGGCAGTCGATCACAGAACAGAACCAGGCACTGGTTTAGATGTAACAGTGGATATAGAGATGCCGGTAGCATCTGGACTGGGATCATCAGCCGCAGTTACAGTTGCCACACTGGCGGCAGCCTCTAAATATCACCAATTAAACCTTAAACCTAAGGCAATCTCATCACTGGCCCATCTAGTCGAACTTGAAGTTCAGGGTGCGGCAAGCCCCATAGACACCACCTTAAGCACCTATGGAGGGGTGATCTACCTTTCCCCGGACGCCCAGGAAATAGTCAGGCTGCCCATAGACTGGGACCTGCCCCTGGTAATAGGCCACACCAGAAGACAGGGTAACACAGGAGAACTGGTTGAATCTGTACGCCTCAAAAAAGAATCCTACCCATCCGTCATAAATCCCATATTCGAGTCCATCCAAGAAGTAACAGAAGAAGCACGAAATGCTCTTCTGGAAAAAGATGAAAATAAGCTAGGAGAACTTATGAATATTAACCACGGCCTTCTGGATGCCCTGGGGGTTAACACACCAGCACTATCCCGTATGGTGTACCTGGCCAGGCAGAAAGGAGCCCTGGGTTCCAAGATAACCGGTGCAGGAGGAGGTGGCAGTATAATAGCTTACTGCCCCGATAAAATGGATGAAGTAATAAGTGAACTTCAAAAGGAAGAACAAGCCTTCCCTGTTAAGTTAAGACATGAAGGAGTAACTTGTAACGTAATTGAATAAATTCCAGATTAAAGCATTTAGAATTAAAAATTGTCTGGAAAGAGTAGGATCATAATCTTGACAAAATGATAATCTGGAAAGAGTAGGATCATAATCTGGAAAATAAATCCAGGTGTTAGGGGGATCATCAAATTGATAATCTTAAAGCTTGGTGGGAGTGTAATAACCCGAAAAGAAGCGGATAAACCCACCATAAATCACGAGAATTTAAAGAGGATAACCCAGGAGGTGGCAGAATCAACCCACCAGAAACTGATACTAGTCCATGGTGCAGGTTCCTTTGGCCATCCCCTGGCAAAAAAATACTCCATAGGAGATGAAATCCAGGATAACCTAGATTTAAAAAAGAAAATGCTGGGATTTTCCCTGACCCAACACGCGGTGAAGGAGTTAAACGGAATAGTCAATGAATATTTAAGGATGCACGGAACTCTATCTGTATCCATACAGCCATCATCATTTATATTAACCAAAAATAAACGGATACAATCAGCGGATTTAACCCTGATCAAAAGATATCTGGAACTGGGCTTCGTCCCGGTAATATATGGGGATGTGGTTTTAGATGCAGATGAATCCATAGAGATGGCGGTGCTCTCCGGAGATCAGATAGTCAAATATCTGGCAGAGAAGCTTAAACCAGAAAGGGTGATCCTGGCTACAGATGTAGATGGAATATATGATAAAAATCCAAAAAAATACCCTGATGCCCAATTAATTGAAACAGTATCTTCCCTGGAACAGATAGAAACAGGAGAAGAAACAAACATAGATGTCACCGGGGGAATGGGTGGAAAAATACGTGAACTATTGGGTCTTCTCCACCTAGAAATAGAATCTGAAATAATAAACGCCAACAAAACAGGCAACATAAAAAAGGCCCTGAACGGTGAGAAAGTAACAGGGACCACCATTAAAAGATAAAAAATATTATCCGGAAAAAATTAACCGGAAAAACCATAAAAACCTTAGATACATTGAATTACAGGTTTGAAACAAAATTTTAGAAGGTACAAAATTATGATTTCTGATAGAAAATTACAACACATGAACCTCTGCCTGGAAAAGGATGTAGAGTACAGACAGAAAAAAACAGGTTTTGGTGATGTTGAATTAATTCATAGAGCTCTTCCGGAGATTGATAAGGAAGAGATCAGCCTCGAGACAGAGTTTTCAGGAAAAAAACTGGAGGCACCAATCATCATAACCGGTATAACCGGGGGCCACCCTGCATCCCAAGCCATAAACCAGGCACTGGCAAAGGCAGCCGAAGAACTTAAAATAGGAATGGGAATGGGAAGCCAGCGTGCAGCGGTGGAAAATCCCGAACTCGAACCGACCTATAGGGTTATAAGGGATGAAGCCCCATCCACACTCGTAATAGGTAATATAGGGGCCACTCAACTTGAATATACAGAGAAGGCTGCGGCTATGATGGACCTGGATGCCATGGCCATCCACCTGAACCCCTTACAGGAAGCGATACAACCAGAAGGGGATGTGGATTCAAAAAATTACCTAGAAAATATAAAAAAGGCAACAGAAACATTGGATATACCAGTCATAGCAAAAGAAACAGGAGCCGGTATAAAAAGGGAAGACGCAGTAGCCCTGGAAAAGGCAGGAGTAGCTGCCATCGATATTGCCGGTGCCGGTGGAACAAGCTGGGCTGCAGTTGAAACCTACCGGTCCAAGGACCGCTCCCTGGGAGACCTCTTCTGGGATTGGGGTATACCAACCGCAGTAAGCACTGTGGAAGTATCCGAATCTGTTAAGATACCAATACTATCCTCAGGGGGAATAAGAACTGGCCTGGACATGGCCAAGGCAATAGCCTTGGGAGCTGATGCAGCAGGGATAGCACTGCCACTTTTAAAGGAAGCCTACCAGGGACCAGAAGCAGTGGTTGCCCGGCTGGAGAAGTTTATAGAAGAACTTAAAGTAGCCATGTACCTGGTAGGGGCCTCCAGCCTCACAGAACTTAAAAACATTGACCTGGTTATACAGGGAAAAACAAAATACTGGCTCCAGGAAAGGGGCATAGAAACCAGTAAATATGCCAGGAGATCACTATAATGAGCGTAGAAGTAATAGCCATAGGCGGATACGAAGAAGTGGGAAAGAACATGTCCGCCGTGAAGATAGGAGAAGACGTGGTAATATTCGATATGGGTATCCACCTCGACCGGGTGCATATACACGAAGATACAGACATGGCCCGGATGCACAGCCTGGACCTGATTGAAAGGGGAATTATACCCGACGACACCCTGATGAAGGAGGTAGATGGGAAGGTAAGGGCCATAGTGTTCACCCACGGTCACTTAGACCACATAGGGGCAGTTGGAAAACTGGCTCACCGCTACGAGGCACCATTAATTGGAACACCCTATACCATGGGACTCATAGAGAGAACCATTAAACAGGAAAAGAAGTTCAACGTGAACAACCCCTTACAGGTCTTAAACCCAGGGGAGAAGATACAGTTATCCCCGGATATAACACTGGAATTCGTGCACACCACCCACAGTTTACCCCAAACAGTAAACGCCGCACTGCACACATCTGAGGGGATAATCATGTATGCCAACGACTTTAAATTTGACAACCACCAGATGCTCTCCCCACCACCAGATTATAAGAGGTTGAGGGAGCTGGGACGACAGGGTGTGCTGGCTTTAATCGTGGAAACCACCCGTATGACCGAGAAACAGGAAGTAAAAACCCACTCAGAGAAGGTAGCCCGACTGAACCTCCAGGATATAATGGAACCCTTACTCGCCGAGAAGGATGGAATGTTAATCACCACATTTTCATCCCACATAGAACGTATCCAGGCCATCTGTAACATAGCAGACACAAGTGACAGGCAAATCCTGCTACTCGGCAGATCCATGGAGCGTTTCGGAAGCATAGCCGAGAATCTGGGAATCTTAGACCTGCCGGCTACAGCCAGTATCTACGGCAGCCCCAAGGCAGTTAACCGGGCTTTAGCCCATGCTGAAGAGAAAAGGGAGGACTACCTACTGGTGACCACCGGACACCAGGGAGAGGTGGATGCATTACTTCCCAGGATAGCCAACAACAAAACCAACTTCCAGGTGAGGAGGGGAGATAACATTTTGATATCTGCACCAATCATACCCAGCCCCATGAACATAGCCAACAGGAACGTCATGGAGAAAAGGCTTAAATCCAGTGGAGCCAGAATATATCCTAACATACATGTATCTGGACACGCCGGAAGGGAAGATCACCGGGACTACATCCGGATGCTCAACCCCGAGCACATAATACCCTCCCATGGAGATCTGGAGATGCTCGCCGCCTACACTGAACTCGCGGAGGAAGAAGGATACAAGATGGGAAATAATGTTCACTTGCTGCGTAATGGACAGGCGCAGGTCTTTAATGGAGGATTATAAACTCAGGAGGAGATGGCTTGGAAATATTAGACGTACTTAAAAAATATTCTGCAGGTGTTGACAGGGAAATAGAGAAGGCTTTAGATAGTGTTGACCCTGAAAATCTTTATGATGCATCAAAACATCTGATAAAAGCTGGTGGTAAGAAGATAAGACCGGCACTGGTCCTTTTAACCGCTGAAGCAGTGGGTGGCAATATAGAAGGGGCATATAAAACAGCAGCGGCTGTGGAGCTGATCCATACTTTCAGCCTTATCCACGACGACATCATGGATGCAGATGAGATGAGGAGGGGAAAACCATCCGTACACACCCTGTGGGGTGAGCCCATGGCCATCCTCGCCGGTGATATACTATTTTCCCTGGCATTTGAATTGGTAGCCCAAACCCAAGTAGATGATGTACCCGCAAGCAGGGTCATAAAGGCTTTAAACACCGTGGTAGATGCCTGTATAAAGATATGTGAAGGACAGGCCTGTGACATGTCATTTGAGGAAAAATTCGATGTGGGTGAGTCAGAGTACCTGAACATGATCTACAAAAAAACAGCCGCCCTAATAGCTGCTGCCACTAAATCAGGCGCAATAATCGGGGGTGGCACTGCAGAACAGGTTGAAGCACTCTCCCAGTACGGTGAACTCATAGGTATGGCCTTCCAGATCCAGGACGACTACCTGGACGTGGTAAGTGATGAAGAAGAGCTGGGCAAACCAGTGGGAAGCGATATAGTAGGGGGTAAGATGACCCTCATGGTAGTCCACACCCTATCTGCTGTATCCCCTGAAGACAAGGAAGAGTTGATATCCATATTAAAAAGTGAAGATGAGTCCAATACCCAAAGAGCCATCGATATATTTAACAAATACGGCTCCATTGACTATACCCGGGACATAGCCTTAGATAATGTCAACAGGGCCAAGGATCTCCTGGATGTGCTGGATGACTCGCCGGCAAAAGAAGCACTCTACGATCTGGCAGATTTCATGCTGCAGAGGAAAAATTAGTGTTATTAATTGAAATTTAAAAAATTATCCTCATTAATTAAAAATTTTTTTTTATCCCCCCCTTTCATTAGTTGATTTTTATGGATGATACAGAAAAACTCATTTACAAGTACGCCCTCTTAAATGCGGTTAAACATAAGGGCAGCGCCCAGAGCAGGGCTGTAGTAGGAGTAGTCATGGGATCCCACCCTGAGCTACGTAAGGACTCCAAGGAAATAGTGGGGTTAACAAGTAAGATAATCGAAGAGGTTAATTCCCTATCTCTGGATGAACAGAAACTGGAACTGGAAAAACTGGGTGTACAGGAAACACAGAAGAAAAAGAAACAGGAAAAAGGAGGACTGGCCGATCTACCTAATGTGGGTGGTAAGGTGGTTTTAAGGTTCGCCCCCAATCCCAGCGGACCCCTACACATAGGACACGCCAGGGCAGCCATCTTAAACCAGGAATACGTGAACCGCTACGGTGGTAAACTGATTTTAAGGGTGGAAGACACCGACCCCCGCAGGGTGGACCCGGATGCCTACCAGATGATACCAGAGGATCTGAAATGGCTGGGTGTCCAGTGGCAGGAAGAATACATCCAGAGCGACCGGATAGAGATCTACCATGAATATGCCCGGAAATTGATAGAGTTAGGTGAGGCTTACATGTGCACCTGTCCCGGGGAAGAGTTTAAGAAGTTAAAAGACGCCTCACAACCCTGTTCCTGCCGGGATATGTCTGTAGAAGATAATCTGGAACGCTGGGAGGGGATGCCTGAGATGGCTGAGGGAACGGCCGTGTTAAGGGTGAAAACAGATCTAGAGCATAAAAATCCGGCCATAAGGGATTGGGTAGCCATGCGTATCGTGGATGCAGAGCACCCCCGTATAGGGACTAAGTTCCGGGTTTATCCCATGATGAACTTTGCCGTGGCCGTGGATGATCACCTCCTGGGTGTAACCCATGTGCTACGTGGTAAAGACCACCTGGCCAACAGTGAAAAACAGAAGTACCTCTACAACCACTTCGGATGGGATGTCCCGGAGTTTATACATTATGGCCGGCTTAAAATGGAGGATATAGCACTGAGCACCTCCAAGGCAAGGGTAGGGATGGAGAAAGGAGAATACACTGGTTGGGACGACCCCCGACTGGGAACCATCAGGGCCATCGCCCGTAGAGGGATTATGCAGGAAGCAATTCGTGAGTTGATGCTGGAAATTGGTGTAAAAATCGCTGATTCAATGGTGAGCTGGAAGAAGATCTATGGTTTGAACCGAAACTTACTGGAAGAATCCTCCAACCGTTATTTTGCAGTTTTCAACCCGGAAAAAGTGGTAATTAAAGACTTACCCGACTCTCTAAAAGGAACAGTTAAGCGAGTTAAACACCCTGACTTCCCGGATCGGGGCTACAGGAAGATTCCATTTGATGGTGAGATTTATCTCGATAAAAAAGATATTGAGAACAACCAGAATAAAGTTTTAAGACTGATGGATGCTGTAAACATCTTTATGGGTGAAGAAATCACTTATCACAGCTCTTCATTGGATGACGCCCGGAAAGAAGGTGCAAGAATTGTTCATTGGGTTCCATCAGAATCCAATAACCGGGTGGGTCTGGTTATGCCCGACGCTGAGACATTGTATGGTTATATAGAACCTTCTTCAGATGTTCTTAGTGTCGATGACATCGTCCAGCTCGAACGGGTTGGATTCGCCCGGTTAGATAGTATTCAGGATGGGAAGTTGACCTTTTATTTTGCCCATAAATGAAATTTGGTGTTTTATCTAAATTTGATCACTCCCTTTTTTTTAGTAGAAAAATATTTTAATATTTTTTTACATATTCTTATTACTAATTAATCAGGGGAAAATTAGGCTTTAATTTCACCCGATGGTTTAATCGATTGTTCAAATTTTCATTTTTTAGAAATTTTATATTTATTAATTTTTTAATAATTTTTAATACTAAAAGATAGAAAAGTATATAAGCATATACTTATATACTTATGGTACATGTTGAGGATCAACTCCAGCAAATGCACAGATCTATCATGTGAACTAGAAGAACTATTTAAAGCGCTGGGAAACATAAACCGACTACTTATAGTATACAGATTAGCATCAGGAGAAATGGAACAAATCAGTGTAACAGAAATGGCAAGGACGATGGGTTTAACCCAACCAGCTGCTTCACAACATCTCAAAATACTAAAAACTGCCAGGATCCTCGACTCTACCAAACAGGGAAATCATATTTACTACACATTCAATGAAGACGCTTTAATACAACATAAAGAAAAAATCGACTTTTTATTTGGCTGTCTTTTTATTAAATGCCATAAAATTGATGAAAAACCAAGAGGGAATAATCGATTAATAATTCAATCAAAGAAATAAAAAAAATTAAATTCAATGGCCCAGGCCTGAAATATAATAGTAGACCAACGGCCCCAATGAGCCTGAACCGTGATACTATGAAGGAGAGAGAACTTAATCAAGAATTATCAGTGGTAATAATACCTAACACGGTGTATATACATGAAACTGATATGAACCTGAAGATCAACAAAAAAATCGGCCGGGAAATCTACAACCGGGTTTCACGTGATGATTTTTACGGAATAGCCCTGGGGGTTAAAGAAGATAATCTCAGGGGACTGTACGTAGATTCCGACCTTTATAAAGTAGGAACCCTGATAAAAGTTGAAGATGCCCGGGAAATGAAGGACTTCTTCCAGCTGAAACTCAAGATAATAGAAAGAGCAGCGATAAAGGAATTCATACCTGAAGATGGAGATTACCGGGCCACCTACGAGTTACAACCAGATATAGACGACCTCAAGGAAGAAGAGAAGGAAGAAATACGGGGACATATCCGCTATCTGGTAAAGGAGATAAGCGAAAACTTCAAAGGCTCCAAAGCCTACGTGGACAAGGTGAACCAGTTAGAAGACATCACCCAGATCACCGGTTACATCTTCCCCTATATGAGACTCACCACCCCAGAGAAACAGGAATTCCTGGAGATACGCTCCCTAAAGGTAAAGAGCATGAAGTTCCTGGATATGCTCATTGACCAGAAAGAGAACATCCAGTTTCAGATGGAACTGGCCGCCAAGTTCAACGATGAAATGAACAGGAAACACAGGGAAGCCATGCTCAAGGAACAGCTCAAGGCCATACAGGAGGAACTGGACGATACAGAAGGAAGACCCGGGGGTAGAAAGGATTACCGGGAATTAATCGAAGAAGCCGGAATGCCCGACCATGTAAAGCAGGTGGCCCTGGACGAAGTGAGCAAACTCGACAGGCAGGGAGCCCACAGCTCAGAAGAAAACATCATCAGAAATTATCTGGACCTCCTGGTCGATTTACCATGGGGTAAATCTGAGATCAAAGACATAGACATAGAAGCCGCCCGGAAAGTCTTGGAGGAACAGCACTACGGCCTGGACAAAGTAAAAGACAGGATAATCCAGCACCTCACCGTGATGAAACTCAAACAGAACAAACAGGGATCCATACTGCTCTTAGCCGGACCCCCAGGAACGGGTAAGACCAGCCTGGGAAAAAGCATAGCCGAAGCATTAGGCAGAGAATACGTTAGGATCAGCCTGGGCGGTGTTAAAGACGAGGCAGAAATCAGGGGACACAGGAGAACCTATGTAGGAGCCCTACCTGGCAGGATCATACAGGGTATGAGACGGGCCGGTACCAGAAACCCAGTATTTATCCTGGATGAGGTGGATAAACTCATGGCTTCCTACAGCGGCGACCCGGCCAGCGCCCTCCTGGAAGTACTGGACCCGGAACAGAACCACACCTTCAGCGACCACTACTTAGAAGTACCCTACGACTTATCTGATGTGTTCTTCATAGCCACTGCCAACTCACTACGGACCATTCCCGGACCACTACGGGACCGTATGGAGACCATCGAGATAGGCAGTTACACCAGCCACGAGAAGTTCATAATCGCCAAGAGACACCTCATGGGAGAAGTCCTGGAAGACCATGGACTCACCGAGGAACAGTTACAGATGGATGATCAGGCCATCCAAACCATCATCGAAAAGTACACCCGGGAAGCAGGTGTCCGAGGACTTAAAAGACAGTTATCCGCCGTCGCCAGGGTGGCCTCAGAGAAGATCGTTCTAGGTAAGGTGGAATTACCCTACACAGTCCATGAGGACATGCTCCATGATTTACTGGGCCATGAACTCACCCAGCTAAGCCAGGCAGGTAAAGAGAACCCACCAGGCGTAGTCACCGGCCTGGCATGGACACCGGTAGGTGGAGATATACTCTTCATCGAAGGCGCCTTCATGCCCGGGACAGGTAAGTTAACCCTCACCGGACAGTTAGGTGAAGTGATGAAGGAATCAGCCAAGATTTCAGAGAGCTTAATCAGATCCAGACTGGCACTCAGCCTCAAACGGGTGGAGTTCGATAAAAAAGACTTACACATACACGTCCCCTCAGGGGCCATACCCAAGGACGGACCATCTGCAGGTGTGGCCTTACTTACCACGATAGCGTCACTGGTAACCAACCGGGAAGTGGACCCCAAACTGGCCATGACCGGGGAAATATCCCTCCGGGGAGCGGTCTTACCAGTAGGCGGAATAAAGGAAAAGGTCATCGCGGCACACCGCGCCGGGATAAAACGAGTTATCCTGCCCAAGGATAACGAAAAAGATTTAGATGACATCCCAGAGGATGTGACCAGTGAATTAGAGTTCATACTGGTTGAAACCGTGGAAGATGTTATCAAGGAGACCATTGGATTAGAACTGCCTAAACCGATGATGCTCGACATGGACACCAGTTCCTTGACTGGCGGGGCTGGGGTTTAATACCCTAGCCTACTATCTATTTTTTTTAATTTTAGAGAAAAGAAAAAGTGGTTATAGGGATGTAGATCACGGATTCTTCTTTGGTTATTCTCCTTTTTGTATTTAATATCACTATACCATATTTCGAACCATATTTTATTTGTCCTTTTTATCCTTTTTTCCTATTCCCACTTCAATGGGAATTACTTCTCCTTCAATATCACTTAGTAGAAAATCAACACCTCCACTATCAGGGGAAAAAATATTCCATAGGGTATGTGCATTGTTTTTTTGACTCCGGAAAAGGTAGGAAGCAACCATATTTTCTGCAAGAACCCCTAGATATTCCCGACTTTTCGGATTATATTTACCTAATTCATGGAGTATGCTCACTTTTATTGATGGAGATAAAAAATAATACTTCCAGGCTTTCCTTATTGACTTACCTGCGCTTTTTGAGTATGACTCTACATGGAATATGAGGTGGGTCTTTTCGAGGATATATAGTATGTCATTTACAGTGGAAGAGGAGATTTCAAGATTTTTTGCTAGTTTACTTTCTGATAATTCACCTGGTTTTTGGAGTGCTAGAAACTTTAAAATTTTAAGGATAGATCTTCTTGTGCCGGATCTAAAAGACCTAAAATGAGATACATCTTTTTCAATTACCCGATCTAACATGTGAGCTGTCTGTTTACAAGTCTCTTTATTTTCTAGGTTTATTCCATAAGGAAATCCACCACAACACAGATAATTTTTCCATTCCTTTTCAATTGGTTTTTCAATTTTTAACAATTTTCTTGTAAGATCGACTTCTTTCCTGTAAGCTACATCTACTTCACCATTGAAAATGAGTTCTCTAATGCTTGTAGACATACCTTTGGGTGGATATATTCCGTATTTTAAAATTAAATATTCACTGAAGCTCAGTGGAAAAATAGGTTCCTTTTTTGTTCTACGTACAGCATCAACATTTATTTCAAAATCTAACGCTGATGAACCTGTAACTTTATATAAATAGTTGCTCGATTTTTCGAGTAAAAATGGTATAATTTTTTATTCTTCGTTATAGAGACGTTACTCTGACCAGGTTGTCGTAATATAAATAACTAGAAAAATATTAATACTGGTTGTCGGAAAAGTAATATTTTGTAGGGTGACAACATGGTTAGTGAAGAAGATAAATTACTTTTAGAAAAATGGTTTTTAATTCGAAATATTGAATCTAGCACTCAAAAAACCTATATGCTTCCTGTAAAAGAATATACAAGCTTACTAGGTAAAAATCTAAGCGAATTACTTAAAGAAGCTAAGGAAGAAAATCTTTCAACAATTGAAATTACAGACCGCATGGTAACTCTTAATTTATTAAGGTTCAAAAAACATCTCAAAGACAGCGGAAAAGCCCCTAGTACAGTAAATTTATACTATGCAGCAATTATTTCTTTTTATAAAGCTTTTAACATAATTTTACCAGAAATCATACTAGATAAAGGTGATATAGGGCTTGAGAAAAATATTGGGAAGAGGATGGAAAGAGAAGACATCCAAAAATTAATTGGAGTAGCCCCACCCCGGGAGAGGGCTTTAATCTATTTAATGGCTCTATCTGGCATGGGACAACAGGAAGCTAGAGATCTTAAAATCAAAACAATTTTAGATGCTGCAAGTAGTGCAACTGGCCATGATTTAAAAGATGTTTATGATTTATTTACTCATGAAAAGGATGTTTTAGAAGAAGTTTTAACACTTTCTATAACGAGGAAAAAGGTTAAATATAGACATCATACTTTTTTACCCCCTGAAGCTACAAGAGAAATTATTAGTTATTTAAAAGAGCGTTGTTATGGCCGTAACAAAAACATTAGGATAACAAACAAAAATGACACAGTATTTGTCAATAAAAAAGGTGCAGAATTGAGTAGGGATAGTATCGTAACTAATTTCCGTAGAATTGGGTTAGAAACTGGATTTGAAAAAGAAAAGGGTTGTTATAGCTACTGGAGAAGCCATTCACTTCGTAAATATTTCATTACAACAGTAATCAATAAGGGAGGCAACAAAACATTTGCTGACTATATGGCAGGTCACGTTATAAATAGTCAAGACCGGACCTACTGGAAACCTAGTGTAGACGATTTGAAAAAAGTTTACTTGAAAGTTTTACCTCATCTTTCAATTGACCATGCTAAAGTGAGAGATGTAGATAGCGATACCTTGAAAGAATACGAAAACCGAATTGCAGCTTTAGAAAAAGAAAAAATAGATTATAAAGAGTTACTTAACAATCCAGAATTTTTGAAAGATCTTTTAGAGTTAATGAAGGGCAAACAAACCTTCTAAAATTTATTTTTTTTATTTAACGTTAACCCCCATCTCGATGTACAAACTGTAGTATGATTCTTTTTCCATAGTTTGATATGTCATATAGGGCTTTTTACCAATATCCTTTAGAACACACAGATCAACGAGGATGTTAACGTATTTTTTATAGGTTCGATTGTCAACGAGGCCGCATTTCTTACGTAAGAAGTTGCAAAGGAGACCATACTCAATTCTGCTTAGTTCTGGTTGTTTAGTGATCCATTCAAAAAGTGTCTTGACATGACCTCTTAGTTTGTGTGTGCGTTCTATATCCTTCTCAGGTGTTTTTCCATATTCACCTGGGAACACCACTTTATCAGGGTAATCCTTAAATCCCATGGTTGTTAAATGATATATAACTGCTTTTTCTAGCTCTTTCCCGTAAAAAGCGTATTTAGAACCATAGGTTTCGACAACGAACTCCTCAAAATCCTTCCAAAGCTGTTCATCGTAGGTGGTGATCATGATGCGTTTTGTCATCATGTACCTCCGATTTGCAAAAGTTTGTTGCAACATTGTTGCGATCTGCATGAGATGGTTGCAACATTGTTGCAATTCAGTGTAAGTAGTAAGTAAGTAAGTAAGTAGTAGTAGTAAGTAGTAGTAGTAAGTAGTAGTAAGTAAGATAGGAAAACGTTTCTTTCAGATATGATGACGACATGTTTAAAAATTTCCCTGCACACGCACAAACTTTGCATTTTCATGACTATACAAAAATGGTATTTAACCATGGTATCTCCTCATCATGATTTTAAGTTTTAGGTAGTTTCCTGGTGGTCCCTGGGCTTGTCTAAAAGGTTATTTGTTTCCAAAATATCTTTGACTGTTCCTAGATACCCTGGTGGGTTTTCCATGTCCTTCTTCCTCTCGTATAGTTCTTTTAACTTGTCTACAAATTCACTCATACTATTCAACTCCAATTTTTTGGAGAATTAGGGGATCATAAAAGTTTATTAAAAACGATTAACAAACTATCCTATGCCTATAGGGTGGCTTAATCTGTTAATCAGATTTCAGGGTCGGAAGGTGGTGCGACACCGGATGACCTAAACCCCTATTCTCGTTTATTTTAAGCAATCTCCAATCTCTAAATTTTCTATACCTTCAGCCACAGCGACGACATCTTCACGTTTTGCATTATATTTCCTCGATATGGCGTCTATTTCATCTAAATACTGTCTTACTATCATGACGTCTAGCAAGTTCATTCCCAGGACGGGCATTAATTAATCACCTCCTTTGCTGCTGTAGAGTATTTGATATATCCAGCTCGTTTATTCAATCCAGACAGATCTGAGAACTTTTCACAGCGATCGCAAACATCGCAGTCAATGTTCACCTGGTGCTTAGGGGCGCCACACTTCGGACACTCATAAGTACAGTCAGCACAATTATGGAAGCAAGGCCGAATCATAATAAACACCCCATGCCAAACTTACCGTTTCCTTCACTCGTTCTGCAAAATTCAAATCCCATCTTACAATTGAAATACATCTATCTACCTCCAGGATATGTTGAGAGTAATATATTCTTAATAAAAAAATATAAAATAATATTACTCAAGTACAACCTGATGAACTTCAAGGTATATAAATATATTTTTTGACATACAAATCGGAAGGTTTTTATTACTAATTTTTTTTTATTTAAATTGCTAAAAATAATTCGTTAATTTTAGATAAACTTATTAAATTAATTAGAATATTATCTAATATGGATAATTCTTTGCTTGACCTCCAATCTACTAAAATATTCTATGATAAATATAGATTGACTCCTGAAAAAGAAGAGTTTCTTAAAAAATACATAACTAGATTAAATAACAAGGAGTTTAAAGGGGAAACAAAAGGTTATTTGGCTTTTCATAAATTTTTAGAAGTTGTTTTAGATTACATTGAAGGTGAACATATCAAATTCGATGAAAAAGATGATGTTGGACAAGGAAGAGTTGAATTTTGTCTACATGACGAAAATGGTAAGTTCATGGCCATTGAACTAAAAGGTTCAGAAGTAGAGCTTAATAAACCTCAAAAAAGAGTTCACGATACAAGAACGCCTATTAGTCAAGCATTTGATTATGCAAAAAAATCAAGCACTGAATCTGGTGAAATCGATTGGGTTTTTGTTTCAAACTATAATGAATTTAGAATGCATCATTGGACCAAAAGAGAAAAACCGTTTATTTCTTTTAAGGCTGAAGAACTTTTAGATCCTGAAACATTTAAAATCTTTATGTTTATATTTTCAAAAGATTCTCATTTAGATTCTAAGGTTATAAATGACGTTATCAAAGAGGATTACATTGCAAAAACTAAGTTAGTTAATAATTTCTATAAACTTTTCAATGACACTAGGTTAATGATTTATAAAGAGCTAAATGAAATTCATGGAATCGAGAAAAACCAAGCCATATCTTACGCTCAAACTATTCTGGATAGGTTTATATTCATTTGTTTTGCATCAAGCAGAGATCTTTTACCTCCTAATATTGCACAAAAAACTTTAGCAGATCGAATCAAACAGGAAAATTTTAGGGATCATGAAATTTGGAGGGAATTAAACCACCTTTTCATTGATGTTAATGAAGGTAAAGAGGATAGAAATATTCCTAAATATAATGGTGGATTATTTAAAAAAGATTTCAAGGAAATTGAACTTAAAGATATAATTAATGATCCAAAATTTTTCAATGGTATTCGACAAAAATGGAACTTTGTAGAATATGAAAAACGTCTTAATATAGAAATAAAACCGTCAATATTAAAAAGAATTAATCCTATATTTGTAAATTTACTTATTATTTCGCTATTTGACTTTTCTGAAAGAAAAAAATCAGATAACGGACATAAAGTAGATATTGAGATATTAGGCCACATTTTTGAAAATTCAATTGGAGAAATTGAAGAAATTAAAAATGATACTAAAGGGCGTCGTAAAAAGGAAGGAATTTATTATACTCCAGAATATATTACTGATTATATTTGTAGAAATACTATTATTCCCTATTTGAGTAAAACTGGTAATGCTGATACTTTAGAGGAGTTATTAAATGAATATTCATGGAGTAGAGATATCGACGATCTTGATGAAAAACTCCAAAAAATAAAAATTGTAGATCCTGCTTGTGGTTCTGGAGCTTTTCTAAACAAAGCAACTGATATTTTGTTAGAAATACACGAAGCTATTTTTCACATCAGACGAAGATTTACAAGAACAGCAAGTAAGCCTACCGCAAAAGGCAATATATTTATTAAATATTTTGATTTAGACTCCGTACTCTTTGATTCAATGTCAAAAAGGAGAGAAATCTTAACTACTAATATATTTGGTGTTGACTTAAATGAGGAGTCAGTTGAAATAACCCAGCTATCTTTGTTTCTTAAAGTATGTCAAAAAGAGAAAGAGCTCCCCCATATAGAAAAAAATATTATAAATGGAAATTCATTAATAGAGGATGACAAATTCACTGATAAATCTTTCCAATGGGAAGCGCAAGAAAAATTTATAGAAATTTTCGATAATGGTGGCTTTGATATTGTAATAGGAAACCCTCCTTATGTTAGACAAGAAAAAATAAAAGATATGAAACCGTATTTAGAAGAAAATTACCCAGAAACTTATCATGGGTTAGCTGATCTTTATGTTTACTTCTTTGAAAAAGGACTAAATATTTTAAAACCAGGCGGCATGTTTGCTTTTATATGTGCTAATAAGTTTTTAAGAACTAAAAACGACAAACCTATTAGGAGATTCATTTTAAAGCATAAATTTTTAAAATATATAGATTACACTGGAGTAAATGTTTTCGATGATGTAACTACCAACCCGTGTATCATTATACTAAAAAATGAAAAAAGTGATCCTGAAGATAAAATTTGTGTAAATGATAAATTCTATCTTAAGCAAAGCAAATTTGATGAAAATGTCTGGGCATTTGAGGACCCTAAAGTTCTAAAATTGAAAAATAAACTAATTCAACTTGGTACCAAGATAAAAGAAATTGATAGTTTGAATATTTATTATGGTATCAAAACAGGGTATGACACTGCTTTTATAATAAACGAACAAACTAGAAACTTGTTAATTAAAGAAGATTCTAGAAACAATGAAATATTAAAACCGCTATTACGTGGTAGGAATATAAAAAAATATAAAAATGATTTTAAAGGTATATACTTAATTTATGTACCTTGGCATTTTCCATTAAATAATTCGGAAATAAAAGGCGCATCTGAAAAAGCAGAAAAGGAATTTGAAAAACAATTTAAAAGCCTCTATAACTTTTTATTACATCACAAAGAACGCCTTCTTAATAGAAACCAAGCCGAAGTTGGGAAAAGATATGAATGGTATGCATTACAAAGATTTGCTCCAGATTATATCGAAGAATTTGAAAATGAAAAAATTATATGGAGCAATATAGCAAATGAACCAAACTTCAGTTATTCAAACGATGGAAAATTTGTTGATGCATCTGCCTATTTTTTAACTTTAAAAGATTCTGAATTAGATCTTAAATATATTCTTGCAAATTTAAATTCTAATATTAATAACTTCATCTATAATCTCATAGGAGAAAAAATCGCAGGTGGATATCAGCAATGGAAGAAAAACAAAGTCGAACAACTTTTAATATATCCTGCTAACCAAGAACAGCAAGAAAAATTCATGATAAAAGTAGATGAACTCCTAAAACTTAATGAAAACCTATTAGATGAAGTTAATGCCTTTAAAATTTGGATGGAACAAAATTATGAATTAACTAAATTTTCAAAAAAACTAGAAAATTACTATGAATTAGAGGATATAAATGAATTATTAAGCGAATTAAGAAAAAAGAAAATTAAACCTTCTCCCGGCAAAATAAAAATACTTTCAAAAGTCTTTAATAAAAGTAAAGAAGAAGTAAATAATTTGAAATCTAAAATTACAAAACTAAATTCAGATATTGATGACATGATTTACAATTTGTATGAACTTAATGAAGAAGAAATAGAAATCATCAATGAATTTATTAAAAAATAAATAATCCTGGGAAAGTTTCAATTTATTTTAAAATCCATGAATCAGCTTAAAATATTTAAATGTTAAAAATGCTGCAATTAATTCTTCTTTAATTTCCTCTCTATTTTTAAGGCCCTCTTCATTTTTAAGGTCAGGCTTTCCTTCATGAATTAACCTGTTTCTTTTATCTTTTAAATTGTCTAATTTTTTTGATATCTTTCTATTCAAACCTGGAAATTCTCTTATTTCACTAATAAAAGGAAAAAACGGATAAAGTTTATAACCATAGGTAGCCCCATTTTTTAGAAAACCTTTTATCCTATCTTTATTATCACTTGAAATATTACCTTCTTCATTTTTAAGAGAATTAGAATCACATAAAAGGTTATTAAAAAATTTATTAAAAAGAATCTCTACTGCAGTATTTGCCGATAAAACCATGTTCCTATAATCTTCTTCTGCATAAAATCTAAACGCATCTAATAAAAGCATATTAGATAAGTCCTCTGTTACTTCTTCAGGAGCAAAGATAAAACTAATAAGATATTTAGTATCCTCTCCACCTTCAATAGGAAGTCCATATATTGAAAGCTCATTATTCTCAAATAGAAGATCCCTTGGGTAAATAGAAGGAGCACTAATCACAGGTATATTGCCAATTTGTGGTTCTCTTGGATTAATTGAAATTACATTCACTAACTTTCCATTTCCTATTTCTTCTTTTAAATCTAAATTATAATATTGATTTGTTTTTATTATTGGACATACAGTATAATGCTTGCAGCCTAAAAGTTCATAATGCATACCGAATAAAGCAGAATGTTCATCTAACATACCTAGTAATAGTTCGAATAATTTCAAATTTTGCTTACAATCAGAATAAGGACATACTACTTTACCATTTTCAAAATACTCTATTAAAACTCTATCAGATGATAGGTCAAGATATTTTCCACAATCAGGACATTTTTTTAATTTATCTGTCAGTAAAAATCCACGTTCCATGTTTTAACTCCACCATATATTATTAAACATGTTAGAATCATGTAATATTAATTAATAATTCTTATTGAAAATATATTCCTATTTTAAGTTCAATTTATTATTTAGTAAATAGTGGATTGAAAAAATACTAATTTTATCGACTCTAATTGTAGCTTAAACCGTTATTAAAGATATTAGCATGGTTCCCGGGGCTGGGAAGATAGGCCACTACGCCGTTGCTTCGAGTGTGGGGAGTAAAACAATAGGGCTCAAACAATCAATAAAACTGTAGTATATATAGGGCTGTAGCGTGTTTAACGTACCTTGCGTTTATAAATCGTACGCCTGGATCACAACTGGAGCCTGTTTTCCCAGAATGCATGTGTCCCACTTAAGCTGAATTCACTGCTGGTGCTGATTAATGCTGGTCCAGATCACCATGGATCTAATATTTCCCATGGGGTGGGCCGTACCGCCTTCGGCGGGGGGCCGGGGCCGTCCGGGTGAGAGCTGGGGATCATTGTTGGTTGGGAGAATAATGGGAGGATAAATAACCTGCGGAGGATGGCATGTAGAGGGGCCCATCCCTTCGAGGAGCCTACCCACCTTTTACAAATAAATTATTTACCATATAGAAACTGAAAGATAATATTGGTGAATTATTTGGAGTCTAATTTTTGTGAGATTTGTAATTCTGAATTGTTTTTAGATTATCATAATGGATTTTGGTGTCCAAATTGTGAGGATATAAAACCGATTGAAAAATTTGAGTCATTGCAAATTTGTAGAAGTATTATTAATGAGTTAAAGGGTGAAATTGATATTTATTGTAAAGATTTTTCTTATGATCATCTCTTAAAAGCTGCCTGTGAATTTAGAGAATATGATGCTAAAACTAAAATTTTTTCAAATGTATCTTTTGGATTATTACATATAATATCAACAACATTATTAATTAAGAAAATTTTAGACGGTGCTCATGGAGCTAAAACTAAAAAAGACTATAAATTATCATTACAATGCATATTAGAATGTATTCATGAACTAGTGGTAGCTAAAAATTCAAAAGCATTGATTAAGGAAGATTTTGGTAATTTATTTCTTTTTTCAGAAGTTAAACATAGAACTAAGAATCTAGAGTTGTACTGTCAGGAATATAAGGATTATTATGTCCTTATAGAGAGAGCATCTTGGAAACAGTTCATTAAGAATTTAGAAAATGCAGCAAATATAGCTAGTACCACTAGAATTCGAGAATTAAATGATAGACCTCCATTAAATTTTAATCTTATAAAGAATGATAAGATTAAACCTCCACTTAATCAAAATATTATCCGATTTCTAGAAATGACATATAACAGTTTTTATTTAGTATATTATGATCGTAAATTGTTTGAATTTCCTGAAATAGAACTCAATAAACAATCTTTTACATTTTTCAATAATTTATATATATTTGCTTATGAAAGATTTCAAATGTTAACTCAAAATAGAGTTGTAAGAATTACATTGGAAGAATTTTATGAATTAGCAAGGAATGTCAAATTAAATCCTGAAAAAGCATTTAATATGTTTGTTTCATCCCCTGGAAATGTTCATCAGTTTCCTATTATGATTTATCATAAAAATAACATTATTATTCCTCCAGATACAATGTTTATGTTAACTGCTTTTTTTGATTATAAATTACATATGGCTGAATATGGTAGTTTAAAGGATGGTAAAGTCTTTGAAATTCAAGTTGAAGAAGAATTAAAAGGTCTAGATTTTAAATTAGATGATCCTAAGCAACAAGGATTGTTTTTGAGAAATAGAAAAATTAAATTCACAAATGACCAAGGAAAAGTACAGTCTAGAGATATCGATCGCCTAGCATATAAAAATTCATTTCTTTTAGTTATTGAATGTAAAGATAAAGGTCCTACGTCAAAATTTATACATAAAGAGGAGCGTAAAAATAGAGTTCAATATATTAAAGATGAGATTAACGAAAAACATGTTGATAGAGTTAAATACGTTGAGCAAAATTATAAAAAACATTTCGGATTCAAAAAAGATATGAAAGTTATTGGGCTATTCGTTACTCGTTTTAAAGAAGATATAACTGAATATAAAGGCATAAAAATTATGCCTAAATATGAATTGAAGACATTTTTAGGTAAATTTTAATATAATATCATTGTAGAGTTGTGGTTGAAGATATGGGGGTGAACCCCCATTGACGGTGTGGCCGTGGGTCCTGCTGCTGCTGGGAAAGCAGGTGGTTGGGTTCACTTTGCTGCTGCTGAGGGTGGCCATGGTATAGGGCCTGCTGCTGCTGGGGGTGGCCATGGCTATCACGCTGCTGCTGTTGTTGGTGCTTTTGGGGGAGCTGCTGCTGGTGTGGTTGGTGTTAGGGCTGGTGCTGCTGCAAGCAAGGTGCGTGGTGTGGGTTAGCTGGGCTTGGCAGTTATTGTTTCTTTTGCGACCGGCCCTTCGGATTTGATTGAGCATGGTCTCGCTGCTGCTGCTTATCGTTATGGTGCTGCTGCTGTTCATGCTTTTAATAATGCACCTTCTTTTTCTAATCATGTTTAACATGGAGAACCAGAGCTACCCGATCAACTCCTCCCGCCACCCACCACAAGACTGCCGCTAGGACGGCATATATAAGACTCTATCGAGGAGCCTATCCCTTCGAGGAGCCTATCCACGAGCGCTATCTATTATTTTAATTATTTTGGGAAACATCATTTGCTTGAATAGGCGGATAACGTTTAATTAATCTATGTACAGGGCTTTGCGTCGTTAAACCCATGTATAACGAAATTTAGGACTCCAGGGCCCGGTGCAAAATTAAAATCAAATCCCAGGTGTCGATTTTTCTGACATAACGAAGGACGGACGGGCGGTCCGCCTTACGGCGGAGGCCCAGGGTCATGGCGAGGTCTTGAAAAATCGGGCTGGTTTAGATATTGATTTTAATTTTGTACGGGCGTTAGGGGAAATTTCGCCATACAATAAGGTTTAACGAAGTAAAGACCGGAACGAGCATACTTGCGATGGTGGACGGTTTAAGGAGTTCTCTGGAGCACATATTTGTCGTTGAGAGCACGTTGGGGGGTTCTGGGTAGTTGCTGAGAACTCTTTTTTTTAAGCAGCAGCAGGGATCCTCATGCTACCAATCAAATCTCTTCGGGCCGGTCGCGAGTTGGTTAACGTGGAGGCGGGGGGCTGACGCAGGTCTGGGCGCTGGACTGTAACCCGGGAGGTGGTTTTCTGAGCTCCTTTTTGATAAGGCCGGAATAATAAGGGGAGGATAAATAACTGCCGAGGATGGCATATTAAGGACCCTATCGAGGAAGCCGCCCCCTTCGAGGGGCCCCACCACGACCGCTATCCAATGGTTTGCGTATTTCCTGCTTGAAGCCAAAGCCACGCTGAGGGACTGTAATCTATAGTTGGAAAGCAACGAAGGGCGTATAGGGCGTACCGGCCTTCGGCCGGGGGCCCGGGAGCCGCGGCGAGTACTCGTAAGCAACCTGGGACGGGCGGTGCCACGCGGAAAGGGCCTGCGGCTGTTGCTGCGCGTTAAAGTTTTCTTTTTGAACCTGAAAAGCAGGTTAAAACAACAGCACATGGGGCATACAAGTAAATAACGATTGGTTGTTCCACCCCCCAAGTCTCCCCCCAAGACAGTAACGGAACGGAGGGGGAGCCGTTAACCCTTTAGAACTGTTGCTCCAGCTCGGGCTTAAGCTATTCAGGGCTCAGGCACTGAAACAAATCTTGCAGGCAGAATTTCGATGTCGGACGCCGAAACTTATTTGCAGGCTTTTTGCTGAGTCGGAGAAAAAAATCCTTACGAATCCACGGATGATGCTAAAGTTTTAGCTGTTGGACCAGGAGAGGTGAAGACTCCGTGCGTGAGCTTCGCACACGACCGACGCCTGGGGACAAGTGATTAAAAATTTGTATACACTATTAAAGACAAGAAAAGTATTAAAAGCATAAAAATTAATATTAATTCTCATGATCCAAGACACGATTTTTGACTGCGTTAATGACGGAAAAAGTGTATTAATCTATAAAGAAGACGTTCAGAAGTTTATGCCAGATATCGCTAATAGATGGACTGCATTATTTGTAAATGAACCAACTCCACCTAAATCAAAGCTGATAGAGATTATAAATAAACTAGGACATGAAAATAAGGATAAATTGAAGCGAAAGAATATTGAAGAGCTCAAAGAGATTTTGGAATCGATAACCAGAGGTAAAAAGATAGTTATTATGTTTAATCACTTCGAGAAAATGACACAACTTGCCGTAGATGCCTGGGGTTTTTTATTAAATCTAGAGTCAATTATTTTAGTTGCAAGTTATTCAAAGAACTTTAAAGCTATCGCGTATCCACTTTACCAGAAGATGGAGCACATCCGGGAGGAAAAACACGAAGTAGTGGATATCAAATATTCGGTTTTTGGAATTCTTGCTGCATTGGGACTTTTTTCGTATATGAAATTAGCATCACTCAATATTGGATTGGTAGCTTTTGGGCTCTTAGCTTCAATATGGTTTGCCATGATCCTCTTTAGAACTTTCACATACGTCGGGAGATGATTTAATTGAGAAGTTATACACATATAGTTACAGGAATCATATTTAGTCTGCTGATAATGTTTATTTCAGGAATTCCGGTAAATGCATTTTACATTTTTATTGCAGGTGCAGCAGCTGTGATCCCGGATCTTATCGACTACGCTTTCCTGGCAAAACATAAGCGTGAGACACATAATATCTGGATCTTGATTGGATTAATTGCTTTGGGGTTTGTTAATCAGATCTTTATCATCGTTGCAGCTGCATATCTATCTCATCTTATACTAGACCTTATGACCTACCATGGTGTCAGGTTATTCTATCCATTTAAATTAACCAATTATGTTGTCATGAGTGAAAAAAATAGGATTAAAACCGGTACCAACCGAGAAAAAGCTTTATTCTTCTTCTTGTGTATAATCATGGTTGGTGGGGTCCTGCTGAGTTATCAGGTTTTCAGTTTAATTGATAGTACAGTTGCTAGTTCCGGGACCACTGAAGTCATAGGAAATAACTCTACAAATGGAACAGCGAAAACGTACATAAATGTAGCGGTTGATATAGACGAAAGCATGCTAAATAAAAACGTTTCAATTACTAACGGACAAAATGGGACTAATATTATTGTTACTGAAGTCAATCCAGGAAGCTAAATTTCTCCCATATCAACTTATCCAAGGATGACCTTCGCAAGGAAATTTGTTTCAATACTCTGACTTTTGAAACATTTTATATAATTCCTATAACAAAAATAGACACAGTGATTGAAATGGATACATGGCAAAATCGGCATGATGAAGCAATAGGGGAATTATGGAATTGTAAAGAAGAATTGAGATCAGTCCCAATAAAAAGGAGTGTAGAACAATTAATTCACATATTAGACTACTATAAACCGATTGATGTTCTTGAAATCTTGAGAATACTATATGATTTACAATTTAGAGTCGATTCAAATAATTTCGTCTATGATGAGAATTTAGAATTTGATTTAAGCGATGTTAAAAGAGCTATTGAACGAGAATGGAAAATTAAGAAATCTAAATCAAGTAATATTACATATAAAGGTGGAAGACCGTCAACAGTTCGAAACTGGTTCTATAAGTATGTGATAATGAAAGAAGGACACAGACATACTTTTAAAGATGAAGAAGAGTTTTGGACTGTCGCTAAAATCCAGTTAAGTCAAACTACATTCTGGAGATTGAAAAAAATGATTGAAGAATACATAAACCAAGAATCTAAACATCCAGTTGGATAAATCCTTCTCCACCACATTCTTCACAAAGCTTGTAGGAAGATTCTTGATCAGGGTCAAATCCAGTTCCATCGCAAGCTTTACAGATTATCGCATTTCCCAAATTTCTCACCTAAACTCTAATGGATGCTATAACCGTTGTTATAAACCAGTACAGTGTAAATAAAACAAATATAGCTGATGCAGTACTCATCCCCAACGTTATCAAGGCATCATTCATACTTTCCACCTCCAGGTAGGAGGCATCCTGTAATATGTTATTGCAATATCACCGATATTATCAACAAAAGCACCAACTAATTCATCACATTCTTCCATTTGCAATACTACTGATTTTACATGACTTGTAGTGTATTTGTACCATATACCTTTGTTAGAATCCCAAAACATTGGTAGTTTATAGTAATTATCTACCTGCAAAAATAGCGCATTGTATGGAATATAGGGAATTCCGGTAACCGTTATTAACTGCAAAACACCTGACATAAAGCCATATTTTGGAAAATCAGCGGTTATATTTATGTGATTGACATAGTAGTCCAGTCCATCTATTTGTATTGGATTTGGAGTACTGATTACGGGGTTATAATTTCCATTTTCAATGTTCGAAGATCCTCGTGGTACATAAGTATAGTCGTCAAGGGTGACGTTGTAGTAACTGATTCCTTCCTGGACATGGTAATTTGACACGTTTGTTTTAAGCATAGTGAAATAGCGTACGTTATTGTTATAGTCCCATTCCTGGAATCTTTTAAAGGGATTGACCCTAACTAGTCCCACTACGGCTCCCTGGCCATGGAAAACTTTCGAATAATGTCGCGAGTACCCTGGGGCAATCGATTTATTTGACTGATAATATTGCTTGAATACAGTCCCGTCCTTCTTTTTGAAATAAACTAGTACTTCGAATCCTTTATTGTTCTTATTTCCTATATTATTAATCGTAAATCCGCCAGTTCCATAGGCATTTTTTTCTGTGAGGTCCACTTTAGAGATTGTCAAATCCGGGGCCCACATCTTCGTGGCGCTACTGGCAGGCAGCGTAATAAGCAAGCAAATAAGTACTAATCCAATTAAAATACCATATTTTTTCATTATGACCAACTCCAGCTTCTTGGCATGTATAGATACTCAAATATTATGTTTCCAAATGAGTCTAACGTATCATACGCCCAGTAATCATCATCCCATACATTTATGATAACGCTTTTAATCAGATCTGTTATAATATACAGGAAATAATAGTTTTTAGTTGAGCTCCAGATCATGTCGATTAAACTATCGTCTGCAAGCTGAACTTGAGGCGGAGAATCTACTTCTGTTGTACCTTTCAGAATTAGCAATGAGGAAACAGCATTAGCAGGCGTGAGGTAATTCAAACCAAGTTGAAGATGATTCACATAATAATATTGAGTTTGACCACCTGTGTATGGAGGATTTGCCTGTATTGGGTCGTATCCTCCGTCATAGAAAGTTTTACTATACAGCTGCACGAACTGATTACTTAATATGTCGCTCTCCCAGTATCCTTCATATACCGTATACCCCATGTTGTAATTGTTAAAGTTGAAATACAGCTGCTGAGATGAATTTAAAAATAGATATGAATTGATCGATTCGTATTCTAGAGCATCGATATATGCATATTTTGGCACATAAGAAGTGTTTAAAACGAAGCAATTTCTACCAGAGTCCCAGGTCATGTTACATATGTTATTGTAATTATCTTTAACTTTAATTAGCGCTGTACTATTAGCACCACTTAGAGTGAGTGTTTTAGGTGTTAACGTTGCGTTAAAATACAGTCCAATCCAGTTTACATACCGATTTGTACCACCGAGCTTGACGTAAGGTGGATTTGCAACAACAGGATTGTACGTACCATTTGCATACGTAGCATTATGTAGTACATGCTCTCCACTGTAAACAACAACTTCTTTAACGTAATAGGAGCTGATGTTTTGTCCGTCTATCTCGATCGATATATTTCCTAGTTTACCATTGAACACGTCATATATCCAGCTAGAAGTATCCGTAGATGCAAAATTCAAATACATAGGGACAAAACTGTCTGAATAGTCTAAGTAGTAATAATTTTTAGAAGCATCATACACCAAATTGCTATACGCACCCAGTGAATCATATATCCTCTTATTATACCGATCTGGTGAATAAGTTATGCCTCTTACAATGAGCCGGTGCGAAGGTAGAGGAACAGACCTAAGACTGAATTTGATACCGTTTACATAATCTGCTGTTCCTTCAGTTATATATGAATTTCCTAGGATTGGATTGTACGCACCGTTACTGAACGTACCATTATATGTGGGAGTCACCACATCATAGCCTAATGTATCGTTATAGCGCCTAACACCTTCTGTTACATTATATGATGACACTTGCTTCTTTTGCATTGAAAAATAGGCCACGTTATTATAGTAATTTAGCTCTGTGAATCTTTGATGAGGATTTACACGTACCAACCCTGTTACAGCCTGGCTACCGTTAAAAACATTTGCATAGTGCCTTGTTTGATTTGGATAAATTTTTGTTTGATTTCCAGTTCTGTAGAGCTGCTTAAAATAAGATCCATCCATTTTTTTGAAATAGACCAGAACCTCGAATTGACCAGTGGGCCTGTTTCCAATATTTTTTATTGAAATTCCTCCAGTATTGTTCCCTGCTGCATCTACTGTAACCCGGGAGACGGTTAAATCCGGGTTATACCGATTATACCTTGCAGCTTCTGAGGTGTCCAAAGAGACTATAGACAGGCAAAAAATAATAAGAATTAAAATAGAGACCTTTTTCATCCCATAATCCTCCTATACACCTCGCTCCGATGAAGTACCTCGTATCTATCTGACTCTGGCATTCTAAGCCTTTTGTCTTCCATATCTTCCTTGCTATAAGCGGAATCCACGATTAGAATATTTGTATTTTTTTTAACCAGATACCACCTTTTGAACTCCTTCATACACCGTACACCTTCCCGAATATCTGGATTAAAATGCTGATTATCAGCAATGCAATTAGAAATTTCATATTATCCCCTCTTCCCGGGCGGTGGATTTGGGCATCAAAAAAGAAAAGCCTTGAATAACATCAGTCACCCAGATCCATCCAGGTAAATCTTCAGAGTCACTAATATATCTCCGTATTTGTTTTTTCATTAAGTCTCACCTTCTCAGTTATTTTCAAAAAAAAAATTAAAAGTGTTTGTTGAGCTCAGTTAGGGTTCAGTTTAAAAAATTTGGCTATCCCGTCGGTAATGGTCATAACGTAATAGTTTCCATTTTTCTTACTCTTGATGAGCCCGAAGAACTCGTTAGCAGCTGCTTCGAAGGTTTTACCGGTCACGATTCTGTGGGTGTATAAGTTAATTTGCAAGAACTTGTTCTGGTTCATGACAACAGCGTATTTACCGCCGATAAACTGTAATCGGGTGTATGCCTGGTCGAGGTTCATCCTCCATCGGTTATTCCCTGTGTACTTGTTGATTGCGTTAAGGGTGTATCCCGTCCTGTTTGACTGTGCTATGACGGTGTATCTCTGTATACCGACTGCTCCAGCGGTAGTTATGGCTCTAGTCCATTTGATGGAGGTAGTGTTGTCAGATTTGGTGATTTGGTACCTTATCCCTGTGTCGTTTGATACGATCTTTCCACCGGTGATGTAATAGTCAGAGTATTGAGCATCTGCAGCGGAAGCAACACCCATGGCCATCCCGGGGCCCATCGCAGCTACTATAAAGCAAACGAACAGTCTGAAAAATTTTTCCTTGATTATTTCACCTCCTCTCACCTTTTGATGAGCGTAATACAGTTACTTCGTCACAAGAAGGGTCAAATAATAATCCAGCAAATAGAACTGGTGGTTTTCTCTCTGATTCTTCCTCATTACTCATTTTAACCATTTATCCAGTCGTCGATCCAATCGTCATCAGGTATATCTTCAGGGGTTTCTTCTGGGAACTCGTCTTCATCCTCAGTAGGATCAACATCCTCTATGTCTCCAATGTCATCTGGGATTTCAACACTACCTGGAATCTCATCGTCTATGGTTTCATTGTCTGAAGTATCATCGTCGGGGTTCTCTTCTGGGAACAAATCGTCCGGGAAACCGTCATCACCAGGTAATAAAATGTCTTCTGGGTCTAAATTTTCTTCTTCAGCTTCTGGATATTCCCAAAGGTCGTCCCCATCTTCATCGTCATGGTGCTGGTCTATAGGGGTTATAACACCGGAATCTTCTTTATCGTTGTCTTTAGACTGGTCATTTGTCTCCTTTCCTGGTACCTCAAACTGGTCCAGATCTATGTAACCATGGTTATTTCCGCCAGGTGTGTAATGGTTATTTCCGCTAGGTGTGTAGTATCCTCCAGGAATTGCATAATAGTATCCAGAGCTCTCATCGATTATACTACCTTGATCCTGAGTTTCGGTGCCGTTATCTGCAGGCGGCAATGAAGGAACTACTGTAGCAACCTGGGTGTCGTTTGTAGTTGAACCAGTAATAAAAAAAGCACCGACGGCAACGACTGCAACCAGCAAAATAAGACCAATCAACGGCTCAACTTTGACTTTACCCTTTATGTTATCTAATTTACTCACGTTTTCACCTCATTTTTTGTTTATTCGTTAATATTTGCTCTATATCTACAACTTTCTCGTTATAAACAGCTAAAAACTCAGAAAAACCTTTAAGCTGCTTAGAAACTGACAAAGCAGACTTTTTAAATTTATTTCTAAGTTCAGCTAGTGGAGGTGCAGGCAGCCTAGATAGAGTGTTGACTAAAATGGGGCTGCCTGCTTTTTTTGGAGGTTGCAGAAACTTTGCAAAAAACGAAATTGATAAATTAAGTAATGTAACCGCTCCAATTATGAAACTAGTTTCTTTTTTCAAGATTTCACGCCTCGAAAGTTTTAAGTAATATTTTATTATCAATTAATATTAAAGTAATATAAAAAGTTATCGAGGTGTGATATAAATGTCAGTAAAAGCAGAAGATATAAAAAAATTAGGCATAGAACACGAAAGAAACCTGGTAAATCTCTTACAGGGAAAAGGGTTCATGGCCGGGAGGCTTCAACAGAGTGGAGTTAGTCTTCCTGATGTAATAGCTGGAGATAGCGAATCATTTTTTGTATTTGAGGTCAAGTCCACCAAGAGTACGAACATCAAGATCTACAAAAGACAGATCTGGTCCTTGCGTAATTTTGCATATAATTTCAATGCAAAACCATATGTGGCCGTCTATTTCATTGACAGAATGTTAAACTTCTTATTCATTGAACTGAGAGATTTAAACGAGTACGATAAAATGTTCACCATCGATTACAACACAGCATGCTTAAAAGGAAAAGATTTAAACGAAATAATAAGCAATGAAATACAGAGGAAACTTATTTAGTTTGTGATTTTATTCCCTTAAATTTTTAACAAATTATAAGTATTAGTGATCTATAACTAACCTATTGGTCATTAAAAATTAATTTGTTAAATGGGGTTTAAAATGACAAAAAAAGAGAATTTGAAACTTAAAAAACCAGAAGAATCTGTAAATTTTATTTTATGGTATTGGCCAAGACACACATCTGTCATAGAAATTGTTTTTAATGTACTGCCTGAAGATGTAAAGGAAAATTTAGATTTACAAGCAATGATGGATGGAAGTAACGACCCCGATGAAAAATTTAAAGATTTAATATCTCCTCATTATCTTGCAAGCTATAAAAGAGCCGTTGGATGGCTTCTTTCTGCAAGTTTCGGAAGCTGGCCGCTCCTTTGTTCATCGGGCCGCTTAATTGGTCTTTACCAACTAGGTTGATGAGGACTTCTTCTGCTGATACTATGTTTTTATCAACTCCAAAAAAAAATAGGGGGTGTTAGTAAAAGATAAATAATAAGAAAGCTAATTATCTATATCTATTAAAAAGGTACCATAAGAGGGCTGTGTATAATGGATAAGAATACTAAAATTTTAATCGGGGTTATAATTGTTTTAGCAGTAGTGATTAGTGGATGCACATCAGAAAATAAGTCTTCTAGTTATAAACTATATAATGGAAGTGCTGTTTCTTTTGAATATCCTTCTAGTTGGACTTTAAACAACGAAAGTGAAAAATATGAATGGATAAGTTTTACAACGGAAGATGGACAAAATATAAGAGTAGGATATGGTGTTGACGAAGTAGTATATGAAAACTTCCCAGAAACAAAAGAAATCAATAATAGAACCTACAAACGACTAGAAACCACCGTAGAAGGGATGGACACCACCTTTTTAACTTTAGTTGTAAGGGAAAATGGTAGAGATTTTGCTGTTCTGGGTTCCTTAAAAGATGAGGAAGGTATGTTGAAATTAATAGAAACATTCCAATTCAAATAATCCGTTTTCTGGGTTGTAGGATTCTCCGTTGTGCCATATCATGATGCACAGTACCTGGCGTTTCTCAGGAGGTGGTAGGGATGACCCTAACATATCTGGGCATCTATTTTAATTAATTCTTCTTTCATCCCTTTTTTACATGTTGTCTATTTCTTTTTGTATTCTTTCTGCTTCTTCGGCTTCGTCTAGGATTTCTTGGTAGTACATTCTCCAGAGGTATCGGATGGTGGGATGGTATTTGTGTCGGAGGATGTAGTCGGGTGTGTATCGTCCGCTGCTTCCTTCGAAGATTCTTTTGATGATTTTTCCATCAATGCTCTGTATTATCCGATCGAAAAAAGTAGATGCTGTTCCTGTTATCTAAGCCGAGGATTTCCAGTGCTTTGTTTCCGAGGTAGGTTCGGAAGTCGAAGGGTGCATGTTTCCAGAAATCGATCCTCTCCTCCAGGGTGTGGTCTTTGTGATTGGGCCAGGATAATTCTAAACATTATTCCTGCCCGATATGCTGGTTTTAAACCTTGTTTGAAATTTCCTGCTTTACTCTGTGAGAACCGAAAATTTTAGGTATATTACCCAACAAGCTCTATTCAAAGTTTTTTAGTATAGAATCAATGGAAGCTTCATTTAAACTACATAAGGAGGTATGTAATTCCTCCCCCATTGTAATAATAGCTCTTGGGATGGCATCCATTATTTTTGAAATATATCCAATTCTTCTACAGTAGAACAAAGGGGGGAACACCCGATCTAGATCCAAGATCATCAACCCGGGAGGGCTATTAAAACGAGTTATTTAGACTGTTAAGGAAAAATTTACTAGAATAAAATGGTTATAAACCTTATATAAATAGCTTATTTAGGGTATATCAAACAGTGCCTTTGGGATGGATTTAACCCATCTTAATCCTGGATGTTATTCCTATGTAGGTTTCCAAGGTCCTTTATTAGTTCCAACAAGACATTTACGAGCAAAGTATATCAACCCAGTTAATATCCTTATAACCTAATGGAATCCACATCTTGGAAGTAGCCATGCTTCTTGTAAATCTTCATTATCAGTTATGCTCTTCTCTAACCCACCCCAGAACATACTCCTTTCTCTGGCTGCATAAGCTATTAAATCTCTTTGTGCTTAGTAATGAGTATGATCAATACTCCAGCTTAGAAAATGATGGTGGGCCTGATGGAATGCATGGGGGATCCCTCCCGGGAATGGTCTTTATAGAACTGAACAACCTATTAAACATTTAGAAATTGATTATAGTTCTTTTGAGAAGATTTCAGAGCAAATAGAGGTTAATTATGGGTGTAAACCTTCAAGAACAACGATATATAACTTTAAAAATGAAGTCTTTGAAAACTGTATAAAAGAGAAGATTCAGGAAGAGTTAAAAATACACAGATAAAGATTTAAGTGGTGTGTTTGGCTATGATGAACAATATTTAAAAGTAAATAGTAATGAAAGAGTTAGATTGGCTCTTTTAGACTTAAATACCTGCATTGTGATAAACCGATGGACCGTGGATGAATTCAACCAGGAAATCTTTGAAACATTTTTAAAAGTTAGTTTAGAAGGTTTAACAGTAAAAACAATTGTAACAGATGGTTATGTAGCATATGGACAAGTATTAGATGCTATGAAGTGTGAACACCATCTGTGCACCTTTCATATAATGCAAGATTTAATGATAGATGCAATCAAAGTCATAAACAAAAATAGGAGAAAAATAAAAACCTTAAAAAAAGTTATAGATAAAAATAAGACTAAAATCAAAAGATTAAAAACATCAAAGGCTAAAAAAGCAGTGTATAAGAAAATAAGAGAATTAAAAAAGGAATTACGCAGTTATAAGCGTAAACAAAAAGAATGGGAAAACACTATAGAAAGAATCTCCAACATATTCAAAGCAGACACACCCCAAAAAGCTAAAAGACGATTTAACATCTTTTTTAACAACATAAAAAACCTAAACCCCATAATAGCCAAATTCATAAGCAATCTAAAACACAAATTCGAAAAAACAATCAACCACATCGGAAGAGACGACATACCCCCCACAAACAACATACTAGAACGATTCTTCGGCATTACAATACCCCAAAACCTCAAACGAAGATTTAGAACAGACAAAGGGCTAGAAATCCACCAATATCTAACCGAATACCGATGGATAAAAAGAAACCACAAAACAAACAAAATTAAAAAATCAGTAACATTTTAAACAGAAGCGTTTAAAAGTCTATATATAATTATTTATCAATATAAAAAGGTATTTTAACAAAAAAATAGATTTCACCCCACCAAAACACAAAAGACAAGACAAAAACAAAAATTTCAAACCAAAAAATCTAAGGGGGAGCCTAAAGAAATTAAAAAAAAATCCAAAAAAATTATATTATGGGATAATCTCATAACATCAATAAAGGTATTTCGAAATTCATAGTATGTGAGAAATTTTTATGAATCGCTTTGGAATGATAAGGACTGATTATTGAATATGTGGATGCGAGATACATAGTTGAAATAGGATCGGATACAGGGATAAATACTGAAAATATCTTAGAATACTGTGTAGATAATGATGCGCCAGATTAAATGATTTTAGATGATGAATATGACAAATAAAAATAAAATAGTTGTTTATACTGTAATTACTGGAGAATATGATGATAATTAAGTATTTTAAAGACCAAACAGGTAAACATACGGGTTTGAAATCCCGAAAATTAGGTTTTTGGCTTTTCCTCATAATGTTTACATTTAAAGAATTAACATCTGGTACTGGTATAAAAAATATTTTATTTACTTTAAATGGATTAAGAGTAGTTGAAAAAGATTCATTATTCGACAAAGAATTTTACTTGAAAAAATACGAAGACGTAAGTCGTTCGGGACAACATCCATTACTACATTATATATATCATGGGATTAAGGAAGGCCGAGATCCTAATCCTTATTTCAATGGAAAATACTACTTGAAAAAATATCCAGATGTTAAAAAAGCTGGTAAAAATCCTTTTTTGCATTATATTCGTCATGGCAGAAAAGAAGGAAGGTATCCTAACATAAAAAAAGAAAAATTATCATCAAAATACAAGCTGAAAATTGCTGAAAAAAAGATTACCAAATTAGAAGCATCATTAAATGATTACAATGAAAAAACAAAGATGGTTGAGAATAGAACTTTGGCTGCAGAGAACAAAATTACCAAATTAGAAAGGTCGATACAAAAATACGAGCGCCTTCTCACATTAAATCAAATAAATAAAGATAAAATTGGAAGCGATTTTGAAAACTTCAAAGGTTATGGAATAAACAAAATTAAGAGAAGTCCAAAAATTATCGTTTCTTTAACCTCGTTTCCAGAGAGAATGTATGATGTACACTTTGCCATATATTCTCTACTTATACAAAAACTTAAACCTGATGAAGTGATTTTGTGGTTAAGTACAGAAGAATTTCCTAATAAGGAAGACGACATCCCAATCAAAGTACTTAATTTAAAGAAACACGGTTTAAACATTCGATTTGTTGATGGAAATTTAAAAAGTTATAAAAAATTAATCTATACATTGAAAGAATTTCCTCAAGATATCATTGTGACCGCTGATGATGATGTTTTTTACCCAGAAGATTGGCTGGAAAAATTAATGGATGAGTATGACGGCAAAAACATAGTCTGCCATAGGGCTCATTTAATGATTTTTGATAACGGTACTGTCAAACCATATATTCAATGGCCCAAAGTTATAAAAACTGACGAAATTTCTTTTAAAAACTTTTTCACCGGCGTAGGAGGTGTTTTATATCCTCCTAATTGTTTGTACAAAGACGTGTTAAATGAAAATATTTTCATGGAATTATCTCCAGATGCAGATGATGTTTGGTTTTGGGCGATGGGTGTAATGAACAACACCAAGATAAAAATTGTAAAAAATGGCTATAAAATGCCTAATTATGTAAACCCAAAGCGTGAGTTAGGTTTTTCAGATGAAAAAATACTATTTACCACGAATTCAGAGAAGAACACAGAATTTATGAAACGGGTAATGGACAAATATCCTGAAATCATGAAAAAATTAAAAAAAGAAACATGTGTTAAAGTTTCAATAATTATTCCAGTATATAATGCTGAAAAACATCTGCAAAAATGCTTAGATAGTCTTATTAATCAAACTCTAAAAGATATAGAAATAATTTGTGTTAATGATGGTTCTACAGATAGTTCTTTAGAAATCTTAGAAAAATATGCGTCTAAAGATAAAAGAATAAGAATAGTAAATCAAAAAAATCAAGATAGAGGAACTGCTAGAAATAATCAGTAGTTCGTAAGGTTAA
>DAQK01000033.1 GCA_002502855.1 Methanobacterium sp. UBA279
ATTAGTCCCGTTGATGGATAGAACTACCAAATAATTGGTTCTAAGTTGGTCTATGGTTAATTTTGCCCCTATTGCAGTTGCTCCTTTGGCTTGTGCTGCTGTCTTTAATCCATCTAAACTAGTTCCTGTTTCGTCTGTACCTGCTAGTCATTAGACATGATTGTTATTTATTTGGTCTCTACGACGGTACATATAAACCAATGAAAACGTGGTGAGTATTATCAATCCTAAAAAGATATAAAAAAACAGGTAATCATTTGTGGTTTTTAGATATGAAAGCATGTTTAAATAAATATATGAAATAGCTAAAATCTGGATTATTATTACACCTACTAAACTTCTTAATAATAACTTAAAACTTATTTTTTTAATCCTGAATATTTCGATGAAAAAGACAGGTAGAATAATAGTACTTATTAATAAATCTCTAAAGTTTCCATAAATTAAAAATGATAAAAATGCACCTATAGCAACTAGCACATAAATAATTATCCACACTGATTCTTTTTGCATTTCTTTTTCTCCGTATACTTTTTACAACCTTTTATAATATAGTTAATTTTAAAAATTATTATTTGGTGATCCCCGAGGAATAGGTTAATCGTATAAAAAACGATTTGGCTTTACAGACCAAGGATCATCAAGACCGTCTATAACTTGTTCAACACCATACCAAGTCACACCAGCACCCATTCCTATTAATATGATACCTGCTGGAGTTCCCCATCCTTCTGTTATACCAATTAATCCTATACCTCCTCGTATCATTGTAGTACCGGTAGATATGGCTATAGCTCCTTTGAAAACTTTTATATACACATTGTCATTCCATACTTCTCCTTCTTCTTTAACCCATCTTGGTGTATAATATACAAATCTTTGTGGAGGCCGATATCTCCATACAACTACTGGGTAGCTACCTGTACGCCATTCTAGGGTAATATACGGTTCTGTATGTCCGGGTATAGGAATGATACCAAAAAGTTTATATGGCGGTACCCATTTCCATTTAAGAACTGGCACAGGATATGAGAAACTTCTCCATTCGATGGTTGGATAATAAAAACCTGGTATTGTAAAGTAGTGTGCATCCTTTGTCCAATACCCAAGGGCTTTGATGTCCCGCATTTCATCATCAGTCAACAATACTGTGCCTGGCGGTAATGTATCATTCAAAACCAGTGCAACTCCAGTGTACATTTCATTGAATTTATCTAAGGGCATTTCAATATTTCCTAAGTTAGGGTCAAATAGATAGACAGTTGTGGTTGTGATATTTTTGATGATTTCAAAGTGTTTTTTTCCATCTATATCCAAAACTACCAGATAGTTCGTTTTAAGTTGGTCAACAGTTAATCTTGCCCCTATTGCGGAGACTCCCATGGATTGTGCCGCTGTTTTAAGACCATAAAAGCTTGCCCCTGTTTCGTCTGTACCTGCCAGGGTAGCGAGTTCATTTTCTGTAGCATAAATTCCAAAACTTTTAAGTATTGTAGCCAATGCTGCAGCTCCACAACTGTAGATGGTAGTTGCTAAAACCATTTCACCAGAATCTATTGTAGATGAATCTGCAAGCAAATTATCTGTAAAGTTATTTCCCGACAGAATTATGCCTATCGAGTTGTAATGGGTAATCCCCACACCATTATCGGATAGGCTATTTCCTGTTATGCTGTTACTATTTGTGTCGTATAGATATGTACCTAACCAATTATCAGAGATAACGTTACCAATTATATCGTTGTTGTTAGAATAGAAAAGATAAGTTCCATAGTAATTTTCGGTAATAGTAGTTCCGTTTATTTGATTGTTATCAGAATTGAACAGATAAAGCCCATTTTCATTTATTTTTATGTTACCTCCTAATATAGAGTTACAATTTGAATTGTAGAGGAATATTCCATAACGACTGTTTTTTACAGTATTTCCAGTAATGATATTGTTTCCCGATTTATATAGGTATATTCCTTTGGAACTGTTTGTTATGATGTTGTTGATTATGTTAACGTTGTAGGAGTGGCTTAAAGATATACCGTAAGAGTCTGCAGAACTTTCAATATTCAAGTTTTTTATGGTTGTGCCGCTTCCTTCATTGTTCATTACGAAAACACTTTTATCTGAATTATCTGCTTCTACAGTTACATTTGCTCCAGTAACTGGTTGTATACTTAGTTTTTTATTTATTGCTACGTTTTCAGTGTAGATACCTTCTGCCAGGGTTATTATGTCCCCATCTTTTGTATCAGGATCGTCTACGGCCTCTTGTATGGTGGCGAAGCTTTCTTGCGTTCGTGTGTTGTAAACGCCTAGTACGTTTACACTGGTTATACTTACAGATTTGGAAACAGTTTGGTTGTCTAGTGCTGCTGAAACATTAGCGGTACCTGTTGCTGTTCCGTTAAGTTTTAGTTCTACTCTGCCTTTTTTAGTTGATCCTGAATTGTTTATAGTTCCAAATGTTGAACTGAAGTTAACAGGTATATTATCAGGTATGTTACCATCTGATGATGTATCGTTTCCCTGGTTGTTGTGGGTTAAATCTGCAGTTATTATGTAGTCTATGTAGGATTGTACGGTGTCTGCTGCGACATTTATTTGGTTCATTGTTATAAATTTGGTGGTATTATTCGTAACGAAGGTCCAAGGTCGGATTATGATGAAATCTGGCAGAACTTTCCCCACACGGTAAGAATTCATGACTTGTGAGAATGTGTAAACGAGTGATTCGTATCTTATATTTCCTAAACTGGTTGTTTGGAAGTTGGGTGCTCGTCCGTTTTCATTCATGAAAGATTTGACATTGTTAGCTAGTGTGATATAATTTGATTGTGTGAGTTGTCCATTTGTGGCGGTTTCTGATGGGTTAGGGGCGGTATTGTAATTTTCAAGTGTAATATCTGTTGTGATGTTATTTTGGATGTTGTATGTTGCTGTAGTTTCTAATTTCAGGAATTGAGGCATAGTTACTGTTGTTCCAGAAATAGTAACGTTGTTGGGTAATTTGTGATTGGCTTCCACATACGTTTGTACGGAAGTTGAAGCGTTGCCAATTTCATCCGCAGTAAAATTAGTTGCTGATACACAGCCTATATTAATAAAAAAAACAAATAAAAATAGTATTATCATTTTGTCAAATATTTTCCCTTTATTTATCAAATTTACCGCCTCTTTGATTAAATTTTTAGACTATTCATGCATTAATGTTATCACTTACTGACTTATCACATCAATATATGATTGACCACATAGTTTAGTGATAAATCACACTTAATCTAAAATTTGATTTATCCAAGCAAAATTAAATAAAAAAATTTAGGAAGGATGATCATTGAAATGGATTAAAACAAGTCACAGTCACCATAATCAAATTAGAATTTATATAAGTTTACCAAATTAGGATAATATTTAATTTAAACTAAAATTAAATTCAGAAGTTTAAATTATAAATTTAACTTAAGAAATATACATAAACTTTATAGTTATTCTAATAATTATACTATACATAAATTTTCATTAACTCAAATTTTATCAGGTGATCCCTATGAGTGGTGTACCCATGCACAGAGATCAGGTCTTACTAGAGATAACCGAATTACTAGCGAGTCACGGCTTTGAAACATCTAATATATATGATAGAAGCTGTTTTGACATGATGGCCCGTCGGGAATTGATTCTACTTTTACTCAAGGTTTTAATTAATGTGGACGGTTTCAGCAGCCAGCAGGCTCAGGAAATTAAAAGGTTAGCCAGGACTTTCCTAGCTTCGCCTTTAATTGTGGGGTTTAAATCAAAAACCGAGCCACTAGAGGAAGACGTGGTATATGAGAGGCACGGTATACCTGTGGTGGCCCCGGAAACCCTGCGGAATATGGTGGTAGATGAGGTGTATCCTGAGGTTTTAGCCGGCCGCGGAGGATACTACGTGAATATCAACGGTGAAATCCTCAAGGAAGTAAGGGAAAGGGAAAATCTCTCCCTGAAGGATCTGGCAGATATAGCCCACGTATCCCGGGAGACCATCTACAAGTATGAGCATGGAATGGTCCGGGCATATCCAGAAACAGCCATGTTACTGGAGAACATCCTGAATATAAAAATAACCCTGGACATTGACTTATTTAAAACTCCAGAACCAGAATCAGATATGTTAAAATCAGATCAAGCTTCAGAAACTGAAGATAATCTACAGGATATATCTCCCGAACCTAAAGAACTCATTAAACTTGGATTCGGTGTACTGCCAACCTACAGAACACCCTTTGATGCCATATCCCAGGCAAACAGCAGGAAAGAAAACGAAAACATCCTACTGACCAATTTGGAGAAAAAACGGAACAACCAGGCATTGAAGAAGATGGCCTTAAATGTTAAGGACCTTTCCTATATAACCAAAAAAGAAGCAGTTTTCATAATGGAAAGTAAAAGGGTCGTGGAGTGTATCGAGGGTATACCCGCCGTGAACACCGATGAAATCTGTGAAATGGAAAACTGCCGGGAATTCATCCAGCTCTTGAAGGAAAGGAAAAACTAGTGTTATTTTTATTTTCACCAGGAATTATTTCTCACTCAACACGGTGAAGGTTTCCTCTGCCTCTTTTTCGTAAGCAATCCCTACGGTAATCATATCCGCGTAATCAACTGTTTTCAAGAAGTTGAAGGCATCACCAGGGGTTAGAACACCGGCAGCCAGGGTTTTCTTTACTATAACAGTTTTATCCACCTTATTGATCAGATCAGAAAATTCATGACGCTGTTTTTCCAGGAAAAATTCGGTATCCATGAGGTATCCCGCTTTATTTACCGGGATCATGTAGATATCGAATAGGTCAAGAACCGGGGATTCAAGGAGTTTTGCCGTGGTACGGAACGGCTGGTGGGTTGCCAGGCCAGCTATAGAACCTTCATCTTTTATAGCTTCCAGGTGCCCGGATATAACATCCCAGTTACAAACATCGGTAATGGCCCCGTGAAGCAGCATGGCATCGGCGTCCAACCCGGATAGGAGCTTGATATCCGCGGCTTCCTCATCCGGGCGCACCGTACCTATGATGGAAAGCTCAATTCCCTCCTCCCAGGCCCACTGGAAAGCATCCAGAACTGGTGGATAGGGGATGAGCTGAATACCCCGTACACCCATCTGGTAGGATTTCCTTATAACCTTGAGAATATTCTCGGGCTGGTCGTAAAGATCCAGTTGATACAGCCGGGCGCGGTGTCCGAACTGTCCCGCGGCGATAAAGGGGGAAGTTCCGAGGTACGTCCGGGGTAAGCTTCTACCACTGATTTCAAGGTGTCCTTCAAACATAGGGGTAACCTCTAATAAGGGAAAACTTTCAAGCAATAAAAAAAATTATTAGTTAAATAAATTTATCCGATCTTTCGGGCTACAACAGCCGTGCCATAGGCTAATATTTCCTGCATAACATCTGAAATATCATTTGAATCGTACCTGATACTGATTATGGCGTTGGCACCGTATTCCTGGGCATGTTCTATTGCTCTCTGCAGTGCTTCGTCCCTGGTGTCCTCCATCATACTCACATATTCTTTTATTTCTCCACCAAACATGGAACGGATTCCCGCGCCGATTTGTCCACCAACACCTCTGCTGCGGACGGTGAGTCCATAAACAAAACCTTTAGTATCTACTATTTCATATCCTGGCACATAATTTGAACTAGCAAGGATGAATTCCTCTACCCTAACCATAAAAATACACCTCCCAAAGTTTTCCTCAATATATTAATAATAAATAGTTGGGGGCAATAAATTTAAAGTTATTCTTTCCATAATGAATATTTACAAGAATGATAATTGCAATATTAATTAGATGATATTCGTTATTTTTCTAACCAGTTTAAATCTTTAAATTAGTAGGAGAGAGAAGATGAAAGTACTCATAGCTGATCAGATAAATGAAAAGGGAATTGATGAGCTTAAAGACATCGCAGATGTGGTGGTTCAAACCGATATAACCCCAGAAGAGTTGGTAAGTTCAATCCCAGATTACGATGCCATAGTGGTGAGGAGCAGGACCAAGGTCACCCGGGAGGTAATAGAAGCCAGTCAGAAACTGAAGATCATAGCCCGGGCCGGAGTGGGTGTGGACAACGTTGATGTGGAAGCAGCCACCGAGAAGGGTATCATGGTGGTAAACGCACCCGAGTCAACCTCCATAACCGTGGCCGAACACACCATGGGAATCATATTATCCCTGGCCCGGAAGATATCTATAGCCGATAAATCAGTCAAGGAAGGTAAATGGGAGAAAAGCAAGTTCATGGGCAGTGAACTAGCCGGTAAAACCCTGGGTGTAATTGGTATGGGCCGGATCGGAAGCCAGGTGGTCAAAAGGTGCAAGGCCTTCGACATGAAGATACTGGTAAACGATCCCTACATCACCGAAGAAGTCGCCTCCCGATTAGGAGCAACAATAGTAGAAAGGGATACTCTCTTTGAAGAGGCAGACGTCATCACCATCCACGTACCCCTCACACCAGAGACCAAACACTCCATAGGCAAGGCAGAATTTGACCTGATGAAGGACACCGCCTGCATAATAAACTGCGCCCGGGGAGGAATCATAAACGAAGAAGACCTGTACCAGGCACTATCTGAAGGTGCCATCGGCGGAGCCGGACTGGATGTATTTGAAAAAGAACCACCCGAGGGCAACCCACTTCTAACCCTGGACAACCTGGTGGCCACACCACATATAGGAGCCTCCACCAGGGAAGCGCAGAGAGACGCAGCCATAATAGTAGCCAAGGAGATAAAAGAAGTCTTAACCGGAGGGACTGCTCGAAATGTGCTTAACATGCCCGTAATTGATCCGGAAACCCTGATACTCATCAAGCCCTACTTCGAACTCATGACCAAACTGGGTAGGTTCTTAATACAGACTGCCCAGGGAAACATCAAAGAGGTGGATGTAACTTACTGCGGGGAACTGGCAGAGTTCCCTAAACTGGACATCCTCACCCGGATGATACTGCAGGAGATCCTTAACCCCATACTGACCGAACCAGTCAACCTGGTAAATGCCCTGGCCGTGGCAGAAAACAGGGGCATCACTGTAATTGAAGGTAAAAGGTGTGAAGTACACGGTTTTGACAGTCTGATCAGGGTAGAGATGAAATCAGACAAAAACGACATGGTTATAGAGGGAGTGTCCACCAAGGAACCCAAGATAGTATTGATCAACGGGTATAAAGTCGACGTGGAAACCGAGGGACACTTACTTATATCCTCTTACAAGGACATACCTGGTGTTATTGGAATTATCGGAACCAAACTGGGAGAACACGAAATAAACATCGCTAAAATGCAGGTCGGACGACAGAAACCCGGCGGAGAAGCGGTTATGGTACTGAAAATAGATTCTACCGTGCCAGAAAACGTCCTGGACGAACTGAAAGAACTAGAAAACGTCTACGATGCCGTGGTTGTGAACCTTTAGAGTGTTAATACTCTATTTTTACTTTTTTAACTGGTTTTAAATTTAAGTGTGTAAGCTGAAGCTAAACTGTTACCAGCAGCATCTTTAACTGCTCCCGCTGGCAGATAAATCTGATAGGTATTTTTACTCAATCGACTGGACACCATTTTAATGGTTAAGGTCTTACCACTTATGCTTTTAGTAATGGATACCAATTTACCAGTGGATAAATTTTTCATGTAGATCCCAGAGTAATTGGGCCCTGCTTTAATGTTTTCGCTGAAGGTTATGGTTATTGGTGCGGTTAATGAGAAATTGACGGCGTTGTTTACTGGATTGGTTTTAGTCACCTTTGGAGGGGTGGTATCTGCGGACTTAGCCACGGTGGTGAATTTATAGGTATATGATTTAGCCAGGTTGTTTCCAGTTGTGTCTTTAACCGCCCCTGCGGGTAGATAGACCTGGTATGGTGTGTTGTACAGTTTATTGGTGGTTTGTTTGATGGTCAGGGTGTTTCCGCTTATGGTTTTAGTTATGGCTACTTTTACTCCTGATATGGTGTTTTTAACGTAGATCCCAGAGTAATTGGGCCCTGCTTTAATGTTTTCGCTGAAGGTTATGGTTATTGGTGCGGTTAATGAGAAATTGACGGCGTTGTTTACTGGATTGGTCTTGGTCACAGTTGGCGGTATTGTCACACTGAATATGCAGCTTTTAAGTGCCAGTGGGTTACCTGCCAGGTCAGTTACAGAGCCGGTGTGTAATATTAGAGTGTATTTGGATTCAGCCAGGGCACTGGTAGGGGTGATGGTCAATACTTTACCATTGATGGAATTGGTGAAGGGCACGTCTTTACCCGCGCTTTTAAGTTCTATCCAATCGGTGCCTTTTTGGATGTTTTCTGAGAATGTAACTTTAATTACCTTATTTGAGGGCACGTTTATTGCCTTGTTTTGGGGGTCTGTACTGGTTATAGTGGGTGGGGTGGTGTCCACGGTGAAGGTGAAGCTTTTAAGTGCCAGTGGGTTACCTGCCAGGTCAGTTACAGAGCCGGTGTGTAATATCACTGTATATTTGGATTGAATAAGATTGTTAGTGGGTTTAATAGTTAAAACATTTCCACTGATGGAGCAGGTGAAGTTTATGGCGTTACTTCCGCTTTTAAGTTCTATCCAATCGGTACCTTTTTGGATGTTTTCGGTGAAAGTTACCTTAATTTCTCCGTTGGTCTGCTTGATTACTGAGTTGGTGGTGGGGTTGGTTTCGGTCACCGTTGGGGGGATGGTGTCGTTTAATGAAAAAGAATCGGGTAGAATGTTGTTCACTTTGTAATAATCCAGTACGTTACTGAAAATTTCAAATAAATCTTTATAAGGGATATTTCCCAGGCTACTACCTGAAAAATTGGGAGCCCGCCCGTAAGCATTCACAAAATTCAAAACACGTGTAGCTATGTTTATATATTCATTTTTAAGTATAGTACCATTCAATACACTTACAGAGGGATTGGACGGATTATTATAATCTATTACTCCGATAGGACCTGTATCATTGTTATAAATATATAATAAGCCTTGTGATAGGAGAGATAAGAAGTTGGGCATATCCACTTCCTCTGTACCAATGTAAACTGTAGATGGAAGTTCTCCATGTTCAGCTATGTAGTTTTTAACCCAGGTTGCGGAGTCTAAAATATCATTAATATTCGTGTAACTGTAGGGTATCTCTTCAAATTCATCGGTTAAACCGTACCTGAATAACATGTAACCAGATGAACCATTATCTAAAGCGGCCTGTATATCACCATCTAGTTCACTGGATGGAAGGGGAATAGCGTATGTGTCCGACATATAAGTCTGTAAACCAGCCACGACCGGCGTACCATTAGCTGCTTTAACAATATAATCGGTGACGTATGCTATCCAAGTAGTATTTTTCCCATAATTGCCTTTATAAATCATTGGTACCATGAAATCTAAATAAGGAGCCAGTTGGGTATAATTTTGACCATAATAATATCCATTTACACTAGTTTCTGGCATTAAAGCAGCAGATAAGAGTATATATGGTTTATTGGGAGTGTCTTGATTGTTTATTAATTGAATCTCATTGTAGATATTCTGTACAAAGGAAGTAACATGTGTGGTTCCATTATATCGATATGCTTCATTGCCCGGAGTTCCAGAATATCTCGCATAGTCCAGATGGATTCCATTCACGTTATAATTAGTGGCAATGTTAATAATGGAATTGGTTAATTCATTCACCACGGTCTCATTACCAGGATCGGTCCAGCTAGTTCCATTATGAAAACAGGTCATCCATGCATGTACCCTGATTCCAGAGTTGTTAAATTTAGTTATAAAACCTTGGAGTGAACTAGGATTACTTTTACTGGTAGATATAAACACATCGGTAATTCCCTCATCTTGTAGTGAAGTAACATTGATAGTGTTTAATGGAGTTGATGTGGGGTTTATCCAGTACCCCTGGACATTTAAAGTGTCAGATGCCCCTTCGGATTGTGATGAAGTCTGGCTACTTTGATAATTCAAAGATGCGTTTCTTTCTATAGTGGAGGAGTTACCTTCACCGGCAGCCATGGCTGTTCCACTGCAGATTAGGATGAAAATAAATATGGCTGTCAGAGTTAGTATTGGGTTAATTTTCACTTTTTACATCTCCATTTAAGTTTAATACCAGTGATAATCAATTTAAATTTCACAAGGTAATAAATGTATCCCTTAGTTAATTATTTCAAAATCACAGAATTATCCTAACCATAAGGGCAAATGGTGGCGTTAAATCACCTTAAAATCAATCAACTCACCAAAGCTGTTATAAGCGGATATACTATCCAGAGTATAAGGTTGGGCTATGATGAGGTGGAATAAGCCATTTTTAGAAAAAAAATGCAGGTCTGCATCAGAGGGGCTGCCATCGTATCCCGGATGGCTGTGCACCGAACCAATTCCTTCATCCACCAGGGACCTCATGAATATATTCATCACCGCTCCCTTATCTGAGGTCTCCCCCGGGAGGAAAAGGAGCCCGTCGATATGCAGAACACCACCAGTAATCTTTCCCTCAAGCAGGGCTGCAAATTCATTGGGATAGGTTTCCTGGGCGATCTGTAGGATTTCATCCACCACTTCCCGGTCGATATTCACTTTGTGGTATATTTTTTTATCTGTTCCCAGGAGGTAACTCATCAACCTTTGAAATATGTTTGGTTTTTCCATTTTAATCAGTGTATTGTGGATTTTAAATTTTTAATTCAACCGTAGGTTTTAATCTAATGTTAGGGGGGGTAAATTATCATTCAGTAATTATATCCTTGGAGAGGAAAAATTCCCGGTTAAATTGGGCTAATTCCCAGTCAACATAGGGCTTCCACCTGTGGGAAACTATTTTTTCCTGTTTTACAGGGTTATAACCTTCTACGATGACTTTTTCCCGGTAAATTGCCACTCCTCTTCTCTGCCAGAGAGGAATGTTCATGATATTTATATTCCTATCAAATAGTAGGTCATGTAGTTCCTGTTTCTTCTTCCCCTTCAAAAACAGGGCGGCCTCTTTCTTACCATATTCTTCAAGGAGTGTCCAGTAGGCGTAACCGTTTAAACAGTTCCTCCAGGCCTCATCCTGCCTGTCTTTAAAGTATTCTACCATCCCATCAGTATTTAGGGGGATTACCCGGGAGTCGAAACTTATGGATTTAAAGGTAGTAGACAAGAGCTTTGAAAATCTATCACTTTGAAAGATCTGCCTGGTAAATGATCCAGCAAAAAAACTGGCGAAAACTGAATTTAGTTTCTCTAAACGTCCTGAGAATGGTACATCGTCCAACAGGATATTTATTTCATCGGAGAAGGTGTACATGAAGCAGGGTGAAAATTCCTGGAAAAAATCCTGACAGGTAGCCACCATAATCCCTACAAAATCCAGGTCGTAGGGCTTTTCCAACTCCAATCTAGGGGCCAGTTTAGAAAAATTCCTCCCATCAACTCGAACGATTATATTAGAACCGCAGGGAACCCTCAAATCAGAATATATCTCACAATCTTTCATACTATCTAAATAAATTCCTTTTAGGATAACAATAACTCTATGCTAACTACAATCTGGTCAAGATTGAACAAACCTTATTATTCTAACTTACTAGTTTCTCTGATAATAAAATAAGTTCATCTATAGTTTTATCTTTTTAGCAATGGGCTATTAAAAAAATTCCAGATTAATGGGTTAAAAAAAAATTTTTTTCAGGTGCCAATTTGCAGATTCTCATTTAAACTTTTAAGAAGCTTAATAGCAGAATAAGCAGCTAATACACTTGTTTTAGGATTTATACTGCACCGCATGTTATGGGTGGTTGTTTTAAGCTCGCCGAAATCACCTATCATATGGACTTCGTGGCTGTTTCGGTCCACGCTGGGGTCGGCTATGATCTTCACGTCCACTTCCTTACCGCAGGCGATGCTTAATGTGGCGGCCACGTTGATGTTCATGGGGAATTTTTCCACGGCATCCCTGGCTTTACCCTCATAGAGCACTGTTTCAGTGTCTGCAGAGATGCCCAATGATTTTGGTGGTTTGCGGGTGGTGAGGCTCACCTTCTGGATTTTCCCTATTGACGCTGCTTTAACACCGTCCAAGCCCACAATAGCACCGGATGGTACGTGTATCCTGGAGTTGTTTTCTTCGGCGATGGTTTTAAGATTATTCCTGAGTTCAGGGTCCAGTAATGCCCCGACGCTCATGACGATAACGTCTTTTCCTGCTTCAAGGATCTGGGGGACGTGTTCCCGGACGGCCTGGGGTGATGCGGTTTCAATTACCAGGTCCACATTGGCGAGCAGGTCTTCTAGGTTCAAAACAACTATCCCGTCTACCTGGGAGGCCAGATTCTCTGCCCTCTCCATGTCACGGTCATAAAAAAATTCGAGGTCGACGCCGAGTTTGCCTTCAGCTTGAAAATTAGTGATTATATTAGCTATGGCGCCGCAACCTAATATTCCCACTTTCAATTTAAAATCTTCCTATTGGGATGTTGGTACTGTAGGGACTGTTTCAGAAGCTAATTCCGGACTGATGAGTAGGATGTCACCCACTGCCTGGACTCTTTCATAAGGAATTTCTATACTTCCCTCTTCCTGTAGAGGTCTTATTTCATCTCTTTCAGATGGAACGATGTTTATGGTTGTTTTAATTACGTCCCTTATGCCCACATTTTTCTTATCCGGATTCATGGTCACAGCCTTTAAGGTGGATACCCTACCTTTTTTGATGTTTAAAACTACGTCCTGAATTCGTCCTACATACTTACCCCTGGTTGTGTACACGTCTAAATTATACAATCCTGATAATTCTACCATTCAACCACCTTTCGACTCAATTGTTTTGTATTTTTCTATCTTCTCCTTTAAGAAGATTGCCCCTCAAATGCCTTATTTCTGGAACATTCTTTGAATCATTTGAAATACTATAGTATTTGTTTATTAATCTCCTATACTTAAACTTTACCACTTGAAAATGCTGGGAATGGGGTTTTATGATGATTTAAGGAAAAAATTTTCCAAAAACATGATCCTAATCGAAATTTAAATCCTTTTTAAAATCCAAATGAAATATCATTTACCGAATTAGTGATATTTCAAATTTCCCCATAAAAAAAACTCAAGGTACAAATTAAATGACCACCAAAATTAAAGCGGAATGGGACCGTCTTAAAAAGGTAGCAGTCCACACGCCAGGGATGGAGATGTTTTTCGGCCTCTTAGATCCCTTCGCATCCCTATATGAGCGGGCTTTCAGCCAGAGAGACGCAGTTAAGGAACATGAACTTCTACAATACACTTTAAAACATGATTTCAAGATTAAGGTCCTCCCCCTAAAGGACACCATAGTAGGGATAGCCCTTAAAAAGCCCAGCATGAAAGCAAAACTCATAGAGCTGGCCAAGAAGTCCATACAGTTTACCGGGACAGAGGGGGAAGTGGAGCTGGCCTGCCAGGAGATGGATGCAAACAGTGATATACTCGACCCGGAGCACTACTTCAACACCATCCTCCTTAATCCCTCCATAGAACTGGAGCCCCGGATGACCACCCGGATGATAAACCTGCACATCACCCAGAGGGAGCCCTTAAGCAACCTCTACTTCATGAAGGATCAGCAGATGGTGACTGATAAGGGTATGGTGCTCTCCCGGATGAGAAAACCCCAGAGGAAGAGGGAGCCGCAGCTTACGGGACTCCTATGGGAGTTGCTTAAAGAACCTCCCATATATGAGATACAGGAGCCGGGCACCTTTGAAGGGGGAGATTTCATGCCCCTGGATAGTTTTGCCCTCATTGGAGTGGGTGACCGCACCAACCTGTCCGGGGCAGAACAGATGATGGAAAACGGCCTGGGATTCGATGAGGTGGCCCTGGTTCACCAGCCCAGCCATCCACTGATACCGCCCGAGAAGAGGGATCCCATGCTGAACATGCACCTGGACAACTACTTCAACGTGGTCTCCCAGGGGGTGGCGGTGGGTTCAAAGCCACTCTTAGAAACAACCCGGGTTGAAATCTACCAGAGTACCAGTGATGGCTACCAGAAATCTCCAGGGGAGACCAACCTATATGAATACATGGCATCCCGGGGATTTGACTTCATAAACATCACCACCCTGGAACAGATGGCCTACGCTTCTAACCTACTTTGCATCCGGGACGGAACAGTCCTGGCAGTGGAAGTGGAGCGCATAGTAAAGGATGTGGTAGGTAAACTCAGATTAAGGGCTAAGGCAGATCCAGAAGGATACAGTAAATTATATTCACAGGTTAAGAAAGATTACAGATATTTAAGGCAGGAAGGTCAATTCTTCCCCCATAAGAAGGAGATCTACCAGTACGATGTAGATGCTTATCCCCTGAATTTATCCAACCTCACAGGGGGATACGGTGGGGCCCACTGTATGACTTGCCCTTTGAAACGGATATGAAACATAAAAAGGTATTGAACTATGAAAACGCGTAACATGCTGGTATCCCTGGGCGGTAACGCCATACTCAAGCATACTGAGAAGGGAACTGCTAAGGAACAATTTGAAAATGTACGGAAGACCAGTGAATATATCGTGGAGTTAATTTCTGAAGGCTACCACATAGCTTTAACCCATGGTAACGGTCCCCAAGTGGGTGATATCCTCCTGGCCTATGACTATGCCAAGGATTACCTGCCGCCTATGCCCTTGGATGTTTGCGGGGCCCAGTCTCAGGGTATGATCGGTTACATGTTCCAGCTCTCACTTAAGAACATCCTGAAGGAGTGGGGGATTGATAAATCGGTGGTGACCATCCTCACCCAGACCCTGGTCCACCCGGAAGACCCCCAGTTCGAAAACCCCTCCAAGCCAATCGGACCGTTCTACACCGCATTAGAGGCAGACCAGCTCCGGAGGGAGAAAAACTGGACCATAGAAAATGACAGCGGGAAAGGATTCCGGAGATTAGTCCCTTCACCAATCCCCCTGGGATTTGTAGAGGAAGGATGTATTAAAACCTTATATGATTCTGGTGATCTGGTTATAGCCTCTGGTGGTGGAGGAATACCGGTCACCCTGACAGATGGGAGGTTGAAGGGCATAGAGTGTGTGATAGATAAGGATTACGCCGCATCTTTACTGGCCACACTCATAGAAGCGGAAATATTGCTGATCCTGACTGATGTGGAGAAGATCAGCCTGTACTATGGCACGCCACGTGAGGAGGGTCTGGATCATTTAAGCAAATCTGAGGCCCTTAAATATTTAGGGGAGGGTCATTTCCCACCGGGGAGTATGGGGCCCAAGGTAAAATCGGCCATAGACTTCCTGGACTATGGGGGTAAGAAGGTGGTGGTAACGTCTTTAGAATCAGCCCTCGATGCCTTGAAGGGAAATACAGGTACTACGATAGAGGATGATTGATTTGTTATTTTTAGTAGATGAATATTAAAAATTAAAAATCTTATAAAAAAATTCTTAGAATAAAAAAAAACAAAAAATAAAAAAAGAAAATTAGATCAATCCGGAAATTCCAGGATTGCTAATTTTTTAGCTTTTTGCTTGCGCGTAAACTAGTTTCGCCAGCGTACTTACCTTACTGTTGGTGTAACCTTCGTAGTACTGGTATCCATGGCTTAGGAGATATTTATCTGGATTCGCCAGTCCTTTGAATGAGGCTGCACTGAAGTTGTCGTCATGGGCTCGTTCTAACCATTTTAAACCGGTTATTTTCTTTGCCCCTTCGGTCCAGACGAAGAATACTTTCCTGTTACCCACTATATTTTTGTACCAGGCACTTCCGGTCTCTTTAATAGTAGCGGCACAGGCTCCTCCCATGATCTGTACAACCAATGCATTGGAAGGTACTTTATTGAATACTGCTATGTTGTTGGTTCCAGCACCCATATTGTAAGCTTTGAGTCCCAGTTTTTTAAGTTCATTTACCAGGATGTTGATTCTGTTGTTATCAACGGTTTTACTGTTTATATTATCTGATAATATGTAAACAGGTCTTAAACCAACACCTTCTGAACCTGCCGGTGCGGTTGTTTTACTGAGGGTACTCCATGGTTTTATTGATACTGTGTTGGGTAGTCGTTTGTTGGTTTTGTAGAAGTCAAGGACTTTTGAGTAGGAATATATCACGTTTTCGGGTCTCATAGTTCCCAGGGAAGTGGATACGAAGTTGGGTAATCTTCCGTTGGTGTTTATGAAAGTGTTGATTTTATTTGCAACGGATATGTATTCCTTTTTAGATAAAGTCCCGGTTTTTACTTTTTCCACGGGTTTTGGTGCTTTTGCTACAGTTTTCACTGTCACTGCTTTGTCACTGTTTTTATTGATGTTTGTCGTAGTTGTGGTTAACAGTTGCAAGTATTGTGCTGATGTTACTTTTTTATTTGCTACAGTTACACTGTTTGGAACTGTTTTTTTAGTTTCAACGTAAGTTTTTACAGTACTTGTAGATTTAACAATAGAATTTTTATCTACAGAAGTAGTACTGGCAGCAGAAACGTCGCTTATATTAACAAATAGCATTAATGCTACTAGCGTTATCCCTGCTAGAATTAATTTCCTATTAATTATACCGCCTCCATGACCAGAAATTAAATTTAGGATTATTTCTGGACTTAACTTAAACTTACATACTAAAATGATCACTTATAAAGTTTGCTATTTTAAACCCACAAAAAGGACCTATCATGGCTCTTTTTTCGATTTAAAGCCCATATCAAAGCTTTTGAAATAACTTAAATTTAAGATCCCTCGCTGGTTGCTTTTTTTAATAAATTAGCCCTTATTTGGACTATTTTCATCTAATGTCCGTGATTTAAAACTGTTTGTTTAGAGACTCAATTCTCTAAATAAGAAAAAACCATAACACAATCTATTTTTTCATTTTTAGACATCTATCAATTTTATATTCATATCATAAAGATTTTAACAAGTTTTAAAGTTAAATCGAACAATGCAACATGTAATGCGATAAATGTTGTGAGAATTTTAATTTTTTAACAATGTCGTAGTTGATAATTAATACCACTTAAGTACCACCAAAAATTTAGGTGAATGATTTATAAGGATCTTAGTTAAATTATTAGAGGTGAAAAAACTACGATGATATCGGTGGAAATTAACCGGTTTTAAATTATCAATTTTTACTGTAAATTAAAGGAGATAGTATGGTCACAGTAATTAACCAGACAATGTATAATAATAGGAAATTAGCCCTTATAAATGACTGGAGACAGGCAACACAGAGTGGAAAATTAGAGGAAATTTATATGGTTTATATGGATATCAAACAATTCGTAAACGAAGTAACCATCGACACCACCACTCCTGATGAAACCCGGGAACAGGTCAACAACCTTTTAGAGCTAATGGAAGATTACATAGAAGAGAAAAACTACACATTCTGTACTTAAATATTATGTTTACAATCAGTACTAAAACTAGTTTGTGTTAAATTATTTTACAGGTAAGTCCCTGAATTTTTTAAAAGGTTAACTCCAGCTTTAGTGAGAAAGTATGTGGGATAGCAGTAAAGACTACCGGTTGCTGGTGGCTCAAAAATCGGTGGAACTCTTTTTAAGGACGGTGGAATGTGCCAATTTAAGGGGCAAATGGAATAAGAAGAAAGCCCTTAAAAGCGCCCGGGACATGGTCCCGGAGATACAGTCCCTCTATTACAGTTATCTCGATCCAGTGGAAATTTCAAAAACTCCCCAGGTAAGCAGCCTGGAAGATGATGCTCTGGAGATAGTAGATGCTCTGGGCGGGGAAAACTGGCACCACCAGTTCATGGAACTGGCCGCCCGGGGAGAGAAAGATAAGTTAACAGAATCTGTGGCCAAGATAAAGTTCTTCTTAAACACCATATCCGGCCTTAAAAGGAGGCTGCAACTGGGAGAGATAAACGACCCGGTCATCGCCATTGACATAGTAACCGGGTTAATATCCAGTGTAGGCAAACATCCCCAGTCAGATAAACTACTAATATGCAACGTTAACTTGGGAAAAAGGGCGGTAACCGTGGTGACCAATGATTTAACAGTCAAAGACGGAAACCACGTTGCAATGGCCTTGCTTCCTCCGGCAGTCTTTCAGGGAGTGACCAGTGAGGGGATGTTTTTAGGTGCAGGTGCAGGTGTCTTGAAGGATGTGAAGGGCGAGCTCGGTGACTTACCCCATGGCATACCACTGGAAGCTTTAAATGAAACCAGGAATTTTACAGAAACCTTCCTGAAATGAATTTCAAGGGATTGAATTTAAAAATAGCTAATTTTTTTTTACAACTAGAATTAACTAGATCATCTAAAAAATAACCAACTTCACACGGGTCATATCTTCCACAGCGTATTTAACCCCTTCCTTTCCAAGTCCGCTCATCTTAAACCCGCCGAAGGGCATGTTATCCGTGCGGAAGGTGGATTTATTTATGAGAACCGTTCCGGCTTCGATGGTCTTCACCGCATTCTTAATATTTTCTATACTACTGGTAAATACACCGGCCTGTAAACCGTACCAGGTATCGTTAGCCACGTTGAAGGCTTCATGGACATCATCAACCCGTATTATAGGCGCTACCGGTCCGAAGGTTTCATCCCTAACAATCTCCATATCCGGGTTAACCCTGTCTAAAACAGTCGGTGCATAAAACGCACCATCTCGCTTACCCCCACAGAGGAGTTCAGCACCATTACTCAAAGCATCGTTCACCAGTTTTTCCACATGTAAAGCTGCATCAACATCGATCAAGGGCCCGATATCAGTTTTATCATCTAATGGATCGCCCATACGCAGTTTCCTGGTTGAACCCACCAGTTTTTCTATAAACTCATCGGCCACACTGTTATCCAGGATTATCCTTTTAACGGCTATGCAGACCTGGCCGGCGATGGAGTAGGCACCCTTAACTGCAGCGTTAACAGCGTCATCAATATCCGCATCTTCTAACACTATTAGTGGATCGTTTCCCCCTAATTCAAGGGTTAGCTTCTTCATGGATGCCTTTTCTGCTATGGAGAGTCCGGTGGCCACACTCCCTGTGAAGGATACCTTATCCACCAGGTTGCTTTTGACCATTTCATCTCCAATCAACTCCCCTTTTCCTGTTAAACAGTTAACCGCCCCGTCTGGCAGGTGATGGTCCATCAATTCCGCCAGTTTCATAGCGGTGAGGGGTGCTTGGGAGGATGGTTTGAAGACCACCGTGTTTTTGGCGGCTATTGCCGGGGCTATCTTATGGAGCGCCAGATTAACCGGGTAGTTGAAGGGGGTGATGGCACTTACTACGCCTACCGGTATCCTGATGGTGAAGCCGATGGCATCTTCACCAGCCAGACCGGCATCTACAGGTACTGTCTCCCCGTAGATTCTTTTAGATTCCTCCGCTGATAGGAGTATAGTATCCAAGGATCTGGTCATTTCTACTTTTGAATCCCGGCTTGGTTTTCCAGTCTCCAGGGTCATCAACCGGGCGAATTCATCCAGTTTCCCGGATAGTTCCTGGTGGACATCAAAGAGGAGCTGGGATATTCTGCGGGATGAGAGGGATTCCATCACCTTCTTGGCATCGTAAGCTGCAAATATGGCTCTTTTTGTATCTTGTAGGCTTCCCAGTGGTACGGTGTCGATAATGGAGTTATCATAGGGATTTGTAACGTTTAGTTTATCTTCCTTATCCTCTAATCTTCCGCCTATAAGCATCTTCATGGAGCGTCCTCTATTATCCTATTTAAAATTAAACCCTACCTATCCGTTTATAAATTAAATTATCAAAAAAAAGAGGATCAAAAGGGTATAAATCTACGCGAATAGATCTTTTAAACCCTGTATGGCGTTGTTTGTTTCGTTCAGCTGACTACCGTTTATTTCACTTCCCAGGCCATTTAAATAGTTCTTGTAGGCTATTAGAGCTACAATAGCAATGACTATGATGCCCCCAAACAGTAGAATTAGTTCCGCTGAACCCTGTCCGCTTTCTTCTACGAGCATTTTCATTTTTTTCTATTCTCCTAAAATCCAAATAACATTGGTGCTAAAGATTGTATAACATAAAATATTCCAAAGGCTGCCGGAGCTAAGAGAATGGCGTATTTTATACCTTTTCTTGCACTGCCGTACATGACTATGCCAATTAGAAGACCGGCTATTATGGAGTGGATTATGATATATCCACTGGCTGCTGTTACAGCTGCATCAAATAGGGGGTTGGGGTTTCCCAATTTTCCGATAAATGTAGAATAACTCATGATCATGCCTAAAGCGAAGGGCGCGGCAACTATGGCTGCGATGATCAGGAACATAACCGACATCATCACGTTAGCTTTTCTCTCCCGTTTTAAAGCTAATACTGCCCTTAAATCCTCAGCAACAGTTTCAATAACGTCTGATAGGCTTCCACCTACCCTTCTACCTTCCAGTATCATTTTGAAGGTTCTATCAAGGTTTTTTGATTTTAAACGTTCACTCATGGATAATAATGCATCTTCAAAGGTACTTCCTATCTTGATTTCAATTACTGCCCTCTTAAGTTCGTCGATTAAAGGACCCCTACCATGTTTGGAGATGTCTTCCATGGCAGTTTCGATACCCACACCCGCTCTAAGAAGTGAGGATATCTGTCTTAAAAAGTCAGGAGTACTCTGTTCTATGCTATCCACCCGCCTTTCCATCATGAAGAATAACCAGATAAAGATACCTGCCCCGGGAAGGATAAATCCGATTATCCCGCCTAGTATGGGGGTAATACCAATTAATGAAAATAAGAAAAAGACGATCACGCCGAGTATTATACCTCCCAGTATAACCAGAGTTAATAATTCTGATGCCTTAACATACATACCGGCCCGTACCAGGTTTTCCTGTAAACTAACCAGATATCGGTCGGGTATTATACTCTCCACGGTTCTTGACAGGGGCGATAATGCTGAGGGTATAATGGCCATCCTTTCACCTAAATGATAACTCTTACCTTCACATATATTAATACTTTCCCTTGTTTTCATTGTTCTATATGCAAATAAAAAGTCCAATTTTTTTGTTAAAGTATGAAAGGTCATTTTTTACAACAAATTTTAGTTGATGGATTTTTTAATACTACTTAGAACCCGGGCCCTGTTCCCCACCAGGACATCATCCTCTATTCTCACCCCGAACTGGCCTTTGATATAAATTCCTGGCTCCACGGTGATTACCATTCCCTTCTCTAACTTAAACTCACCTTTTTTAGATAAAGTCGGATTTTCATGCACCTCCAGCCCCAGGCCATGCCCGGTTGAATGTATAAAATTATCCCCATAACCATATTCTTCTATCACCCTGCGGGCCACTTTATCCACATAGGATGCTTTAATACCTGGTTTTATAACTTTAATGGCTTTCTGTTGTGCTTCCAGTACGATGTTAAATATTTCCATCTCTTTTTCACCCTTAACTAAAGTCCGGGTTAGATCACTACAGTAGTTGTTGTAAACCGCCCCCCAATCAATAACCAGGGGAGATTCCAACTTACTCGTGGAAATGGTGGCATGAGGTAGGCTGGACCTCTCTCCAGAGGCAACTATGGTATCAAAGGCAGGTTTAGTGGATCCACTGGATTTCATGTTGTATTCCAGCTGGGCTGCCACTTCACTTTCTGTTCCCTGAAATATTAAATCCAGGAAGGATTTCTCCGCAATATCAATGGCCCTCCCAATATTCTCTACCTCATCAGGTGATTTGATCATTCTCGCTGACTCTACGATTTCTGTTATCTTAAGTTCACGTCCATCTCTGAATTTTTTATAGAGGGATACCGGCATGGACTTTTCAATCCCCACCCGGCCCTTCAGATGGTCCTTTATTTTATCGGTGGATTCAAATTCACCCAGAGGAATCTTAGAATTCATGGAGGCATCCTCCATATCCATCTTGGTGGTGTAGAGAGTGGCTTCATCGGTTACAATTACAACAGATGCATTGGAAGGCCTGTAACCTGCCAGGTAGGTTATGTTTTCCGGTTTTAAGATTAAAAGGGAGTCTACTTCTGCAGCATCCATACTGTCCAATATTTTCTTTAGATCCATGTTATCCAGTTCATCATTTCTTCTCAAAGTTCATCATGGTTTTTTATTAACTAATTTAGAGAGTCTTCTATAAGTTCTCCTGAATGGCCGATATTATCTTCAGCATGATTTCTTCAGGGACTTTATAAGGTGTGGTTTTGGGGACGTAGCCGAAATCAGGGTCTTCAAATTCCAAGCCACTGAATTGCACTTTTTCCTGGTAGCGGGGGTGGAAATGCCAGTGGATCTCTGGATTGGGGTCTCCATCTCGGAAGGCCTTATTTTTAAAGCAACTCCAGTTGAAGAGGGTTGGATTGAATGTCTTTTTTAAACTGTGCTCCAGTTTCTGCAGGATACCGATAAAATCTTCCCATTCTTCATCCTCAAGTTCAGACAGGTCTTGGCACTGTCTTTTAAGGGCCACCACACAGGTTCCTAGGTACCTCTGGCTGGGAGCCAGGAAGATCATCCAGTAAGGAGTTTCCTTTATGAGTTTCCCGTATCCGCCGTCTATCTGACAGTACTCACAACTTTTGGCCATGGTAAATCCCATCCCCTGAAAAATTAAAGGTAATCTATATATTATCATTCGGTCATCTATTGATTGTCCTTCGGTGATAATAAATGTACCCATTGATATAAACTGGCAATCTAAACGGTTATCATGAGTTTTGGACGGGTTATATCCGATAAAAATCAGTATCTGAAAACATATTTATATAAGATTTCCTGTCTTAAATAATATGATGAGATTCACATCCAGGGAAATCAGAGATCTGATAATTTCAATGGTTATCATCACCGTCCTATTCGCCTACATATTCAGTGGAAGAACACTTCCCAGTTTTTCACTCATCGTGGTCACCTTCATTGCAGTGGGACTGGGATTCATCCTGCACGAACTGGCCCATAAATTCGTGGCAATGAGATACGGTTTCTGGGCAGAATACCGCTTATGGGTGGAAGGACTTATATTTGCAATTATAACTGCAGCCTTAGGTTTTCTATTCGTAGCACCCGGGGCGGTCTACATCCATGGAGAGTACATATCCCGGGAACAGAATGGTAAAATTTCCGCATCTGGACCAGCAACCAACCTGATCCTGGCCGGGCTTTTCTTTTTACTACTGTACTACTTCCCATCTGGTGAGCTGGTCACCACAATAGGGGTGCTCGGATTCTATGTAAACAGTTTCCTGGCCATGATCAACCTGATCCCAATCAGCATGCTTGACGGAGCCAAGATAATCCGCTGGAATCCAATTATATGGGTAATAATGGCCGGAATTACCGGTGTGATGGTATTTTATGCCTTCACTGGATTGGTATTTTAATCTTAAATATGATCAATTCCCAAATAATAATGGATGAGTAAGGTTAAACTAGATACTAGAGTGTTTTAAATGTTTAAGAAAGTCCCAGTCACCTATTTCGGATGCACCCACCGGGCCATCCCACCGGAACGCACCATAGCAAACGTGGAGGGTAAACTCCGGAGGGCAGGGGTGACCAGGATAGCAGAGATAACCCATCTAGACCGTCTGGGAATACCAGTCTATTCCGCCATAAGGCCAGGGGCTGCCGAGGGAGCAGTAAGCATCTACGCTGGAAAAGGAGCTACTAAAAACCAGGCTAAAGCATCGGCCATGATGGAAGCGTTTGAAAGGTACTCCGCAGAGATAAATATAGAAGATGCTCAGATGTTTGAAACAGGATTATATGGTGAAATAGAGGGAGCCATCAACCCAGAAACACTGATTCTACCCCAACAATCATACAAGCCAGATGAGACCAGGTTGGACTGGGTTAAAACCGTGGACATGACGGATGATGAAGAATACCTCGCCCCGGTTAACGCCATCTACCATCCCTACATCCCTCGTGGTGGTGCCGTGCTTTTTAAGTCCAACACCAATGGTCTGGCATCGGGTAACCGTATTGAAGAAGCAGTCTATCATGGTATCACCGAGGTGGTTGAAAGGGATGCCTGGAGCATATTCGAGGCGAAAAAGAAATGCAGGGGAGAAGTGGTCTGTGACGGAACAGAAAACCCCCTCATCAGGGATATGCTACATAAATTCGACCAGTCAGAGATAGAAGTTAAATTACTGGATTTGACTGCAGATGTGGATATAACCACCATAGCCGCGGTAGCAGATGATACCGTACTTAGAGACCCTGCACTATTATCTTTAGGGGTGGGAACCCACCTGAACCCGGAGGTCGCCGTTATAAGGGCCCTCACCGAGGTTGCCCAGAGCAGGGCCACCCAGATCCACGGAACCCGGGAGGATACCAACCGGGCTGTTTTCATGAGAAAAGCAGGATATGAGAGGATGAAAAGGATCAACAAACACTGGTTCAGTGACTCCCATAAATTAATCGATATCTCCCGTATCAAGGATAAATCAAAGCCCACCTTCAAGGAAGACATCGAAACCTGTGTAAATATCCTTAAAAAGAACGGGTTTGATAAGATTTATTATACGGATTTAACCCGCCGAGAAATCGAAATACCAGTGGCCCGAGTTATAATTCCAGGTATGGAAGTTTACTCTGTAGATACTGAGCGGATGGGTAAAAGGTTGATTTAACTGGTTTTTAAATTTATCAAGGACGGATTCAGTTCATTTGACCGGGGAAAACAAGTCAAATTTAACCGAAAATAAGTCAGATAGTAAAAACAGGTCAGATAATAATAAACAAGTCAGATAGTATATTTAAAGGTGTATCAATGAAGCAGATAATAATCATGAGGGGAGACCTCCCCATAAGCCGGGGTAAACTCGCTGCCCAGGCCTGTCACGCCAGCCTAGGATCCTATAAGCGTGCAGATGAGAGGAAGATAAAAAACTGGGAACTGGAGGGGGGTAAAAAGGTGGTTTTAAAGGTTAAGGATAGAAATGAACTCTTCCAGTACTATGAACTGGTTAAAGCCACTGATCTGCCCTACTTCTTAGTCACCGATGCCGGGCATACCGAACTACCAGAATCCACGGTTACCTGCTTGGGGATTGGTCCCGATGATGATGAGAAGATCGATAAGATTACCCAGGATTTGAAGTTGTTTAAGTAGTTGTGAGTTTACTTTTAATCATTAAATGAAGTGCTGATTTTATGGACTGGATTGTAAAGGTGGGTGGAAGTCTTTTCCCGCAAGAAGCAGTTAACCTCTCTAAAGCCCTGGTTGGTAAAAGTGTCATGGTGATCTGTGGTGGTGGAGAACTGGCCAACCTGTTAAGACAGTACGATGAGAGGATGGATTATTCGGATACAACCGCCCACAAAAGCGCTATTCTATGCATGGATATATTAGGAATGCTCCTAGCAGATAAAGTACCCGGTGCTGAGGGTGTTCATTATATAGATCAGGTAGAGAAGACTTTAAATGGGGGGAAACTCCCAATCTTAATACCTTCCCAGTTTTTGTTCGGTGAGGATCCCTTAGAGCATTCCTGGAGGGTAACTTCTGATTCCCTATCCCTTTATATAGCACATCGACTAAAGGCTAAACTATTAATAGCAACTGATGTAGATGGTATATATGATCATAAACCATCCAAGGATACTCAACTGATAAGAAATATCAGTGCAAAAAAACTACTAGATTTTGGTGAAACATCAGTTGATGAATTTTTAGCAGGGCTTTTACTTCAATACGGATCATCTTGCTATGTGATTAATGGAAAGTATCCAGAAAGGGTTCTATCTATAATTGAAGGTAAAAGTGAAGATACTAAATATACACTTATTGGAGGAATTTAATATGGATAAAATAGAATGCACATCATGTAAACAGGAAATATCACCCGTGGAAACCTACGTGAAATTTGAATGTCCAGAATGCGAGACCATACTCTACAGATGCCAGAAATGCAGGACCTTCGGACATATCTACAGGTGTAAATGCGGATTTAAAGGACCTTAAGTTAAATACTACTTGTAAGATAAATAAAATTATATTAAACATAACAGACAAGTTATGGGAGGTTACGATTATGGGAGAAGTTGTAGCAACGATTAAAGTAATGCCGGAAAGCCCGGATGTTAACTTAGAAAAGATCAAAGAAGATATCATACAATCCATACCGGAAGGCGCTGAATTCCACAAAATAGATGAAGAACCAATAGCATTTGGTCTGGTAGCCCTTAAAGTAATGGTAGTTGTGGGAGATGAGGAAGGAGGGACAGAAAAAGTTGAAGAAAATCTCTCCAAACTGGAAAACATAAGCAGCATCGAAGTAGAAGATGTAAGAAGGCTTATGTAAGCCCTTTTACCCTCTAATTACTTTTTTGGTTAATATAATTCGTTTTTTCCCCTAATTTTTTATAATTTTCACAGTTAAAAAATTCAGTCCCCACAACACGATCATAATACTTTTTATACCATTAGTATTATACTATCTCTGTGGAGTGGTTCATATTTTTGATCTCATATTTGCCTGTATCATAGGCGTTCTCTGCGGGGCAGTAACGGGATTAATCCCCGGTATCCACGTTAACACCGTGGGTGCCTTCACCTTTGCATCATCATCCACCATACTGGCCTTTCTATCTCCAGAATTCCTGGGAGTGTTCCTAATTTCAATGTCCATCTCCCACGCCCTACTGGAATTTATACCTTCTATGTTCCTGGGAGTGCCAGAGGAGGGCACAGTCCTCTCGGTCTTACCCGGGCATCTCCTCATGCTGGAGGGAAGAGGTAAGGAAGCCATACGTTTGGTGGCTCTGGGAGGGTTTGGGGCGATCATGGTTACCATTTTACTTCTACCACTTTTCGCCCTGATATTACCCCCTTTATACGGCTTTATGAAGCCCTATATCTGGATCATCCTGGTGGTAGTAGTGATCTACATGTTCATCCGCTTAAACAGGGATTTAAGTTCGGTAGCCTGGTCGGTGGTTATATTCCTCTTCTCGGGGATTATGGGCTGGCTGATGCTTAATTCACCCATATCCTCAGGAGTTTCCCTGCTGTGCATGTTCACCGGGCTTTTTGGTGTAAGCACCCTACTCTATAGCCTTTCTGAAAGCTCGACAGTACCACCCCAGAACCCTGATCATTCACTTATCGTGGATAATAACATCTTAAGGGGCATCTTCGCCGGAGGGATAGCAGGGAGCATCTTGGGATTTCTCCCAGGAATGGGACCGGCCCAGGGAAGCCTCATAGCACAGGAGATAAGCGGTGGAGGAGATACGGGAGAAAATAAGGATAGTTTCCTGGTTGCCATGAGTGGAGTGAATGTCTCTGATGCCCTGTTCTCTCTGATAGCCATCTATTTAATTGGTAATCCCCGTAGTGGAATCGCAGTATATGTGGATAAGATAATCGATGTTTTCAACTACGAGCACCTCATCCTGTACATCTTCGTCTCCATCACCGCCGTATCCCTTGCTTTAATATTATGTTTAAAATTAGGTGATATGGTGGGGGAATACATACAGCAACTGGATTATAGCAGATTATCCTGGCTGGTCATCATCTTCATGAGCTCTATAGTGATGATATTCACTTTAATGGAACATGCCAACCTCTGGTTTGTACTACTGGTTTACGCTACCTCAGTAGCCCTGGGGCTACTGCCACACTATCTGGGCATAAATAAATCCAATTTAATGGGTGTGCTGGTTGTTCCAGCCATTGTGATATATGTGGGGATTGGTCTCTAATTACAGGGGATTATACTCTAATAGAATTTGTTTATAATTTTATAGATTACCTATTGAATATACATGGTAAAAAATTTAGATTACCACCACTTCTATACAGATCCCTTCCACAGATTCTTTAAAAACAGCATCATCCACGCCAGGAAATACATCCACCAGGCAGGCATCGAATTTTTCACTTAAAACATCTTTTAAATCCTTCACATCCGAACAGTAAACCTTGAAATTCTCTCCAGTTGCAATTAAACCCTCATCTTTCCCGGTAGTGGTCACTGGGAATCCGTTGATCTCCAGATTCAAAATTGTCATCTGACAGGCAGGATACCAAACATCGTTGAAAACAACCAGGGGGGCGCCGGCAAGAAGGGCGGCTAAACCGAGAGTACCCGGTCCGCAGGTACAGTCCAGAACACTAGGACTATCGAATTTACTTAAAACCTTCTTTAACTCCCTTATTTTGGGAGATGATGGTTTTGGAACCTCTATATGGATCTCTCTCTGGTACTTATAGAGACACAGAACCCCCCAGGGGGTGTTCACGATATCACAGCGGAGATCACAGCCATACAGGAGCTCATATGTACTGGGATTGCTTCCAGAATCCTTAACACCCACAGTATCACTTAAACTCCCATTTAAAACCCCTTTAACCTCGGGTACTTCCTTCACTATCCGTTTTGCACATCCTGCGTCCACATCCTCAGATAGTATCACCAGTGAATTATCCGGGAGATGGGGAACGGTGTCCAGGGGATACGCCGGAGTAATAAGGGGCACGCAGACATTTCTCAAGGTGGAATCAGAAGTTTTAATCCCTTCCTCCATCATTATTTTAAGAATATGGGCCATAACCACATCTAAATGGCGCCTGCCACAAGTACATCTTTTGAAATTAGAATCTAACAGCTTAACATCTATTTGTTCGGTTAGTGGTTTGAATTTTTTAAGTTTAACATCTTCACACCTATCACAGGTCCTGAAAATTGTTTTAAAATCTTTTAAAACCTCTGATTTAGATTTTATGCAATCGTTTCCGCACTTGCAAAACACTTCCATAGGTTTAGATTCACACACCAACATAGATAATTTTTTCTCTTGGAAGGGAACCAATGCCCAAATCACAGACAATATTAATATGCAGTGAAAAATAACCAAAATTAGCATATTTTAAGCTTATACTTAAATAGTGGATACCCTATATAAATATGTGAGAATTATGAGAGACAAAAGGAAAGAAATTATCCGGGATCTACTGGGAGACTTTGCCGATGAAGAGGAGGGAGAAGGATATATCCCCAGGCAAGAAAAGGATGAACCAGTAAAAAGAAAGGTTAAAAAAGTTATCTCAGATTCTGATGATGAAACATTTAACATAGATAAATTAATAGAGAAGCCTTCCAGGAAGAGAACTAAAAAGATTAAGAAAGTTTCCGATGTGATGAAGGCTGAAATTATAGAAGAAGGATTAATTCCTAATTACAATGTTACAATACCTACTTTTTCTGCTAAAGAAAGGCAGCTTTACAATGAAATAAGGGAAAAACTGGTGGAAGTAGCCGTCACCCAGGATGATTTCCAGGTAGATGAAGAATCCTTTATAGTAGAATGTAAACAGTTTCTGCGTTCCAGGGGTGTCCGGGACGTGGACCGCTTATCAGCACAGATATCCCAGGAAATGCTGGGATACGGTAAACTGGACCATATGATTAAGGATGATGACCTTGAAGAGATAATGGTCATTGGAGTCGGGAGTAAAGTCTTCGTATACCACCGTGACATAGGGATGATGGTTACCAACGTAATCTTCGAAGAAGAATCAGAGATCAAGGCCATCATTGATGTTATAGCCCGGCAGGTTAACCGGAGGATTGACCAGCAGACACCCATATTAGACGCCCGTCTTAAGGACGGTTCCAGGGTAAACGCAACCCTCCCACCTGTATCTGCAGACGGCCCAACACTTACCATACGTAAATTCAAAAAGGACCCATTAACTGTGGTTGATTTAATAAATTATAAGACTATATCCCCACATCTTGCCGGTTTCATGTGGGTGTGTACCGATGGATTAGGTGTAAAACCCTGTAACGCCATAATAGCCGGGGGAACAGGTTCTGGAAAAACAACCACCATGAACACCATAGCCGCTTTTGTACCTCCCCGGGAGAGGATAATCACCATTGAGGACACCCTGGAATTACAACTACCCCACAGCCACGTGGTAAGGATGGAAACCCGCCCACCCAACATAGAAGGCAAAGGAGAACTCACCATGGACACCCTGGTTAAAAATTCACTGAGACAGAGACCTGACCGGGTGATCGTAGGAGAAGTAAGGGGTGCAGAAGCCATCACACTTTTCACAGCCCTGAACACCGGACACTCCGGTATGGGAACCCTCCACTCCAACACCGCACGGGAAACAATAACCCGTCTGATAAATCGGCCCATGAACGTACCCAACATAATGATACCTGCCCTGGACTTCATCATCATGCAACAGAGAATGTACAGGCCAGAAGGAGGTTCCATACGTAGAATCACCGAAGTAGCAGAGGTGGTTGGTATGGAAGAGGGTAACGTGCAGCTCAACAGGGTATTTGAATGGGATAATATCAATGATAAAGTGGAGTACGTGGGAATAGCCAGCCAGACCCTCCGGGACATCTCTGAACTACGGGGTATAGGAATATCAGAGATAGAAGAAGAGATAGAAAAAAGAAGACTGGTACTGGAATACCTGGCTGATAACAACATCCGTTCCATAGATGAAGTGGGACAGTATATCAATCAATATTACCGTGATCCAGATGCAATGCTGGATGAAGTTCTATAGTTAACGATCTAAAAATTTAAATTAAAACCAATCTTTGAGATTTAAAATTGAACTAATCATTAGATTTAAAAATAAAATCAAATATTGGGATTTAATTAAAAAAAGAAAAAAATTCACTTGATGGTGAAAAATAATGGCGCCCTTTGACGGTCTTAAGAAATTTTTCAATACCATTGGAAATTTTACTATAAATTCCAGTCAGAAAGTAGGTGAAGGAGTTCAGGCTCCTGTAAAAAAATTAAGTGAAATGCGGCCTGCTGAGAGAAGGTTAAGGGAGAAGAGGGGACTGGAATTTGGTAAAAAATCCGAACCAGAAGAAAAAACAGAGACCAAGCCATTACTGGACGCGTCAACCCCTTCAAAGGGATTATTCGGTGATAGAGAATCAAAGGGATTGTTTGGAGATAGAGAATCAAAATCATCTTTCCAGGCCCCCCGTCCCCAGCGGACCATAAAAAGAAGGAAGATGGATAAAGAAGAAATCGAGATGTTCAAGGACCTCATCGACAGCAGGCATGAACAGACCATGGAATCTGAGGTAGATAAGAAGAAACAGGATGCTCTCCGGAAAGCTTCCTTAGAGGAAATACTCAAGGAAGAACAGAAGGAAAAGATGGATCCCAAGCTGATCCTGCTTATGGGCGGGGTTTCCTTTGCATTGGTGCTCGTGATCGTAACTGTGATGGGCTTTGGAATTGAAATTGGACTGGTAGTGGGAATCCTCATATTTATGATGGCACTGTTCCTCTTTTTCCTTCCCAGAATGAGACAGGGGAGCAAATCCACAGAAGCCGCCAGGGAACTGCCCTTCGCCTTGAGGCAGATGGCCACAGAATTAAGGGCCGGAATAGGACTTCATGACAGCATGAGCTCCATCGCCACTTCTGGATACGGACCATTATCTGAAGAGTTCTCCCGGACACTGGAAGAGATAAGGTACGGGGAGACCACAGAAAAAGCCCTCCTGGATATGAGTGAAAGAATAAACTCTGAGGGACTGGAAAGGGCTATTCACCAGATAACCCGAACACTCACCAGTGGTGGGGATTTAGCTAAAACCTTAACAGTTATAGCTGATGACATCGCCTATGAAATGCGTATGAAACTGAAAGATTACGCTCAGAAACTGAATTCATTCACCATGATCTACATGTTCATCGCTATACTGGCACCGGTAATTACCCTGATCATGCTGATAGCCGCATCAACAGTTATGGGTGCCATACTGCCGCCGATAGTCTTGTTGTTGATGTACTTATTCTTCTTCCCGGCCATAGTGGTGTTTATGGCCTTCATGATCAGGAGGTTGGAGCCGAAGGTTTAGAAATTAGTGAAAATCAGAATTTTCTTTTGAGTGTAGAAAATCTATGTTTTCTACTGGGGGCAGGGAAATCTAATATTAATTTGAGTGTACAATTAGATTTTATTTATCCTAAGCAACTGAGCATTGAAGGCCACTATCACGGTGCTTAAAGACATGAGAACCGCACCCATAGCCGGACTCAGGAGGATGCCCCAGCTGTAGAGCAATCCCGCTGCCAGGGGTATGGCAAAGGCGTTATATCCTGTGGCCCATAATAGATTCTGCCACATTTTACTATAGGTGGCCTTGGTAAGGCCCAGGATGGTTACCATATCTGCCGGGTTGCTCTTGACCAGAACCACATCAGCACTCTCCATAGCCACATCAGTTCCTGCTCCAATAGCAATACCCACATCAGCCTGGGTTAGGGCCGGGGCGTCATTTACACCATCTCCAACCATGGCTACTTTATATCCATTCTCCTGTACCTCGCGTACTTTAAGGGCTTTTTCCTGGGGTAGAACCCGGGAGAAATATTCATCCAATCCGAGTTCCTCAGCAACCCAGCGAGCCACATCTTCATTATCCCCAGTTAGCATCATGCACTGGATCCCCTGCCTCTGCAACTTTAAAATGGCATCTTTAGATTCTGGCCGTATCACATCAGCCAGTGCAATGGCACCAGCAACCTCACCATCTATTACTACGTAGACCAGTGTTTTCGGCTGTTTCTGTATATCAACCAACTCGGAACTGGTTACTTCCAGGTTATTAGTCTCTATATAGGCCGGGCTTACCACCTTCACTTCATGATCTCCCACCAGGGCCTGAACACCTTCACCAGGGCGGGAATGGAAATCCTTGATGGGATAGGTTTCCTGGACGGATTTAAGTATCCCCTGGGCCACCGGGTGTTCGGATTCCTTTTCCACTGAAGCAGCGTATTTGAGGATTTCTTCTCCACTGAAATCATCCTTTTTAAAGGAGATCACATCGGTGACACCGAACTTACCCTCGGTAAGGGTGCCGGTTTTATCGAAGATAACCGCGTGGATGTTTTTCATGTTCTCAAAGGACTGGCGGTCACGAATTAGAACCCCATTTTTGGCAGATATGGCGGTGGAGACAGCCACTACCAGGGGTATGGCTAACCCCAGGGCATGGGGACAGGTGGTGACCATCACCGTCACCGCCCTCTCCAGGGCGAAGGATAAGTCCTGGCCTAACATTCCCAGCCACACCAGTAAAGTAATTAAACCACCAGATAGGGCGATGATGGTCAGCCAGAAAGCGGCCCGGTTGGCCAGGTCCTGGGTATGTGATTTACTCTCCTGGGCCTCCTCCACCAGACTCACCACCTGGGAGATGAAGGAATCTTCACCTATCTTCTCCACCATTACCTTAATAGAGCTTTCGCCATTGATTGAGCCGCCTATAACTTCTTCCCCTGCACTGCGGAGGATGGGTTCCGATTCACCAGTGAGAAGTGATTCGTTTATATAGGACTGGCTTTCCTTTATAATACCATCGGCAGGTACCTTTTCTCCCGGTTTTACCAGTACCAGGTCGTCCACCTGTAAATTCTCCAATGGTACATCTTCAACTTCACCTTCTCCACCAATTCGGTGGGCTTTCTTGGGAAGGAGGGTAGCCAGTTCCTGGAGCGCCCGGGAGGCGCCCATCACAGAGCGCATTTCTATCCAGTGCCCCAGTAGCATGATATCGATTAGAGTGACCAGTTCCAGGTAGAAGGTCATACCCATAAGTCCGAAGGTAACTCCCGCACTGTAGATGTAGGCTGTGGTGATGGCCACCGCTACCAGGGTCATCATACCCGGCTGCCTGACTTTCAACTCACTTACCAGGCCGGTGAAGAAGGGGTAACCCCCATAGAAGAATACAAAGGATGATAAGAGAAACAGGATGTATATATCACCCTGGAAACTGAGAAAATGCAGACCAAGTAATTCCTGCACCATCTCTGATAGGAAAAAGACAGGGACGGTTATAATCAGAGATACTATGAACCTTTTCTTAAAATCAGCCATCATAGCCTGGTGATGGTTATGTTCTGTGTGTTCATCGTGTTCCAGATGCTCTTTATGTTCATGTTCTACATGCTCTTCGTGTTCTGTGTGGTTCTGTTTTAAATGTTCTGTGTATTCTTCGTGTTTGGAGTGGTCTTGTTCAAGATGTTTTCTATGTTCGTGTTCTATTGAATGGTTATTTTCTTCTTTAGGGTGGTGATTTTTTTCTTGAAGTGTTTTTTCAGGGGAATCTTCATGATCTTTCAAGGATATCATCCCTTAACCTGTAAAAAATTCGCAACTTCATTAATTTATGACAGATATTTCCTCAAACAGTTAATGTATTAAGGTATGTACTTGCTTTCTTAAATAATAGTAGGGTAAATCTCTAGGAAGATGTTACATCCTTTTGATTCTCTTCTAGCAAGTGTAAAACTTCGTGATATTTATCTTCTCCCAGGTCATGCAGGAGCTTACGGTGGAGTTCATCTTTCACCAAATGCAGCAGGTTATGATAAGCATGGCTTCCTAAGGCATGTAATATCTCGTGATATGCTTCATCAACAGTTAACTTAATGTTAACAGGGAAACCTTCATTTTTAAGCATATATAGAAGTTCCGCTGATTTGGGCGGGCGCAGATGGGCTTTATAAAGGGTTTCGCAATCATTGAATATCTCTTCGGTTGTGCCTTGACCGATTATCTCACCATCGTGAAGTACGAAGATCTTATCTGCAAACTGGGTGACCATCTCCACGTCATGGGAAGCGATGATGATGCTCATAGCTTCCTTGTTTAACATGTAGAGTATTTCCATTATTTGATCCACACCTGTAGGATCTAGTCCCGTGGTTGGTTCATCCAATACCATGATCTCAGGTCTCATGGCCAGGATACCGGCAATGGCTACTCGTTTTTTCTGTCCACCACTCAAGTGGTGGGGTGCTTTTTTCTCCAACCCAGTCATCCTCACCAGTTTCAGGGCCTCTTCCACCCGTTCATCAACTTCATCCTCAGAAAGTCCCAGGTTCATGGGTCCGAAGGCCACGTCCTCAATAACGGTAGGTGCAAAGAGCTGATCATCTGGGTTCTGGAAGACGATACCTACTTTCTGTCTTATACGGACCAGTTCCTCTTTTCGGTAGGTCATGAGCTTGCCATGGATCCTTATAAACCCAGAAGTTGGTTTATTGATACCGTTGAAATGTGCAAAAAGAGTAGATTTACCAGCACCGTTGGAACCAATTACCGCTACCCTTTCCCCCTCCTTTATTTCAATATTTATATTTTGAAGTGCGGACGTACCGTCAGGATAGGTGAATCCCATGTTTTCAGTTTGGATAATGGTTCTGGTCATTTATTATCCCTTTTACTGTATTGAAAGTTTTTAATATCTTTTCCACGCAAAAAAAGTTTATATAATGTTCATTCCTAAAACACCCAGTTCGTAAAAATGGGTCATTGCCAGGATTTGCAGGCCGATTACAATCAACAGGGTAACACCGATGTAAATGTACTCCGTTCTACCTAGTTTCTTCTTTCGGTCATGGTAGAGATTTGACTCATCTGAAAAACCCCGACTGGCCATACTCATATAGATGGTTTCGCCCTGTTCATAGGCCCTTAGGAACATCATAGCTACAGTGTAACCTAACTGTTTCATCCTCCATTTGTAGGGAATCTTCTTATTGAAGGCATCGAAACATCTGGCTTTCTGGGCGTGCATGATCCTGTGCAGTTCATCGTAGAACATGAAGAGGAACCTGATCATGAGACTGAATATCATGGCCAGTTCCCGGGGCATGCCTAACTTCCTGAAGGATTGGGCAACTTCCTGCATAGGACTTATAGATGATAAAAGCACTATGGAAGTTAAAGCCACTATGAGTCTGGACATGAGAAGCACCGCCCACATCAGACCCTGTTGTGTAACCTGTAAGCCGAAAATTCCAGTCCATATCACATCACCAGGATGTATGAATGGCTGGAATGCGATTATGAACCCTCCAAAGGGCAGTAGGAGCAATATTCTTTTGAAAGAAGTTTTAAATGAAACTTGGGATATGTAAATTAAAAGCAGGAGGTATAACTCTAAAAAAGCCAGTACTACTATCTGAGTAGAAAACACAGCGTACACTATAATAAATATCAATAGAATTAATTTCACCCTTCCATCCATTAGATGGAGGATGCTTTCCTTTTCAGTTTCCTTTTCAAGCTCTCTAACCGAGCCTATTCCATTCATGAGGAATCTCCTTTTGAAATGTATCTGATGTTTATGTTTTTTTTTATCCTAAAAAGGATTTAATAAAAAAAATAAAATAAAAAAAAAGGGGGGGGGATTTATTTGGATGCTTCTGGTGGGTTTCTTCTTCTGAGTGCTATGGCAACAATATAGGCTATTATCAACGTAATAATTATACCTATAACCAATGCCGATATTTCCCCAATCTTATCCAAACCTTCAATGGTGTAGTCTGGGAATGGGGATTCGTATGAAGCTTCGACTTCAGGAACACCTGCATCTTCTGCCGACTTTTCCAGGCCGTCAGGATCAGGTGATGCAATGAATGGTGACATGACGGCTATCAACAGACAAATGATTACACCCGCGATAACCAGGTATTTATCATTGGTACTCATTTGGCAGCCACCTCCTCACTTCCTTCGAGTTTTTGTCCACCCGATGTTTTCCTGTTCCAGGCAAGCAGATCTGGCCTTAGTTTATCAAGTGCAATGAGTACAACCACGGTTAAGATTGCTTCTATTACACCTATAAATGCATGGTATATTCCCATTGAAGCTAGTCCTACGTCTAATGGGAATGTTCCTGCTAGCCACATCTCTACCGCTACTACTTCAGCTGCTATAAACAATGATAGCCATGCAGCTATTGCTGCTGCAGGATATTTGCCTGTGAACTTTTCCAGGCCTCTGAAGGAAAAGTATGCAACTGCACCTCCTATTAACCCCATGTTAACTACATTTGCACCTAGAGCAGTTATTCCTCCATCTCCAAAGAACAGAGCCTGTACTAATAGTACTATGAAGAGTACAAGTACTGCGGCTTCGGGTGCAAGGAATACAATAGCAACCAATGCGCCACCTAGCATATGTCCGCTTGTACCAAAGGGTATAGGCATGTTCATGGACATTATTGCGAATATTCCAGCTGATAAAACTGCTATCAAAGGAATCAACTTTTCATCAAGATTCTTTCTCGCCCATCTGAGGGAGAAATACAGGGCCACAAACATAATAACATAGTATATGGGCCATGTCCAGGATAAAAAACCATCTGGTATATGCAATTTTTCGCCTCCTCATTTTTATTTTTTCTAAGTGGGGTTAACGGTCTGTTGTTCAAACTAGTATTACTTTTCTTAACTTCATTTATAAAGCAGGTAATACGTTATAAACAATGTTTTAACCCCTAAATCCTCATTTAGACTCTGGATTTTCATAATATAAACGTTTCCCTGAGTATTACTATAATCTTTATTTGCTTATGAAAAGTATTAATTAATTAATACAAAATGTCATTTTTAAGCCCTTTTTGTAATAAAATTTTAACTGGACTACCATTTTTGAAATTTTTTCAATAAAAAAAGGGAAAATTGAAAAATTTTTTTTTAGTTTACAATATTGGTTTTTGTGAAGGACAAGGTTCTACCTATCTCCAGCACATCAAATTCGTCTATATCTACACTTCCTATGGCTTGAAAGCATTCTTCACTAGGCGTTTCACCCAATTCCTTAAGATTCACGCCTTTTTCTTCTTCCAAACCTCTAAGGAAGTACTTGAAGTCAGGTCCCAGCTCGTCTTTTATCCAGTAACCTCTGCCAATGTGTTTAAGATCGTCCTGGTTGAATTCTGTAGTTAATGCCTTTATTTTCCCCAGTAAATGCTCCGATGGTTGTTTGAAACTCCCCATCTCCAGTGCAGTGTAGGTATAAAGTGGTATATCTAATGTTCTGGCCAGTTCTCTTTGGGTTGTCTTTGTATACTTACGGTACCCTAAAAGTAAGTACCTTAAATCTTCTTCCATTTTTAGACCTCCGGTATTTTTTGTTGGTTATGAGTATACTCTGCTTCTTATAAATACTTTTCTTAAAAAAAGTATTACTAAATTATGTTTCAACTATAAATGAATCATACTCTATTTTAGTGAAATAGTAGGAGCAATCTAATAGATAAAAAAACCTCATTGAACGGGTTTATTTTAAATTTTTTACTTCCATAAGCTTTTAACAATGAAATATGGTCAAATTACTCTTTTAAAAGAAATTTCATGTTGATTCACCTAATAATACTTTTACACTGGAAAAATAGCCTATCGTAATAAATTTTTTATAGATAGTTATTTATAGACTGTTTTTGTTATCTTATTAACAGAAGGGTTTAGCTTATGTTTAACAGTTTAGCGACCAGAATCCAGATATTTACTTACCTGATAATTATTTACGCTCTGTTAATGATTCCTTCAAGAATAGCTGATAAAATATCAAATTCACAGATATGTAGATAAAAAACAAGATAGAATGGGTGTTTAATGAAAAAAAAACTACCTCAGACATAGTAACTGGATCGATCTTCCTTACCCTGTATTTCTTTTACCTAATCATCACAGCAGATTACTTAAACCCAATCTTCCTAATTTTCGCTACTTTTGGTTCTGTAGAATTGGTAACCGGCATATTCAGCCTAAAGGGATACTACCAAAAAAAGATGTACATTGGATCTTTAACTGCTCTTTTGCTTTTAATATTGACATCGAGCTTTATCCCGGTATATTTATCACCTGATACATATAATTTATTCGTTTCCTGTTGTGGGCAATAATAATCATATTAGCTATATACAAATTAGCTCGTAATGAGATAAAATCTCTAAAACTAATACAAAAATACAGGAAAACCTTGGAAACAAACCTTGATAACTTTAAAATTTGGAATAACTATGGAATAGCCCTTAAAAAAATTAAGGAATATAAAAGAGCGGTAGAAGCCTATGATAAAGCTCTGGAAATAAACCCGAGATATACAACTGCCATGTATAACAAGGGAATAGCCCTGGCAGAGGGGAGTAAACATAAAAAAGCCATTGAAACCTATGATCAGGTGCTGGAAATGGATCCAGATAATGTTAATGCGTGGATCAATAAAGGTAATAGTTTGGCGTCCATAGGTAAATTTAAAGAAGCAATGGAGTGTTACGATAGAGTATTGAAAATAGATCCTGAGAATACGAAAGCAAAGTTCAATAAAGGGATTATGCAGGAATAAAAAAAATAGACGGTGTTTTAAATGGAATATCGGCGTATTCCATTTATTACCCTATCAGAAACAGCACCAAGGGTTTGGATAACCCTTTCTGACTGTAATTTTAAATGTAGAGGATGTTTCAGTCCAGCTAGGGGTATCAAAGGGAAAAATATGAGTGTTGATGAATGGTGAACCTGGTAAAAAAAGCTTCCCTGGACTACTATCAAAAATTGCCCCAGGAGGTCGTAATAACCGGAGGGGAACCCACCCTGAACCGGGATTATCTACTTGATCTGGTTTCTAAACTAAATTTTAGTTATGTGGTAATAGAAACCAATGGCTACCTTTTTAGATGAAGAATACGTTGATGAGTTAATCACAGCCGGATTGAAGGAGATAATGCTGGATTTGAAGGCCTATGATGAAGGACTGCACAAACAGTATACTGGTTTTTCGAATCGTTCTATACTACATAATGCAAGGGCAATTCATAGGAAAATCAAGCTCGTCATCAAAACAGTTTACATACCGGTGATAGTAGATGAGTCTGAAATAGAAGATATTGCCCTGTTCATTTCAACTATAGATCCAGAAATAGAATACGGGATAAATGATTTTAAACCTTCAAAGGGCATATCCAGAACTCCCACCGGCCAAGAAATGAAGAGTGCCTATTTGGGAGCTAAAAAGTATTTAAAAAATGTTATAATAAGTAGGAGTTGTAGAAGGGAAGGAATAGCTCCGAGAAAGTTTAGCTGGATAACCGTATTTCCCGATGGGACCTTCCAGAGGAGATCGTTGGAGAATTATTAAGTATAAAGAATTATAGTTGTGTTTCAACTTTGGTTAGAATTCTCCAGTTGTGATCTTGATTTGTGTGTTTATGTTTTTTTTAGATTTTCTGTTTTCATCACCTGGTTTTTGAGTTTGGCAAAGTTTTCGGGGTGATGTGTGACGGGTTAGGATGAGGTTTTAGGATTGCATTTAATTCTCTGGTGGTTCAGCGCATCCATTTGTGTTTGCATCTTTTCTGGATCTCGCCCATCAATCGTTCGATGAGATTTGAATTCCAGGGCACCTCTCTTCCCCGCGGCTAATATGGCGAAGGTCACGGCGTTATTGGTGTGTTTTCTTTGGATGAATGATGCTGTTTTAACACAATTCAAATTCAATAATTCGCCGGCTAGTTTTTTAAGCTGGTATACGGTGTAATTGACCTAACCCGTGTTTGGTAGGGGAATGGGTTTGTTAACCCTGTTTTTCAGGGAATAGATGATGATCCTTAGCTGGTTGACCAATTGGTTCCGTTCGTCAAATTTTAGTTTTTTTTGTCTTGCCATAATATTTGTAGCCGGTGTCACGGATCAGATGGATCAGGTCCAATTGGAATTTTTTTCTCGGCTTTCACGAGGGCGTTGCGCATTTCCCCCCTCGGCGTCGCCGACGATGACTGCATCCTTGGTTAGTGCTTCGAACCGGTCCAGTTCCCCTGCGGTGAAAAGAATATCAGGAGAGCATGTGACCGCGATCAGAATGGAAAATATGATGCAAGAGGTCATTTTGAAATTTACTTTTTATAATATGATAAATAATACATTAAAACGAGAGAAAAGTGCTGACAGAACAATCACTTGCAGAGCTTTGAAGAGTTATTCAACACAGCAAAAAAATCGGAAACCTTTTATAAAATGGGGCTATAGAGGATTCCTATAAACCATATATTCTAAAGGGCCGATAGCTTTATATACTATTAATAATCTTGATTACTATGGATTCTTTTTCCACTTGGGTGCTTCGAGGTCTTAACGCAAAGCAAAGGAAATCACGGCTGTTGCGGATATCGGAATTGATAGATGGGGCGCCTATTCGTCGTATCCTCGACGAAATGTACGACAACAAGAGTGAGAAAGGGGGGGAAGGCCAAACTGCGATGTTATTCTGATGTTCAAGATTCTGATACTTCAGCAATGGTATGGCTGGAGCGATCTGGAGATCGAAAGGCAAATGGCCGACCGCATTTCATTTACGTCCTTTCTCGGTTTTCCTGATCCATTCCCAGATTCTAGAACAATTTGGCTATTTAGAGAGCGCATGGCCAGGACAGAAAAAGACAAGGTGGTCTGGGCAGAGCTTCAAAGGCAGCTGGATGCCATAGGCTTGCAAGTTAAGCGCGGAACGATCCAGGATGCGACCTTCATCGAAGCCTATCCTGGATCGTCCAAGAAATCGCGTGGTGGTGATGCCAAGACTCGCCGCAACAAGGATGGAACTTGGGCCAAGAAAGGCAATGAAACTCATTTCGGGTACAAGCTGCATCAAAAGACAGACATCGACTACGGCCTGATACGCGAAATAGAAACCACAACTGCATCGTTGTATGATAGTCAAGTCCATCTATCTACTGAGGGCGAAGTTGTGCTCAGAGATAGAGGTTATTTTGGCGTGCCAGCGAAGGGCATTGATTTCACTATGAAACGCAGAACTACAGAGTTATCGCTTGGAGAGCTCGATAAAGAGCGCAATCGGTTAATATGCAAGTTGAGATCGCCAAGCGAGAGACCACACGCTGTCATAAAGAGAGTCTTATGGCGCGGGAAGGGTGTTGGTTACTACCGTCCTGAGGGTTCATGTCAAGATGATGGTTACAGCACTCGCTTTCAACTTGTATCAGCTATGTACGCTGAAAAACGCTAAAATCATTTGATAATGTAGCGGAAGCTATCGAAAAATCCTCGAAAGAGCAGTAAGAATCAAGGAATTTTGATGTCGAGAAATCGGAAAAGGGATCAGGTCTCTAAAACAATCTCGGCAAGTAAGGAAAATAGGAATCCTCTTATAGTAGGAGTAAGGTGAGATTATGTATATGAAACTGAAAAGGGAAGAGATACTGAGTGCAATTCACCATTGTGTGAAATGCAAGCTGTGCAGCATTGCGAGCTTCCATCCAAACGCGGAATGGTTGCCCTTATGCCCCAGCGGGCAATATTATGGCTATCAAGCTTTTTACGCACCGGGCAAGATGGAGATTTTCCGAGCGATATTAGAAGGCGAGATAACAGAACCTTCAGATGGGCTATTGAATGCAGTCTATGCCTGTACAGTATGCGGCGCGTGTTACGAGAAGTGTAAGCAGATAACAAATGTGGAGCTGGGGGCTCCGGACCTGTTTGAAGAGATGCGGAGCGAGCTGGCAAGTAAAGGCTGGATTCTCGATGCACATAAGTCTATTGTGGATAAGATAAAAGAGACGAAGAATGCGTATGGTGAGAAGTATGAATACAAAGCGGAAACAACCGACCAAAATGCAGATGTCATGTATTACATCGGCTGTACTGCCCGGTATAGAGTGCCGGAGATTGCAGATGCTATGCTTGGAATCTTCGATAAATTAGGGCTGAAATATCAGGTGATGGGCGAGGAATGGTGTTGTGGCTCGGTATTATTCAGAACAGGACAGGTAAAAGCGGCGAAGGAACTTGTGGCACACAACATAGAGGAGATAAGAAAGAGCGGCGCAAAGACCGTCATTTTTACCTGTCCCGGCTGTCTGAAGACGTTCAAGAAGAATTATCCTGATATGGGTGTCGAACTGGTGCATTCCACGCAGTTTTTAACACGATTGGGGAATATGAACCTGAAGAAGGAGAATCTGAAAGCCGCTTATCATGACCCATGTCATTTGGGCAGGGATTTGGGTATATATGAAGAGCCAAGAGCAGTTTTGAGCGAAGTAGCAAATATAAAGAAGATGAAACGAGAAAAAAAGCAAGCATGGTGCTGTGGCTCCGGTGGCGGCGTGAAGTCGGCATTCGATGACTTTGCATTATGGAGTGCTGCCGAACGGCTGAAAGAGGTGAAAGAAGCGGGTGCCGAAGCACTTGTGAGTGCATGCCCTTTCTGTAAACGGAATTTAAAGGAAGCTGCGGAGAATGAAGAACTGGAAGTGTATGATGTTGTGGAGCTTGTAAATAGGTGTTTAGAAGGGTGATTAAGATGAATGAAACAGTTTCAAAATTAGTAAATGAACTGCAAGCGATAGTAGGGGAAGGGAATGCGACTGACGACCTCGCAATATGCACATCATATTCGAGAGACCAGCATTGGCACTTTGTACCCGCAAAAAATCCGGCGTACGTGGTGCGACCCGGGACTAAAGAAGAAGTGCGATCGGTTTTAATGCTTGCAAATAAGCATAAAATACCCGTGATTCCGTATAGTACGGGAATAAACGTGCGTGGCTTGACTATCCCAGTTCATGACGGCAGCATATTATTAGACCTGTCCCGGATGAACCGAATCCTGGAGATAAACCCCGAGATGAAGACTGCGACCGTAGAGCCGGGAGTAACATTTGGGATGTTACTGGAGCAGACGCGAAAGCACAAATTGCGACCGGCATTTCCGGATGCGCCCCTTACCGTGAGCGTACTGGCAAATTATTACTTGCGTGGAATATACCAAACTTCGGCTACGGACGGCCATGACCACACGATCTCGTATGAGATGATACTACCGAACGGCGAGATATTAAAAACCGGCTCACGAGCACTTTCTGAGATGCCTTATTTCCGATACGGTGTGGGTCCTGACTTTGCAGGTATGTTCTGTGCACATCCCGGTACGTGCGGTGTGGTGACCGAATTAACAGCGAAACTTTACCGGCTGTATGATAACAGGAAAGAGTACTTCATTGGTTTTGACGATGTGGGCACGCCGACAGCGTTCATTTACAATTTGATGCATGATGAATTAGCGGCAAGTATCCGGTTAGTGGATAATCAGAGCTGGTTGGAAGGCATCTTCGGCACTTTTGATTACGCATATGATAAGCTGCCGAAGTTCGTGGTGTGCGTGCTGGTAGAAGGTGTGGACAGTATATTCAAGGCGAAAGATAAGCTGGTACGTAAGTATATCAACGAATCAAGCGGGCAGATACTGGAATTACCGGCTGAGTTCGCGCGAACATTCGAGGATGAGAGCCTGGGTGGTGCGGAGAAGAGCTGTATGGTCTTCGGCTTGCCGGGTAAGGGGAACTACCACTGCATCGGGCTGTATGGACCTTTGACGCTGGCTGCGAGGTATTATGAAGTGCATGAGAAGACTGCGTTGGAGGTGGGGATACCCAAGGACCACATTCATTTCTATATTGACCCGATATACAGTTTTCACGGGCAGCTCTGCTATTTCGAGCTTGATGTGTTTTACGACGGAAGTGATGCGGGATTCGGCGAGAAGTTGAGGAATTATAACGATAAGCAATTTCACCGGCTGCTTGACATAGGTATCTATGGCTGGTTCAGACCATATGCGGGTATAATAGAGCCGACAGCGGAAAGAATAGGGTATCTTGCTGAAGTCTGGAAGAAGTTCCTCCATGTTCTGGATCCAAACGAGATAATGAATAGGGGGAAGCTGTTCTGATGGTACTATCTTCTAATCTAGTGAATATTTAAACTTTTTGCTCACCTGCTCAAAATTTTCATCTTATCTGCATCTGGTAAACTATCTCAAGCCGATGGAATATGGATTTCTCATCCTAATTCTTCGGTAACCCCCGTTCAAAGCACTGTTAAAACCTTGAAAATAGCCTATTTTAGAATAAAAAGATGATGGCTAACGCTACTATGTTTTTTTATTTGGGGTTTTTGGTGGGATGAGCTTTTTTTATCCGGCTTTTAGGAAGTGTGTGAACTTTAGGAATGTTTTTAACAGTGTTTTTTTGTGTTTGTCCAGTAGTCCTGTTCTTTTCATTGTTGAGAGCTTCGTGTGGTTTTGTATTCCTCTGTCGGTTCTGAGCTGTTTCTTTTCTATGTGTTTTCAGACTGGTGGAGTAGTAGTTTTCCAGGGGGGGTTGTTGGTGGCTGGTGCGTTTTTAGCAAAATAGAAAGTGGTGAACTTTTCCCAGTTTTTCTCTATCATTCACAGCCTTTTTTTGCACAAGCAGGTCGAATGAATTGATTTCTTCCATTAGCTCGTTAAACATTTCCAGAGCTTCAAAATAGGGTTTTTTTGTTCCAGGTTTGGGGTTTGGTGTCTGCGTTCCAACTTTTTTTGTTGGTAGAGAAATTTGTTGAAGGATTTCTTTGTAATTTTTTTTTAGCCATTCTTTGTATTTTTTTCCTGGTCGTTTTCTTTTTATCTGCTCGTCTTCTTCTTTGGCCCATGTTTTTTTTTCAAGATTTCTATTTCGGCCTCACGGTTATAGAAGATGTTTAAAAGTCGGTATTTCATCAGTTCCTGTTTGATGGTTGTTTTTTGCGGGAAATCGTTAACTATGCGCTTGTTCAGGTGCAGGAGGCAAAGGTTGATGAATCAGGTTATCGCCGAAAAATTCCTGTAAAACATCAGGATAACTGGGATAAAGGTCCGTAACCACAAAAGTCCTTTTATCAGGGGGTTTAAATATTTGGCAAGGAAAACTTTGATGGTTTCAGGATCCTTTTTATCAAAAAGCTCATCAGCAATCGGTTGACCAGTAACACTATCTAAGGAGTGTTAGGCGGTATTTCTGCGTTCGACCCCTTTTAGGGTATTGTTCGTCATAATGGACAATATAAACATTTTCCATGGGGAGGAATGTCTGTTTTCTCCACAGAATCATTGAAAGGATTTAATATGGTGTCTTTTCCACGAGGAAAGATCAAATCCATAACAGAGGCAATGCCCTGATATGAGACATGTTGAACCCCTCAAAACGCTGATAAATAAAGTTCAAAGTATCAAAAAAAAACTTGCCTTTCAACTTTTCCCAGAAAAAACTACGTTCTTCTTCACAGGATTTCCGGCAACACAAATATACCGCCCAATTTTAACATCGCCCAAAAACTCGCTTTACGGTATGTGTTGTGACAGTTATAATTCATCCGGGACCCACATTTTGGACATAGAGAAGGTGTTGTTCTGCGGAAAAACTCCATCAGCAGTATACTCAAAATCATTGTTGTAACCCTCAAAAATCGAAAGAAACAAATCCTTATCCGAAAAGTTTAATAAAGTACAATTTAAACTAACCATGTTCAACACCAAGGATACATCGTCTTCCAGAAGGTTTAAATCTTCTGGAAGATAGTATCCAACCCATCACTAGAAAATTATACTGTGCCATGTATGATAATCACACTGAAAAGGGTGGTAGGCCCTAATTATGATGAAATATTGATGACTAAGCTATTGGTTCTTCAGGCATGGCATGGTTTTATCTGATCCTGAGCTAGAACGCCAGGTGACGGACCGAATTTCCTTTTATGAAATTTCTGGGATTTCCCGAAACTAATTCCCGACCATACTACGGTGTGGTATTTCCGGGAATGCCTCGCTAAGACAGGTAAAGATGAGGAAATTTGGGGATGAACTGCAAAGACAACTAAATGAGCCTCGTGGAGGTGAAGCCAAAACCCGGAGAAAATAAAGAGGAAACCTGGCCTAAAAAAAAGGCGGTAAAAATCACACTTTGGCCACAAACCACACACTAAAACCAATATTGATCACGGTTTTTTGATAGGGGCTGTACAAGTGCCACTCCTGCAAATGTACACGACAGCCAAAAAAAATAGACCTTAGTGAACCTGGAAAAGTAATTTACCAGAACAAAGAATATTTTGAAGCGCCCTGAAAACGACCCTTCGCCATGATCAAAAATATCATCCATTCCAACCATCACCTAGTCACCACCATCCAACAAATCCACACCAAAAAAACACTATATCAACTGCTTCGGCTACAACCTAAAAAAACAACTCAACACCCACCAAAAAATAAACACAACCCTAGCGAATGCTATCAAAAAAATAGCGCCCCAAAAAAACATGAATAAATCAACCCCAAAAAATAAGTAAAAAAAAACACTTGTAAAAATTCAAAAATACACAAAAACAAAATCTAAAAAGTTAGGTTAATCAAAATCCTCATTTAGTCTACAATTTATAATTCCACTAGTATCAAGCATTTATATAATTTGAACTATCATTCAACACAAGCTTTCGTAGATCTAAATGCGTAGATGAGAACCGAGAAAATATTAAGAGGCCCACCAAATAGTGGTGAAGTCAACACCAGGTTAATTACGCCCATATTACTAGGAAATTGCAAGCCCTTTTAGGCCAGTTTCTTCTTCTAGAACATTGAAGGCCATTAATTTCCCAGCTATGATATATTCCTTTCCGGATCTTTAAACCACATTCTGGGCAGTAGGCGTATTCTTCTTTAACTATAGTACCGCAAGAATGACATTTCAGTTTATTATTAGAATTGTCATTTGCAAGAAATTTTAATGGCTTTTTAAACTTTGATCCGCAGTGTTTACAGTTTTTAGCGAAAACTGGAATCTTTTTTCCACATTCCTGGCAGTATATAGTATTTCTTTTTTGAATATCCTCCATTTATTTTGGCCCCGTATTTTATTAAAGGTATAAAATTGATCTACCAATTTTTATAACCTTACATAATTTTTTTTATTAATCACAGCCTATAAATATATTAGATTTAATCAAGAGTTCTTCTGATGTAATTACGGGTAAAAATTTCTATACTTCTCCAAAAATTTAATTAGTTACTTTATTCAATTCAAAGCTTCGTTTCTTATTTTCAATCATCAGGCAGGTTGGTCCAGGGCTCTAAAATCACAGCGGGGCAGTGATGATTTTCTGGACAGTCTCCGCAGTTTCTGGGTTTACGGTAACATCCTGCCCGGTTTAAATGATGGTAAAGGGTTTTTAAGCCATTGTCACTGATTTGTTCGGTCATCTGACTTCCACCAGGGTGATAACCAGAATAATCAACGTTTTTAAGGCCCAGTTTTTTACAATCTTCCACTAACTCTTGCATCAGGGAGCGCGTAGGGGTGGGGTGATAGTAGAGCATGAAGTGTGGCCTGAAACCCACCAGCCGGTAATGGATGGATGGGTCGATCTCCTGGATAAATCTGGCGATTTTATGGATTTCTTCCTGGTTTATCCCGGGGATAACCACGGTACGGAATACCCGGATTTTTTCTGGATGTTTCCTGGCCAACCACTCGGCATTCTCCAGGACAGGCTCTGAAGGTGCTCCGGTAAGGGCCTGATGCAGTTCGGTATCGTAGGCCTTTATTTCGAAGTTGATATAGGATGAAATTTTAGAGAGTCTTTCCATGGTTTTCCTGGTGATGAATCCGTTGGTGGCCAGGCCCACATCCAGCTGGTGGGGACTCTCCAGGCTTTCCATTTGGGAAATCCCTTGTTTTTCCAGTGGGGGACTTTCTTGTTTTTCCAGACCAGAAATTTCCTTGTTTAGAAGTCCCACTACCGCCTCCAGATAGGGTGTATGGATTGATGGTTCTCCACCGGTGAAACTCAACTTGTTTACGGACATATCCTGGGCATACTGGCTTTTAAATGCCTGGAGGATTTCTTCGACTAAAGCAGGGGGATCCACGTATCCCCGGTACCTCCAACCGCTTTCAGGATACTGGAAGATACGGTAGGCATTACAGTAAGTGCAGAAGAAGGAACAGCCCAGCAGGGTGATGGAGTAACTCTTTAAAACCTGTGTGAAATTGGTATAGGCCACTTCTGGCATTCCAGCTCCACAGACCCCTTTTTCTCCATTTAAACGGTTTACACCACAGTCCCAGGTGCATAGATGGCAATTTTCCAGTTCCTTTAAGTATTTGAAGTTCATAATTCCTTTACGAAGTGATATTAAATCATTGTTCTTCGTGATAAATGGTTAAATTTTTATATGAATATTTTATATCTTTTAATATAAATAATACTGTTAGTATTACTTTATCAGTGTATTTCATCTCTTCGGTAATAATTATGGGTAGGAATTTCCATGAGCTATTATAAGGCCAGAAAACTGGAAAAACAGGATTTATCCCTGTATAATAACATGCATGGGTTTCTTTTTAATTTAATAGATGATGAATTTGGTTACGGATACGTTGCTCGCTATCATCAAGATATTATTGATATGGAATCCCATTACATAGCTCCTGAGAAAAACGATTTCTACATGGCCATCAATCAAAAAACAGGTAGAATAACTGGATATATTGGAATAGGGGCATATGATAGGGATTTTGAGATGTTCAAAGATGCTTACAGTCCGGAAACTACAGTCAGTGTCTGCAGGGTCTTTGTGGACAGACCCTGGCGCAGGAAGGGTGTTGCTTCAACCCTGGTGAAATTAGGGGAAGATTTCTGCCGCAGGAAGGGATACGATAAGATTTATCTCTACACCCAGAAAACTGTGGAGGGATCACTGGATTTCTGGCTTTCCAATGGTTATAAAATAGTGGAAGACACGGGAAATAGTTTAAAGACGGTGCATATGGAGAAGAAGTTGTAAAAAAAAGAAATTTTTAATTTAGAGTTATGGGTGGAGTTTTAATCTGGAAAATAGTTGGAGAAAATGTATTCTTCATCGGATTAATTCTCACCAGACTTCTCAATGGAAATCTCCAGTTTACCATCTATGTTAACCACGGTTTTCACCGTTAAAATAGAATCATCCACATAAAGAAGGGTATCTATTGTCTTCGCCTTTGGAAAACTCAGTAAACTTACATTTTTTATGCCTTCCATTTTTAGTTTCCTCAGTTTTTCATCAACGTTAGATGTACGGTTTTGATTCTCCATACATACCACCTTCCTTTACCAAATCGTCAGCCGCCAACCATGATTAGTTTACCTGTGGCTGGATCTTTATAGACGGTACCCATCTCCACGTATTCTCCGCCTGATCCAGAAGAAGTGTCTGGTGTTTCATTTAATTCCTTACCCATCTGTACTTCAGCGGCCTTTTTCATGGCTTCCATGGTTTGTTGCTTTTCTTCTGGAGTGGAATCGGCAAATACCACGCTTTGCATGTTCCAGGATACCACCAAGAAGATCAGAAATCCTAGTGATAGTACTAGCATAGCATCTACCAGGTTACTGGTCCCGGCCATGGGGTCTTCTTCATTTTGCGATAACAGCCGTCGTCTTCGTCGTAGCATTATCTAAAACCTCCAGTACTGATTCTGCAAGAGTCTCTAAGGTGGATAGATTGTCTTCATACCACCTTCTCCTTATTTTGGATACAACATATGCTATTCCTCCGGCTGCTAAACCAACAACGGTGGTATCGAAGGCTATTATTATGGCCTGTGCCAGAGTGTTTATGTCTCCAGCTCCCAGGCCGGCTAGACCGGGACCCATGGGGATTAAAGTCCCCATTAAACCGAGGGTTGGGCCTAACCTGGTTACGATATCTGTTTTTTCAAGACTTTTAGCTGCTTTTAACTCTTCGCCTTCTATCAACTTTCTGGCTAATGCTTCTCTGGATTTAGGGCCAAGTTTGGGGGTGGATGCTATTTTTATAAGCACCTCTTTACTGCTGGTTGGCAGTCCACTTTCATTTACCTTTTCAATTATCTGTTCTGGTGTGCCTGGATTTGATATATCTTCAATAAATTTCCCGGTTTTTTCTGTACCGAACCGGATCCTGCTTGAATGCTCTGAAATCAGACCTCCAAAGGTAATTATGGCGTACACCATGAAGGCCAAAAGACCCACGATCACCGGTATAAGAAGGCTCTGTGCAATGACGTGTAAGACTGAACCTAACATTTCACTTCCTGGAATTGCTACCAAAGTTATCACCGTTTTAATTTTTATTGTATAAGATTACTGGTTTTTTTATTTACATACACTCCAAGGATAATTAAACCTACTAACCCTATTAATGCATAGATTATGGTTTCAATGGAGGGTATGGTCATAGGACTCATTTCACTGGATAATACAGTGGCTATGTTGGGGATTACGATGGCCGATGCTAAGAAATAAAAGCCCATAAACATCATGAAGTTCCCTAGAACTAGAGGGAAGGGTTGTTTAATAAATCGAACGATGGTGTTCGAAAACAGATAAAAAACACCTATCAGTACAGACAGGGCGACAGCAGAATACTGGCCAATTACAAAGGACGAAACCCCTATCACTGGTGACATGAGTATTATAACTGCCAGAACCGCCCCAAAACAGCATGGGCATGGTGCAATCATGGCCATGCAGGTGGCCGATGCATGATTTTTCTGGTGAATCTTCCATTCTTTAACGGTGTGCCATCCGGCATAAAGAATAACCACCCCCATTATAAGGAAGATAACCGAGTTGTAATCGTACATCAACGTGTAAAGATAGTCAGTGTATTCTGCCGCAACCCGGGTGAGTATTAATATACCTAAACCATAGCCAATTGCGATTCCAGCCGCTACCTTTTTAGATAAGTTAGCAAAACCCATGGCCATGCCTATTTTCAATGCGAAAAAAAGTATCGCCGATAATATTCCCATTTGCCACAATATTTCCCACATAATAATCATCTTAAAGTTAAATTTTCGGATATATAATAATTTCTATTTAATTTGTATTATTACTTTTTCTTTGATTTAAGGCTTGAAAGTAATACTAATTAGATGTTAATACTTAACAGGCCATTTCATACCATATTTTATTACCATGATCCTTTCAATTTCCTTAAAAAAATAAAAAAAGGGGAAAATTACTTTTTTATAAGGTTCCTGATATCGTTTTCGAAATACCCAATACCGACAAGACACATCAGAAGAATTACTCCTATTATGGCCACTACGGGCATATTGGATTGCCCCGAACTCTGGTTGCTCACTTCTGATATTTCGTGAACGTTCTGGCTGTTACTGTCTGATGACTGCCCGGCCCCTGAGACTGCATTGGCTGTGCTGGCTTCACCAGGTGCAGCTTGAGTGGTACTTCCCTGTGTTGATTGACTTCCCTGGTTGGGATCGGTAGTCTGTCCCGGACTTCCTTGAACACCTATGGATATACCAGTAGCTCCTTCTAAGATATTGGCAAATTGCTGGATCTGTGCACTGCTTAAGGATGATCCCACTATCATGTAGTTGTTGAAATCCATGTTGGTACAGGTGTGGTGGCAGCAGGATACTCCGTATTTATTTACCAGGTTTATGTATTTGTCCTTCAGAGAGTTTAGAAGTGCTTCATCTGCCTTCCAGATGCCTCTTCTAGCAGCTTCGGTAACCCATCCCATCATACTCTGGGTGGCGAAGGCCTGGTAATCTTCTCTCCCGGAAAACTTGGGATCCAGAAAATTTCGAGCAACCAGGGTCCACATCGTATCACTCACACTACCGGTGGTAACATCCATGGCAAAGAGGTTCTTGTATTTTTCCGCGTATTCCATCCACCCACTGGGTGTGTTTAACAGGGCATCCCTGTAAGCAGGGTTTAAAAGTTGAGATTGTATTTCCAGTTTCATTTCCTCCTGGGTTGTCCTGGTCACCACTTTATTTTTGTTCCTGATATCTACCAGCATATCATCGGGATTACCTCCCAGACCTCGAGATGCCAGTAACATTCCACCGTACCAGTCGTAGTAGTCATCCGTATCCAGCAGTCTCCAGGTACTGTCTATATTCTGAGTTATCATGTCGGCGCTTCCCAGCAGATACTGGAAAGTATCTCTGTTTTGTTCAATGTTGACTCCGTTGGGTGTGGATTTCCATGCGTAGGATACTCTGGATGTGTAGACACTGACCAGTTCGGTGGTGGTCTTCCATTTACTGGTGTTCGGTAGTAGATTTGATACTCCGGTACCTTCCAGCACCATTCCGGGTAGGCCGAAGACACGGTCCAGGGATGGATGTTCTTTGAAGTGTTTTTTAACGTAGTTCTGTTTGATAGTTTCACCGGGAGCTTCAGCCGCTAATTTAACCGCGTTGTTCATCAGGTTGATCCACATCTCGTTACCAGTAACTGCGGTGGTGAAGACATCTACTCTAGGCCTTTGAATGGTTTTGCCGTTGATAGTGATGGTCAGATTCTTTAGTGGAATTAGGATGGATTTAGGTTTGACATCTCCATTGGTATCCCAATCTGGCATAACACCCAAGAGATACATGAATTTGGCTATGGCTATGGCATCGGTTCGAAGTAGCTCGGTACCCCACATCACCATACCCACTGTTTCCGGGAATTTACCATGTTTTAAGTAGTGCTCGGTTAATAACTGGTCAACCACTTTCTTGGCTGTTTCCCAGGCAGCTTTAGTGGGCATTTTTTTGGGATTGGAAGCGTAGAAGTTCATACCGGTGGGAAGGACATCTGCATAAGAGGGGTCTCCTGCCAGTCCAGGACTAACGAACCCACCACTAAGTGCATCTAAGAGGTTCTTCCATTCCTGATTATCCCTGATCTTGGCGATGATCTTTTTACAGTACTTGAGGTCATTTAATAGGTCGGTATTTTTAACTCCTAAACTGTTTGGGTCTTTTCCATTTGCTATCTGCCTGATGTAGGTCCTGATCTTTTTATCTATTGCTTCTAGTTCATCCTCGTATTTCGGGTTCTTCTGCATATCGTAGTATCCCAGATTTATCTTTGGATATAGTACTGCTTTCATATGGTCTGTGATGCTGGTCATGGACGAGGAAATGGTGAACACCTCTTCTACCAGTTCTTCACCTGTTAAGACCTTGCCCAGGCTGTGTAAACCAAGGGGTATGATGTCGTCTTCGATTTCATGTAATTTTTCATGGATTTCTAAGAGCCATTTACTTAATGTCTGTCCTTTCTGTTGAGCGGGTAGTCCTAACTCCTTTGCTTTAGATTTGATTTGTTTTTCCAGTGCAGGTAGTATCTGATTGTTCCCCACATTCTTCGCATTTTCATACTGGTGAATCAGGTCATGGATAACGATTAAATCGCCGTATAAACCTGATCTTACCATGGCTGGTGTCATATGGTCGATTATAAGTGCACCGGCTCTGTCCTTAGCCACCATACCCTCTCCAGGATTGGAAACTATGTAAGGGTTGATGTTGGGTATGTTTGCCAGTTGGAAGGGCCAGTCATCCTCCTGCAGTCCCACGTTTCTTCCAGGTAACCATTCCAGGGTTCCATGGGTTCCCATGTGTATCATGGCGTTGGCACCATAGACATTCTCCAACCATTTATAGAAACCTATGTACTGGTGGTGGGGAGGCAGGTAAGGATCGTGGTAATTTTCCACTTCCTCCCAGCCCCTGCTGGGCTGTACCGTGATGAACACGTTACCGAACATCATGCCGGGGATAACCAGGGATCCATTGTAGGTCATAATATCTCCAACAGCAGGACCCCATTTTTTTATCACCTGCTCTTGCAGTGCTTTTGGTAGTTGACTGAACCATTTACTGTATGTTGTTGCATCTACCAGTTGCTTATTGGCTTTAAGAGTTACCAGATTCTTCTTCACGTATTGGTTTAGAAGATTCTGTGCCCAGGTACCTTTATTAGCAAATTCTGCTACTTGGGTGTACAGTTCCTTTGCTGTGGGGATTTTCCCGGTTCCAACGTTGTAGCCCTGTTCTTTTAGTTTCACCAGGAGATCATGGACACTCTGGAAAACATCCAGGTATGAGGCTTTTATCTCTGCTTTTCCCGGTGGGTAACTGTAGAGAATTATGGCTATTTTTTTGTTTTTATTGGGTAATTCTTTGAGTTTCGCCCACTTATTGGTTAAAGAGACTAATTTTTTAATTCCCGCATTTAAAGCATGTTCTTTGTCTTTTTTATCGGTGTAAGATATGACGATTGGGCTTGAAACACCTTCAAAGTAGGGGAATGTCACGGCAAATGTCCATTCGTACTGAGCTCCCAGTGGATTGGTTAAACTGTCTGGGCTTAGGAGCCCGATCCCTTTGATGACCTCCAGGTTGATTCTCTCCAGTTCATCGGTGGCACCACCTGCAGAGATGTTCGCGTAGTTTAGCGACCAGGAAAACAGCGAAGTTATGGCCGACACACCCCGGGACATGGGACCGTTTCCGTCTTTACCTAAAACCAGTTCCTCTAAAAGGGTGCTTGCTGATGGAGTATCGGCATTTTCAAACAGGTTAAATACTGCCCGTCCCTGGCGTTCGTACTCTCTGATGAGTTTATCGATGGTTTCCCCACCAGGAGTGTAGCTTACGATTACTATGAAGGGGCTTTTTATTGATTTATGTTTATTGTACCATGTTTCAAACTCCTCATATATGCTGTTGCGTGTTGGAATCCATTTATTGTATTCTGCTTCCCAGTTTAAGCTACCATAGGCAGTGAATCCTGGCTTCGATTCTATCCATGTTTTTAACTGTTTTTGGGTAGGAGCTGCCGGTGTGGTTTTGGTAGGATAATCCGGGTGGTACAATCCCCAGCTGGGGGCGGACATAGATGGACCTTTCCCATTTTTAGTGGGATTAGTAGTTGTCTCCCCTAATAAGTAGTAGATATACTCCACCATGTACTTTAGATTTGTTTGTGTGACTGTTCCAGAAGCTAGTTTATAGTAAGAAGCTATGTACGTGTTTTCCAGGGTGTTTTCTGTGTCGCTGGTATCATGACCACCTAAGAGGTGTAATCCATCTCCACCATAAGGATCACTATCAGTGTCGCAGGGATATCCGAAGGCACTGGAAATTTTATAGTTTAAATTGGCCGGGCTTTTAAGTAGTTCATCGTACCATGTATCCCACATACCCGAGCCAGGCATGGCCATGTTGATGTAGGCGAAGTTCACGTACTTCATGATCCAGTCTTCTGGGTTGGGATCAGTGGCTGTAGAGCTTTGATAAATATTTACATAGATAAGTCTCCGGTTGTTCAGGTTACGTACTTCCACACCCATGGCTCCATCCGAGCCCAGTATGGCGATATCCGGCATGAAGGTATGATTTAAGACGGCCGTTGGTACGGGTGATCCGGTGGGTGTTACGCTTGTTGTGAATTTCTTGTAGGTGGAATAGCTGATTTCAACCCGGAACTTGGTGAGCGCTGATATGAAGCTGATATCATATTTTCCCTGGGAATTGGTGGTTCCAGTGGCAATGGTCGAACCATTAGCCGGGTTTTTTATGGTGATTTTAGCACCTTTAACAGGAATGGCTTTGTTAAGGTTGGTGTAGGTCCCTGAACTCTCGTTGTAGATTTCTTTCACTGTTCCATATATACGGGGATCAGAATCATCCTGAGCTGCACCTGAGCCATTTGAATCGTTCACTTGCCGAGTGTTTGTATTTTGTGGATCTGCTGCTGTCACTGCTCCGCATAGTATCAGTGCGAAAATTAAGGTCGTAACTAGTAAAATCGTTTGTTTTCTTATCTTTTTCACCTCCTTATAAATTTTTGTATTTCAATAATACCTGAATAAAAATAAAGTAAAGTAGATATTATATTTTTCTATTTTAGTTTAGAAAAATTAAAGTGGATATTAACACGATAACAATGGGATGAAAAATCATCCAAATACAACTTCAGAATAAATAAGTGAATACTTGAGTTTTCCCCCTATATTGACTAGAAATTTATGCGGAGGGGTATTCAAAAAAAATGAATGTGAAATTTATGTGGGACAGTTCTTTAAAAGAATACGAACGAAATCTTTAAGTTTCTCTTCTATTTTTTCCTGGTATTCTTCAGTTTCTTCACTTTCTTCCACATGGAAGATCATGGTTTCTTCTTCTACCGCTCCTGGATCGCTTTCTATGCACTCTTTAACTTTTGCTTGAATTAAATCGGGATCTTCGGTGTCGATCATATTTATAAGCTCCAGTTGTGCCTGGAATCTTTCGATTGCTTCATCGGGTATGTTTTCTATGAAGGGAATAGCTCCAGTGGCTCCGATTATCTTCCTCTTTTCCGGGTCAACACCATTTTCATGGAGAGCTACGATGCTCTGGCCGGTGACGTGTCCCTGGACTTCTGATCCACATAGAATCAGGAATCGGATGTTGGGGTTGGATATGATGTTGGCCATCATCTTCTCCACACCCAGATTCTCAGTTTTACAGGGTCCGGCAATGGCCGCCCCAGCATCTATAAGTACATTTTCGATATGGGAAGCCAGTGTTGCCCCTGCCACAGGGCTTTGAGGGTCACCTATCATGTAATCTCCGTTTACCAGTGGCCATCCTTCTGGTGGTGATTTTTTTTCTACCATCTTATCACCTCTAAAATTTGGTTTTTTTTCTTCAGGGAGTAGTATTCAACTAAACTTAAGGGGTTGCTGGAATATAAATTTTTCTACTTTGCTTGATAAAAATTAAAGTAAACTTTAACTTTATATAGTAGAAGAGATAAAAACTAGATTTGAAATTAAATACTATTTCACCCGGTTTCATAAACCTCCTTAGTTGAAAGATTTACGGGTGTCTGAAGGGATCTGATTAAAGATCCCTTAATTTCCTCCTCTTTTTCCTGGTTTCAAATAAGAAAACTTTTCAGATCCATGATAAGTATTAAAAAATAAAGAATTTCAAAAGAAAAGTAATAATACAAATCATATAGAAAGTATTATATATGGGTAAATCTTAACCTAAAGTGTAGAAGGGAAAGAAGTTAAATCTTTACCAATTTTTTCTCCCTTCATCCAAAACCTGTATATTTGCGGTTTTGTTTTCCATGCCAAAAGGGCATCCTAATTGGATGCCCTACCCATTTCCACTATATTATCAACAGGCTCTGTAGAAATCATCATCAAAAGTTGATGATGGAATTTTAATGCTTTGAAATATTCGTGATTATAAGACCGTAAAGATGTTTTAGCACTCTAAATGCATAAATAAGCTTTAATGGATATTGGTTCGACCAAAACACCTATAGATCATCTTAGTTGATACTAGCTTATGTACAAATTTATATGTTTTCTACAGAGCCTATCAACACTATTTTTGGGATTTATAATAGGAATTAACTTATAATTGAGTTTTTCATACAAAAAGAATCCATTTCTTAATAAAAAAATAAAAAAGGGGAAAAATTTTTTTGTTGCAATTTTAAACTGACTATCTAATCCTTCCTCTGAAATAACCAACTGCTACTAAACCTACCAGAAGGATCACACCAATAGTGGCGGCTATGGGCATTCCTGTATTCTGGGATTGGCTCTGCTGACCTACTTCTGTTATCTCATGGGTTTTTCCCTGTTCTCCTTCTTCACCTGGTGTGGATGATGTTGAAACTTGCTGTTCTCCAGGTGTTGTACTGGCACTAGATCCAGACTGTTCAGCCTGTCCTGGTTGACTTTGTTCTCCTGGTTGGCTGGGTGCACTTGGCTGATTAGGAGTTGGAGATGGTGCGAAACCTACATATTGCGTTGAAGCGTATACTTGACTTTTGAATTGAGCCAGCATATCTGGGCTGATGTACTTGGTAGCCCATTCCATCATGGCAAGATTACCACAGGTACAGTCACAACAGGCTACACCATTGTTAATCACATTTTGAGCCATAATATTAGCTAAATTTTCCGTTACATCACTACTTGGCTTCCAATAGCCTTTTTTAATCAGTCCGAGGAGTTCAGCAGCCATGGCCTGATATGAATACGGATTGTTTTTATCGAACCATTGTTTAAGACCGAGCTTATTTCTGTCATTGAAAAATACATCGTAGGCTGCTTCCTGCATGTTTTCACTTACAGATTCTGGCGAAGTAATCCTCCATTTAGTCAAATACCGGATGTACCCTGCAAATATGGCAGCTCCAGGAGCTCCAGCTTGCATCATTTTACCAATATATTTTGGATTGCTGTACGTTGATCTTACATCACTCCAGAGAGATTCAGTGAGTGTTTCGAGCTTAGGATTATTCAGGTTTTCCACATTCATGACGTACATCAAGGGGTCACGTCCAGAAATATTCCTAATAGTCAATTCTAGGCTTCCATAGTATCCAAAGTAGTCACTGTCCCCAAATAGATCGTTTTCACTGACTACCCGCCTGAAGACTGCTGCTTCACTTCCGTTTAGGTTTTGTCTAAATAAATCTTCTAAGTGAATGGAGTTTAGTTCAGATCCCTGGAATACGTTTCCAAAAGTACCGATGAAAGCATTAGCTATTTGACCCTCGTTTTCCCATGCACTGTTGGTTAATAAGATGTTTTGCGCTGCATTACTGTGATCACCTTCTTCTTGAGAGAATATTCTGCACATAGAGAGTTTTCTTGCATTTTCATCATTGTACCTCTTTGATTTCAAGTACTTGTATAAGTTCTCAGAATTCTGTTTTACATAGTTTGTTTGAGTGTCACTGGCAGCGGCTGCAAGTCTCACTGCTTTATCAATTAAATCTAAACGACATCGGAACATGCACATATAAAGGGAAGTGGTAGTAATTACTACATCAATTCTTGGTCTTCCTAAGTTGGAGATTAATTTAACATCTGTGACGATGTTGGGGTTTGATGGATCGGTTACTCTTTCGACTCCCAACAAGTAGAATATAGCTGCTTCCATAACTCCCATATCCTGTTGAGTATGGCAGGACCATAGCATAAAGGATATTTTAGTGGGGTATTTACCTGTCTTTTTCTTGTAGTTATTTATAAGATCCTGTGCAAGTTTAATACCTATATCGGTGGCTTCTTTGGTTGGAACTTTCCTTGGATCGAAAGAATAAAAATTAGTTCCAGTGGGAAGTACATTAGGATTACTTATAGGATCTCCAGAAAGGCCCGGAGTTATATATTTACCATCTAAAGCCCTTAAAAGGCCATTAATCTCGTTGGTACAATTGTTGATTTGTGTAGCGTAAAATTTTGCATCATTGAAGTAATTGGTCAGATCGCTTAATGTTTTACCAAGCACTGCTATTTGGGCCTGTTTTACACTTTTTTTCTCAATCAATATTTTTTTGAGCATCAACTGTACCTGAGCATCCGAAAGATTTTTGGCTTTCATATAATCTCTAAATCCATAACCCAAAAGGGATTGAACAAGGTTAGTTAGTTCATCGCCTTCAGGAGGTTGCCCAAATACGTGTAGCCCGTAAGGAATGAATTCAGATTGTATTTCCCCTAAATACTCGTGTAGTTCTCCCAAAAATTCGTCGAAGTTCTTGTCATTGATTGTATTCAGGTTCACACCAAGGTCTTCATTGATTTTAAGGTTTTTGACCATCTGCAGGATAGTGGTTTTTAACTTCTTTTTGGTGGCTACATCGATGTTGGGCAAATTATATTCATTAATCTTGTCATTAAGAGTGGTTAAATCTCCATAAAGCCCTGAAACAGTTACAGCTGGAATTAAATGGCTGATCATAACTGCACCCTGACGTCTTTTTGGTAAAAGACCTTCACTACCTTCCACAGTGAAGGGGTAGATTACGGGTATGTCTTGACTCACGATAGCTGGCCAGCAGTTATCTCGATCAAGCCCGGGTCCAGTTTTTCCAGGTAGCCATGCCACGGTGCCATGTCTTCCCATGTCAATAATGGCATCTGCTTTAAAGTCCTTCTTAAGCCAGAAGTAAAATGCCAGGTACTGGTGGGTTGGTGGGACACTGCCGCTGTGATATAATGCATCCATATCCTGGTTGTATCCCCGGGCAGGTTCTGGAGCTAGAATCACATTACCATATTGGATAACAGGTAGAACTAAGTATTTAACACCATTTTTGGTGTAGGTCATGATGTCTCCTGGAGGTTTACCCCAGATTTTGATTACTTCATTTCTCTTAGCTGCATTGAGTTGATTAAACCACTTAATGTATTTAGACTCGGGGATCAAAATTACAGGATTATTTTGAACCAGTTTTGCAATTTCATTAGGAGCCCAGACACCGACATTTAAACCTTGTTTTCTAGTCAACGCTACTAAAGAATCTTTATCCAGTAATTTACCAGATCCTAAGTTATATTCGTTGTCTTTTAGGGCTTGTAATATAACGCTTAAACTGCTATAAACATCTAAATGTCCAGCTGTTGCTCCTGTATCTTTACCTGTACCGTGCCAATAGTAGATAATGGCAATCTTTTTAGTTTTGTTAGATTCATATCTCAAATTTATCCATGCCACGGACATATCAACTATCCAGTTTATCTGTCTAGTTATTGGTTTGTATAATGTAACGTCAAATGGAGAATATTTGGGATCCAGTTCCTGTGTCGATATGATGATTGGGTCAAACATACCATCCATTTCTGAGGGGACAATGGTGACTCCTGTACTGGATGCCTGTATTCCTTGTCTTCCATTAAGCCAGCTTTTATAATCTGCGAAATATTTGTAGGCTTTTAAAACAGGGACATCTAGTTTTTTAAGATCAGCCTGTACTTCTTCAGTAATACTTTTAGTTGACCATCCAAACATCTTATAGTGAATGATTAGGTCTACGGCAGATTTGTTATTCCTCATAAGATATTTTTTGATGTCTGGTTTACCTTCATGCTGATAGAAGTAGGATATGACATTGTAGCCTTTTTTTTCAAAAGCACTTATTAAAGCATCTATAGTTGCAAAATCGCCTTTTTTATAGTCTTCTTCGTGGAAAATAATTCCAACTGTGGGCTTACCAGACTTATATCTGTACCATTTATCATAATCCGAGAGACTATCAAACAATTTACTGGCATTAGGATGATAAATTGCTTCCTTTTTTACTGCAACAGGTGCTTGGGGCTGTCCCACATTTAATGCGAAGAATTTAACTCCAATAAATTTTAAAAGTTCCTTGGAATTTATGTTGTTCATGTTACTCCAGTAATCACGTATATACTGATACTTTAAATTTTCATTTGCAATTATAACCTGACTTGAAAGGTCCATGCCGTAGTTAGCAGTTATGATGGCCAGTTTAGCTTCATTCATCCATCCAGCTATTTTCTGAGAATTCGATGAACCTGAAGACAACCAGTCAACGAAGATCAGGTCATAATCCGTGACTTTAATAGTACCTGGAAGTTTCTTCGCTGAATAAACGGTTATTGTTAAATACTTGCATTCTTTTACAGCGTCGATGAATTTTGGGTTAACACCATTTAATATAAACAGAACTTTTGGTTTTCCCAATTTAAAATTAGCATTCCCCTGCATTGAATTATTTGATGTATTAGAAATAGTGTTCACCAGTTGAGATGAGGATTTATGCCCTTCATAACTTGCTGTCACATTGAATTTGTTTAAATTGCTCGAAAATTGCAGCTTGTATCTTCCTTGATCATCGGTTTTGATGGTAGCTAGTTTATTCCAGTTATGTGAGGCTGTTACCGTTACGCCTTTAAAAGGTTTATCATTTACACAATCTCGAACATTACCAGTAATTGTGATTTCTTTCAGCGAATTTACTTTTGATGATGAATTTGGTTTATCAGTTGAATTTACAGTATCTCCAGGATCACTTCCACTATTATCCACTGCTGTAACTGTTCCACAGAGCGTTAGTGTGAAAACAAATGCCGTTACTAGTAAAATCACTTGTTTTCTCATACTTTCACCTCCTTTTTATTTGATGAAAGGAGTTTAGAAACTCATATTATTTAATACTTATTATTACTTTTTTATTATTACTTTTGGCCTTAGATCTTGCTTTTTTGTAATACTCACTAAAGGAGTATTATTAAATACTGAAAATAAGACAGGATAGTAATAATTAATTTATTTTAAGCTGGAAAATTGTTGGAAATAAAAATCAATGTTATCAATTAGAAAAAGCATCAAAAAACGGCTCTGTAGAAATCATCATCAAAAGTTGATGATGGAATTTTAATGCTTTGAAATATTCGTGATTATAAGACCGTAAAGATGTTTTAGCACTCTAAATGCATAAATAAGCTTTAATGGATATTGCTTCGACCAAAACACCTATAGATCATCTTAGTTGATACTAGCTTATGTACAAATTTATATGTTTTCTACAGAGGCCAAAAAAACAATAATGTAGGGCATCCTTAATACATTTGAGCGAAAAAATCTATTTAGATGCCCTAACATATGCACAATAGTTGTAGGAATCCAATGCGTGGTTTTGGATTCCTACTTCGGAGTCAATGGCTAAGTTAATAAAAAACCTTCAAATTCGGTAATAATAGTATTACTACCGTTTAACCACGCTTACACGGGTAGATATGTTCTTTTAGTATATAATATTTTCTATAAATTTAGTATTACTATATCGCGTATATCAACAAATTTTTATTAATTAAATAAGTTAATATGTAATTAAAGCTAATTTAATATAAGACGAATTATGATCACCCAAAAACAAGTAGAAGACGTTATTTGCAACCTTTTTAAGCAGGCTGTAATAGAACCACCTTCAGATGTTCGAAAAGCCCTGGAGGAAGCCTATAAAAGGGAAGATCAGGATATTGCCCGGACAAATCTGGAGGCTATTTTGGAGAATATCAAAGCCGCAGAGGAACTGGAAATTCCCATGTGCCAGGACACCGGCCTCCCCATCGTATTTGTAAAATTAGGGAAGGTGGAAGTGGAAAACCTATACGAGGGCATAAGAAAGGGAGTGGAGAAGGCCACTAAGGAAATTCCCCTCAGGCCCAACGTGGTCGACCCCCTGACCAGGGTGAACACCGGTAACAACCTGGGTAAACTTATCCCCCAGATTGACGTGGAACTCGTTGAAGGGGAATACATAGAATTCACAGTCTTCCCCAAGGGTTTTGGCTCGGAAAACAACAACGCCCTAATGATGGGACTCCCGGGCGACGGAGTGGAAGGCGTCAAAAAGTTCGTGGTGGATACCGTGATAAAAGCAGGTGGAAAACCCTGCCCACCAACCGTGGTAGGCGTAGGAATTGGTGGATCATCTGATATGGTCATGAAGCTTGCAAAGAAAGCATTGCTTCGGGAAGTTGGTGTATTCCACAGCGAAGAGAGAATCGCTGAACTGGAGAAAGAGATACTAAAACAAATTAACGATACAGGTATTGGACCTATGGGTTTAGGTGGTAAGACCACTGCCCTGAATGTTAAAATAGAATACGCTGATACACATACAGCAGGACTCCCGGTGGGGGTTTGTATTCAGTGCTGGGCTGACAGGCACGCCAGTGCTGTTTTGAAACCTTAGGTAGCCGTAGTTAAATAATTACCTAGTTAAAAATAAATTATCCTTCTTTTTCCAATTCTTCAACGGTCTTCCCACTCAAAACAGACTCTGGCCGTTCAGTTAGGATATCCCGGGTATCCCTGTTCAACTCCTTCATCTTGAAAAACAACCAGAACTTCCTCCCCTCCCTACCGGTGTGGATCAAAGCATAGGCACCCTTGAGTTTCTCCCCTTCAAGAATGAACTCCACATGACCATCTTCAATGGTCTTCTCCATAGGAACTTCCTGATCATCTTTCTCCTTTAAGTTGCGATAGGTGCCGGTATCCCAGACGATAACCGTCCCTGCACCGTAGTTTCCCTCGGGGATGATGCCTTCGAAATCTATATAGTCAACGGGATGGTCCTCAGTGGGTATGGCCAGTCGCTTCTGGGTGTAATCAACCGACGGTCCCTTGGGCACGGCCCATGATTTTAAAACCCCATCTACCTCCAGGCGGAAATCGTAGTGTAGATTCCGGGCTTTATGCTTCTGCATCACGAACCTGGGTTTCTCGGATGTTTTTTCGCTGGTGTAGGGTTCCGGGGTAACGTTGAAGTCACGTTTTTCCCTGTACTTGGTTAATTTATTTTCCATCATGATAACTACCAGTTATCATATATGTACTTTGATTTAGAAAAACTTTTGAAATTTGTATTTTGATAAAAAAAGGGTTTGATGTTTGATAATTTTAAGGATTTGAAATTCAAAAAAAGGGAGAAAATAAAAGAAAAATAAAAAAATTTTCCAGAGAATTAAATAGGCTGCTCACACGTAATCATGAACACAGTCCGGTTGCCTATACTCTCTGATCGATCGGCGATCCTCTCCAGGAAACGGGCCACGAAGAGCAGGTAGACCATGTAGTAAATGGCATCTTTCTCATCGAACATGCTTTCTGTGATGTCCCGGAGGGTGGTATCGAACAGGTCATCCACTTCATCATCATCATGATGCAGCTCCCGAACAGTTTCCACGTCCTGGTTTAAAAAGGAAGTGATACTCTTACTGACCATACTGCCCACCAGGTCGGCCATATGTTCGATATCTTTCTTTGGTGTTTCCGGGATTTTTTCATCCTTTATATGGTTGGATACTTCTGCGATGTTGGATGCCAGTCCAGTCATTCTTTTAAAATGACTTCCTACCTTTATAGATGCTTCTATGAATCTTAAATCCCTGGCAACTGGTTGTTCGGATGCTATTATGCTCATGGTTTTCTGTTCCAGCAGGTAGTTCATCCGGTCTACTTTCTCATTGATATCCATGATAGTGGCTATCTTCTCTTCATCATAATTAAACAGGACATCTATGGAGTCTTTATATGCTTCCAGGGTATATTTGCCCATTTCTTCCATGTAATCTCTTAATTCCTTCAATCTTTTCCTGAAAAATATTCTCGGGGATTTTTTTGCCATCTTCCATCTCTCCTATTTCGTATATTCCTTTATTAAAGTGTCTAAGTCATTTTCAGACGGATCTCGTATTCCATATTTGAGTAACAACTTGTCCCGGTCAACCGGATTATTTGTATCATATTTATCAATTATGAAGTCTAATTCTACAGGTAACGATAATTTACATTCCTCATTCAGTTCCAGGATGGTATTAAAAAGTTTATCATTCATCTTATAAATTTCTACCTTAGACTCGGGGCTGATCATCATCAATTTCATTGCTTTAGTTTCATAATATTCTTCCAGTGTATCTATGTCCAGGTACCATGCTCCCACTATTTTTTCTTCACTTATAAACAGGATGGATTCGTTGCCTTTATCTATAAACCTTATGTAACCTAGATCAGGTATGTGAGTTTTTTTTAAATTGCCTCTTATCACCATTTCCGGTTCACTGAAAGGAAACCACATAATATTAAATTCACCTCATTAAAAGGTTGTGGAAAAGTTTAGTATGCATCACACGTTTCCCGACAATAGAGTAGGCTATCCTGTCGGCCATTCCCATGACGTGATGCCCCATACTGAGCAAGTTTCTCCCAACAAGGATTAAATAGGTCTGTGAGCCTCCATGGGTAAGTTCATTGTATTCGGAAAACATCTGGTTGTAGAAGTCCTGTAGATTGTTATAATTTTTTGTGGAACGTTTCAGTAGATGCAGGTCTTGGTTTATCAGGGATCCTACTCCGTCTTTGAGCATGTTCTGTACAGTCTGGGACATGAACATCAGGTGTGGGGGTTTATGGATTTTTAAATTTCTCTCTTCAGAATCTATGGTGTACCTTGAAATATAGGCAGATAAGTCGTTTATCCTCTCCAACTCTATGGATATTCTAAGTATGGCTGCCCCCATACGGAGATCTTTAGCCACTGGCTGGTGAAGCCCCAGAACCTTCAGGCAACCATCTTCTATATTATAACTATTCTTGTTTATCTCATCGGTTGATTTGATTATCTCCCTGGCGAGTTTCACATCATCATTTATGTAACTATCTACCGCTCTATCGATCCGGTCGGTGGTTTGGTTACTGTAAATCAGGACGTCCTTGGTTAATGATTCTAATTTGTTTTCTAATACCACGTTGTACATATTACCCCCCCGAGTTAAAGGATGGTGATCATTAAACTCATCCAAACCTACCAGTGATGTAATCCTCTGTTCGTTTATCTTCTGGTTCAATGAAGATCTTGTCGGTAAGTCCCTTTTCAACAATCTCTCCATGTAAAAAGAAGGCCGTATATTTGGAAACACGGGTAGCCTGCTGCATGTTATGGGTAACGATGATTATGGTGAACTCATTTTTGAGTTTATGGATCAAATCCTCAATCTTAGTGGTGGAGATAGGGTCTAATGCGGAGCAAGGTTCGTCCATTAGGATAACCTCGGGTTCAACAGCTATGGTCCTGGCTATGCACAGTCTCTGCTGCTGCCCACCAGAAAGTCCCATGGCAGAATCATCAAGTTTGTCCTTAACCTCATCCCATAGGGCTGCTTCTTTAAGACTGGCTTCCACCCTTCGCTCCAGGTCATTCTTATCGTTGTTACCGTGAACTCGCAGTCCATAGGCTACATTTTCAAAGATTGATTTAGGGAAGGGGTTGGGCTTCTGGAAGACCATGCCCACCCTTTTACGGAGGTCGACCACATCAACATCAGGGTCGTAGATCTCTTTACCGTCTAAAAAGATGGTTCCTTCCTTTTTAAATGTTGGAATAACATCGTTCATCCGGTTCAACGTTCGTAAAAAGGTTGATTTCCCACATCCCGACGGCCCTATCAATGAAGTTACGGCATTTCTTGGTATGTCAAGATATACGTCCTTTAAAATGTGTGATTCATCAAAATATGTGTTTAATTCTTTAACTTCAATTATTATATTTTCCATTTCTATCTACCCATCATCTTTTTAGTGTATTTTTCCACCAGATAGTTCGTGGATATGGTTATTATTAAAATTATAAGGACCAGAACAGCCGCTGTACCATAAGCATTCGGTAATGATACACCCTCCGTGGCCAGAATATAGAGGTGCAACGGGAGGGGCCTTGCCGGATCCCATATGGACATAGGAATAGCCAGAGCAGCACCTACTGTGTATAATATAGCAGCTGTTTCCTCAATGGCCCTGGCCATACCCAAAATGATACCGGTGGTGATCCCGGGTATTGCGGCGGGTATAACTACTCGATAAATGGTCTGCCACTTAGAAGCTCCCAGTGCCAGACTACCTTCCTTATAGGATTGTGGCACAGCTTCAATGGAGACTTCAGCAGTTCTTAGTATGGTGGGGATGGCCATCAGGGCCAAGGTCAGACCTCCTGAGAGGACTGAAAATCCCATCTGTAAGAATACCACGAAGAAGGTCAGTCCAAATAAACCGAATACAATGGATGGTATGGATGCCAGTGTTTCGGCAGCGAATCGTATGGCCTTTACTAAGTTACTCTCTCCGGCATACTCTGCCAGCCAGATGGCAGCCAGTACTCCCAGGGGTGTGGCTACTATGAGTGCGATGAAGGTCACATAAAAAGTAGATACAATCATGGGCCAGATTCCTCCAGATTCTCCGGAGCCAACCGGGTTACCAAAGATGAATTCCAGAGAGAATTGGGGAAGGCCGTTATATAGGATATAACCTATTATGATGATGAGTATCACGATGGCTAGAAAACCCACTCCCCAGAGAACTACGTTCATGATTTTCTGTGCATGGTGGGGGGAAATGATTCTGGGCATGGATATCATAAGTAACCTCCTCCCACGGTAACTTTACGTTTGTAGTTGATGTAGTTGGTGATCACCAGTAGAACTATGATCATCATGAGCAGCACTATACCGGTAGCGAATAGTGCGTTATAATGAAGCCCAAGGGCGTAACCCATCTCCAGGGCTATGTTAGAGGTAAGGGCCCTGGCAGGTTCCAGTATGGAACCGGGGATTATGGGTGTGTTACCGGCTACCATGATCACAGCCATGGTTTCGCCTATGGCCCTACCCATCCCTAAGATTATCCCGGTTACTATGCCGGGTAGTGCCGCCGGGAAGATCACGTTCTTGATGGTCTGCCAGTGGGTGGCTCCCAGTGCAAGTGACGCTTCTTTATATTCCAGGGGAATGGACCTGAGGGCATCTTCAGATATACTCAGGATGGTGGGTAACACCATCACCGTCAGGATGATGGAGGCGGTTAACATACTGAAACCGCTGCCTCCAAAGTGTATCCTCATGAAAGGAACCAATACTATTAAACCGAAAAAACCGTAAACAACAGAAGGTATACCGGCCAGTGTTTCTATGGTTGGTTTTAGAATCCTTCTCATGGTTTTTGGTGCAACTTCTGCCAGGAATATAGCACCGAAAATGGATAATGGAACGGCGAATATCAAGGCCAGTGTCATCATACCCAGTGATCCCACGATCATGGGGAAAACGCCGTAAATATTATAGGATGGACTCCAGTCCATTCCAAATATGAAGTTTAAAGGACCTACCTGTTCCATTGCTGGAAGGCCCTGTTGAATAACGAATCCGATTATAAGGAGTATTATAATGATAGATGATATCGCCGCCAAAAGCAGCACTTTCTCCACTAGAAATTCTTCCCAATTCCTTGCCATCGCTTGCACCTCTCCAAGTGAAAATTTTGAATAATGGTAATTATTCTAATATCGGTCGTACTAATTAATTTTTTTAATTCATCTTATGCTTTGTAGGCTGGATGGCATAAAACAGTTAATGGAGAATGTAAAAGAGTATATTTAATATGGTTGACTGACCGGTTTTCTATGGTTATAAACAGGTCTTTTCCCTTTAACATGGTGAATAATTCATTTACTTTTAAATTACCCATACCTACAGGTAGATGATCCCTTCCGAAATCATCGTAGTCGTGTAGATGTATTCCTATGAGTTTATCTTCAATTCTTTCCATCATCTGGTTTAAGGGTAATCCTAACCGCCCCAAATGTCCCACATCTAAAATATAGGAGATATCTTTACCAATTAGTTCCTCCAGTTTGTTTACGTTATCGGTGTCCTGGAATAGATAATATTTATATCCGTCAGTACACTGGTTTTCCAATCCAATGTTCAGACAGAAATCTTTTGCGTAATCGTTAATTAAATGGTACGCCTCAGCAAATCTTTCAAATCCTTCATCCATTGCTGTAGGAGTTATATCATCCCTGTTTACCCATCCGCAATGCAAGACTGCGTTTTCAACTTGCAGATCATAGGAAATTCCCAGGTCTCCCAAAACCCCCAGGATGTTTCTTTTCCATTTCTTTTCATCAAATTCAGCAAGGTTGTATTGGGGAGAGATATGTAGACTAACTTTTAAATCATATATATCTAGAAGATCCCTGGTCTGCCCGATATTATCACGCTCTGGGATCCATTCTTTACCTATTTCCACGTAATCTACGTTTAATTTATGTAAGAAACTAAAAAAGGATTCTTGTGAACCTTGAAAATTATTGTAAAGAGCCACACCAATCTTTTTCATTTAAAATTCACCTAAACTAAAATTCATTTAAAAAAATAGGGGTGAAGTGGGGGTGAACCCCTCATTTGTTTATAGATGAATTCAGTTATACTGGTACTGCTCCTTCTTCTTGAACGATTTTCTGTCCTTCAGCACTTAAACACCAGTTGATGAATTCCAGGGTTACACCAGTAGCTGGGCCTTTAGTCAGGAACAGGAATGGTCTCTGGATTTTGTAGGATCCATCTTTAACTGTTGCTTCTGATGGTTCTACACCATCGATTTTTACAACTTTAACACTGTCGTCTACATCTGCTAAGGACATGAAACCAATAGCGTTAGGGTTACCTGCTACAGCCTGTTTAACTGCATCGGTTGAACTCTGTACAATGGCGGATTTGGTTATGTTTGTACCGTTTTTACCGCCCATTACCAGGTCTATAAATGCGTCTCTGGTACCGGATCCTTCTTCTCTGGTTACTACAGTGTAACTGCTATCGTTACCAGCGAATATTTCTTTTACTTGGTCTGCTGTTAGATCAGTGACGTTACTGTCTTTGTTTACTATGATACATATACCGTCTTTTGCAATCATGTACTGTTCTATACCAGGTGCTTTGTCTGAGGACAGTTTTGAAGAGTATGTACCGATTTGTGCTGTACCATCCTGTACACTCTTAAGTCCTACAGATGAACCTCCACCTTGAACGGTTATGTTCACATCTGGATTTTTGGCGTGGTAAGCTTCGGCTAGCTTCTCTGCAACTGGCTGCACTGAAGTTGAACCAACGATTGTTATTTTACCTTCGGGTTTGGTAAAGGCACCTCCAGCATAGAGGGCAACACCTATTATTACTACTATTATGACAATAGCTCCGATTATGTATTTGGTATCCACATAAATCACCTCAAACTTTACTAAACCCTCCATTATATATAAGTGTTACTATTTGTGTTTAAAATTACACTAAATGTGTAATTCGGTCATGAAAAGAAGTATGTTTATTACCCGATCTTTCTTAATTGGTGAACTCATGTGGACTTAATGCTACAAACTTTGGTTTCGTCTATAAAAGGGATACCAACCAGGACGACATTATTTCCTTATTAGTGAACTAAAATAGGCTTAATGGTTAAATTTAAATATTATCGTTGTAGAATAAAATGGATTATGATAACTAAAGAAGTACTGAAGGATATAATACAACCAGTTAATCCCAGATGGAAAACATCCATAACTAAAGTGGAACCCAACCATCTTTTAACCAGAGGTTACTCACAGGAGGATTTAATAGAAAATATAACCCTCCCGGAGTTGATTTATCTGCTTATAAAAGGTGAATTACCCACCCCTAATCAGGCCCGAATGCTCCAGTCAGTACTGGTATCATTCTGTGATCATGGAATTACCCCGCCCAGTACCCAGGCTGCCAGAACCATGGCATCAGCAGGTTCACCAGTAGCATCCTGCTTAGCTGGGGGTTTACTGGCCTTCGGTGAAAATCATGCCGGCGCCATAGAGATCTCCATGAAGGTGATGCAGGAAGCCATCAAATACAAAAACAATTCCGACTTAACCCATGACCTTCTAGCAAATAAACTGGTTAACCACTTCCTGGATAATGGGAAAAAAGTCCCAGGATTCGGGCACCGTTATCATAATGAAGACCCTCGGGCCTCCAAATTGATCAAACTTTCCTACAAATACGGCTGTTTCGGTGATCACATGAAACTGGCCCTGTCTATGCAGGAACTTCTATGGGCAAGAAAAGGGATAAAAATGAATATAGACGGGGCAAACGGGGCAATATTATCGGATATGGGATTTGATTGGAAAACAGGATGCGGATTTTTCGCCATAGGAAGATTACCCGGTCTACTAGCCCATGTTATAGAAGAAAAAAAAGAGAAGCCCTTTAAGAAGACCTTTAGTTTTGAAGAATTGTCGGTACTTTAGTGATATGTTCCCTCTATCCATAGATCTGAATTTTTTTTTAATCTAGTTTTAATCAACTGATTTTTGTTTTCAATTAGGCTTTCACTGGCTGATTTTGTTTTTTAATTAATTTCAATTAACTATTCCTATTTTAGATACAGTTTATCAACTGATCTTATCTTTAATATAATTCAACGCTACCTTGGTACTGTGAATTTTTATCAGGGATAGAAAGGCCATGATCACACTTAAAATCGCACCAAAAATCACTATCCTATGCATGCCGGTGGTGAAATCGTAGGCCTGGAGATTAAATAACAGGGATGACTGGAGTGTATCGGGGGATATGGTGGAGTAGAGTATCAGCCCGGCAAATGAAACTGCAAATACCATGCCCAAATTTCGCATGGTAACGATTATACTGGAAACCATACCCGATTCCCCTCGAGAGATACTGGCCATAATGGACCGGTTGTTCGGGGCCTGGAATAAAGCTGCGCCAAGGCCCAGAACTACAAACCTCCATAAAACATCACCGGAATTTGCAAATATGGTAAGATAAGACATGGAATAAAGGGCCAGGGCAAAGATAAGGGATCCAGCAAAGGCCAGATACCTCGATCCAATTTTATCGGAGAGAAAACCGGAAAACGGTGCCAGTACCATCATGGCCAGTGGCGAAACGGTTAAAAGCAGCCCTATACTACCTAACGATAGATGTAAAACCTTCTGGAGATAGAAGGGCATGATGAATAGTACCATATACATAGAAAGATAGTTAAAGAGTAGAGCAAGGTTATAGGCTGAAAATTTAGCATTCCTGAAAAGTGATAAATTTAATAGGGGATATTCAACTCTCTTTTCGTTAACGATAAATAGGATAAAGGTAAACAGGGCAAAAGATCCGATTATGAGAATTTTCAGATCCAACCCGCAGGTTTGAACAAGATTTAAGCCATAAACCACGGTAAATAATGTAGTGAACTGCAAAATGGTGCCTTTTAAATCCCATTTGACCTTGTCACCATCCTTTCTTTCTAAGACCAGGTAACAGATAATCAGACTGATTATTCCCAGGGGAATGTTCACCAAAAATATATAGGTCCAGCTGCCGGCGCTTTCCAGGAATCCTCCGATGGCCGGGCCCAGAGCTAATCCAGCAGCTATGGCCATGGAATAGATTCCCAGTGCTCTCCCTAGATATTCAACTGGAAATGCCCTTCTGATAATCCCAATAGACACTGAAATCATCATGGCTGCAGTGATACCCTGTAAAGCCCTGAATATTATCAGGAGATGAATTGAAGGGGCTAAACTGCAAAGAACAGAGGAAAACAGGAACCCTACCGCCCCATACATGTACAGTTTTTCCTGGCCATAGAAATCACCGAACCTGCCGAAAAAGAGCACCAGACTCAAGAGCATTATGAGATAAGCGGTTAAAACCCATTGTGAAGTAGCCACAGATGCCCCGAAGAACTCTGTTATACTGGGTAGAGACACGTTAACTATACTGGCATTTATGGGGACCATGGATGTACCCAGTGCCAGGGCTATTAAAATTTGCCACTTTTGGGTAGATGTTTGCCTCAATTGAACCCCTCCAAATTTGAATTTAAATAAAATACTCTTATTTCAGTCCACCATAATAAATCTTGCTATTAGTGTACACCATTTCACATTATGTATAAATAGGGAGGGGCATATAAATAAGATGGTGATAGAATGATTGAAATTGACTTTAACCCGGAGAATATGGAAAAATGTCTATGTGCCCAGTGTCCGGTACAGGCCAAAAGTTCGTGTGTAAAAGATCAATGGAAAGAAATGGAGGAAGCAAGTTCAGCAGATATTGATAGTGGTTTTGTGGTGGACCCTGAAAAAGTACCCCAACTTTATTGTGCCACTGGGAAAACGATCTGCGGGGATCTGTATTTCCATGAAGAATGCCAGTGTAAAAGCTGCGATGTCTGGAAAGAGAACGACCTGGCAGCAAGGGGAGCACCAGCCTATTTTTGTAAAAATGGAGAAGCTTCTGAGTGCTGTGAAATTGATATTGGAGAAGATGAAAGCCGTGAAGCTAAATTACGGGAATTAAGAAGGACTTATTATACGCCGGTATAAAATTTACTTATTTTTTTAAAAGAAAAAAGAAATTAAACTACATCAACGATCCGTTGGCTATTTTCCCTATTGGAGGTTTGAATATTTTCCCCTTAAATTTAAACTCCAGAGGATAATGTGCTAAATCTGCTTTAACCCCAGTTTCTGTATTTACCATTTTAACATGTAATTCGTCTTCACCCAGTTCAATCAAATTGTATGAAGGAACGTTGGTGCCGTGTAACCTTCTGGTGGTTGCAGTTCCTGAATTTACAGTCACCAGTTCTTCCAACCTCCAGGCATGGGGTACATGTTTATGGCCGTTTAAAACCAGATCGACCTTGTATTCCATTAGAATTTTTAGAATATCCCCAGCATCCAGTAAAATATTTCTCTCCCGTCCTGTGCGGGGTATGGGGAGTATATGGTGATGGAACGTCACGATTATACGCATATCTTCTCTAACTTTCCTTAGTTCACGAACCAACCATTCCCTCTGGTCTATTCCAATCTGTCCGTCATGAATATCGGGTTCTGAAGAATCTAATCCGATGATAACCATCCTGTTGTGCATGTCATTGTGTATAAACCTCCTCTCGCCAATCAATCTTTTAAACTGCCGTAATCCGACATTACAGGAATCATGGTTTCCAGGCACAACATATACCTCTGCAGTGGATTTTAATTCATCGATAAATTCTTTTGCTTTAACATATTCTTCTACATATCCCTGTGCAGTTATATCTCCAGAGATTACTATCAAATCAGGATTTTCTTCACTGACCTGCTTTAACAAATTATTTTTAAGTTCTTCTGAGAACTTATATTCTTCAAAATGTAAATCAGACATCTGTGCGATTTTCTTTTTCATCTACAATTTCTCCTTTTTTTTCACTTATAGTGTAAAATAAGACACTAATAGTATAAATATTTATTTTTCCAGTAACTTTATCTAACCAATTAAAAGTTCCAAGAAACTAGAATGAAAAAGTTATTTGACGTGAAAGTGCTAAGAAATTAAAATGATTTAATAAAAAATCGAAAGTGGATGGAAAAATTAGAAAGGTAAAATAATAAGGGGAATATTTAGAAAATATGTAACATTAGAAGGATTGTCTAAAATTGTATAATCAAAAGGGATTTGTTAGAATTATACAAAATTAAAAATTATACAAAACAATCATTGACGTCTGAAACGCTCAGGCGTAGTGGTTCTGGGGATGTTACGATAAAACTCACCCGCAGTATCCACTATCTCTACGGAGATATCACCGATCCTTTCAAATGCCTTAACCACCCGTGATAGGGACAGGTAATATGTGGAGCGGTCTTTGTCCATATCATCATCAGCCATCTGGAGGGCGATGTTGTTCAGGGCCTTTTTCTGTAACTGGTGAATCCTTTCCTCATAATCCATGATTTTATCCTTATAATCTAATTCCTCATTTAGGAAAGCCTTCATGGAGTAATTAACCATTTTCCGGGAGGTTTTAAACATGGATTTCAGGGTATCCAGCATCTCCTCATCAACTTCATAACAACCACTTAAAACGAAGTTGGCTATTTGAGCGGTGTGATCAGCTATACGCTCCAGATCAAAGGCAATTTCACCAAAAACCATGGTTTTACTGAACTCAGAATAAGGATTGATGGATATCACCGTGTCTACAGAGGCACGGATTTTTTCATGCATATTGTTGGTTATGAAATCTAATTTAAGGGCTTCATTGGCCATTTCCTCATCATATTTTAGGAAAGCATCGAAGGACATGTCAAACTGACTGCAGACCTGTTCGGCCATGTTCTTGAGCATCTCCTTGATTAGGAAGGTTCCAGCATGCTCCCGTGAGGTAGGTTCTTCATCGAACATCTCAGAAAACTCATCGAACTTCTTAAGATCAAGGATGTAAGCTCTCTTAACCACGCCACGTTTAACCAGAGGTTGTAATAGTTTAGTAACGTATCTACGGGTTAAACCTAATTTTTCGGCAATTTCATCCTGTGTGGATGGATTTTCATATAGTATAACATCCAGCACAGCTTTCAAAGTGTTATTTTTACCTTTAATATTCATCATATCAACTAATTTAATATTACCTATTTATCAATTAATCCAGTTACTTATCTATCTTTTCCTCTAGACTAATATTTTTTTCTTGCTCTTCACCATTCTTATAATATACTTGAACAGAATCCCGGGCTATGGCCACAACCACGAAGGTGATAGTAGCGATAATTACCAGGGAAACTACTTCATTCACCTGATAGTACAGGGTTGCGTATAGCTGTGCTACCGGGTTGTTAACATCCGCAAAGCCCACCAGGAGCTTTACCACACCTACAGCCACCAGGATATATCCGTACATCTTGTTGATGTTGTAATGTTTAATGTCCGGATAGAAACCCTGAATTATGGGGAATAAACCCATTACTATTAAACCGATGCCCATGAGCTTGAAGAGGTTGTTTCCAGTGGCGCTTTCCAGGGTGAAAAATATCTCCTGGGGGGTATGATAAATGCTTGACAAGAGATATATTACTTCTATAGCCAATATAACAATAAGCGGAAAAATATAGACGATTTCCCGCTCTATATTTTGAGTTTTAACATTTTCTACAGGGTCCTTTAAAAAATGGGACATTAACTGATACAACATAGAACCTAGAACTGCCCCTAAAACCGTACCACCTATACCCAGTTGAGATGTGGTGTAGGCCACTATACCGGCGATTAAACCGGCCATTAAAATATCCAACGTCTTTGACATCTTATCATCTAAAGTAAATCCACTTTTGTTTATTATTTCTTTTTTTCTTAGATTATCTTAATATTTATTCTACATAGATATTCCTTACTATACAGAAAGAAAATTTATTCTTTTCTATTTTGAAGTATTTTCTTACCATAAATGTTACCTGAAAATACCAGGTTAAAATCAAATCTAAATCAAAAATAACACATTCCTTAAAAAAATAAGCCTCAGGGGGGATTCGAACCCCCGACCTATGCCTTACCAAGGCATCGCTCTACCGGCTGAGCCACTGAGGCTAGAAAACTATCTTTTATTAGGTGATACCACTATTATACTATGACTATATATTGACAGATCATTTTTTCCTAAACTCTTCATATTATTATTTAAAATACTTTCCTAACCCTAAAATAGGAGTAAGTTAATTTAAGTGCAGGGGATGGGATTCGAACCCACGTAGGCCTACGCCAGAGGATCTTAAGTCCACCCCCTTTGGCCAGCTCGGGCACCCCTGCATACATCGAACTTGGGTTTACATAGTATAAGAAGTTAACGGTGATTTAAATTATTAAATTACATGTATTTATACCATATCCATGGAATAATTGCCCCTTCATTGATAATTATAATTATTAATTATAATAAAAAGAGTAAACAATATACCATCTGGAAATTAAATTTTGGGGGAGTGGAATATTTTGTCTGACGGAGGTTTTTACCCGGATATAAATCTTTTAGAGGAATAGAAGATGTTGAAGGCTTAGTCAAAGCCCTTGAAATGAAGAATATATTGTACGTAAGGAGCTGCCAGATCTCTCAAGAAAGTAGGTGATGAAAGGGCGGTTGTACCTCTAATTAGATCTTTGAAATATGAAAGCTGGCAGGATGAAAGTCCGATTCTAACCAGTGTGAGAGCGTTTTCTGCCGAAGCTTTAGGTGCAATTGGTGACAGGCGGGCTGTTGAAGCCATTATACAGTCAGTTAAGGAAGATGTAGTTAAGGGAGTAAGATGGAGATCCGTATTTGCACTGGGTAAAATAGGTGAAGGAGACCATTCCGTTACAGAAGTGCTTATTGACGCTTTAAATAATGATTTATGGGTAGTAAGGGAGAATGCTGCTAAATCACTGGGGAATTTAGTTTCGATAGAAGCTGTTGAACCGCTCATATCTCTTCTTGGAGATAAAGAGTGGAGGGTTAGAAAACAGGCAATCAATGCCCTGGGAAAAATAGGGTCTGATGAAGCTGTTAAACCACTTTTAAGACTGTTATATGATGGGGATGCGGATGTAAGATGAAATACCACTGAAGTACTGGCATGTATGGGTGATGAAGCATTTGACCCCCCCTTATGGATTTGTATATGTGTGATGACTGGCAGATTAGAAGCAAAACTGCTGAATGTTTGGGTAAAATAGGTGATACCCGGGCTGTGGACTATTTTATAGATACTTTATGTAGCAAAAGGAAGGAAGATAGAAATCGTCACGTGAGGGGTAAGATTGTAGAGGCTTTAGGTAATATTGGCGATGGAAGGGCGATTGATATACTTGTTGATGTCATGGATGATGATGATTTGTTTGTAAAGAGGAAACCCAGAACATCATTCTCACCGGCGGAAATACGTCGAAGATGGGGAATATTCAGTCATTCCTGATGTTTGGCGATAATTTAAAAACCAACAAGATGATCATGGTTGCTGGTTACCTGCTAATGATTTCTATTACTACCTTTACTTTATCATGAAGTCAGATATTACTCTAGAGGACCAGGAAGATACAAATTTAATAGTCAATACATTCCGTATAATGTAGATGTTTAATTAGGTAGATGATATTTAAATCAGGATATGTAGATGATGTTTAAGATGTTTAAATCAGGAAGTGATATTTCTTTGCCAGTGAATCCAAAAAATAAGGTTATTGTGTCAATCTATAGAGACGGTGATCTATACTTTTCAGTGGGAGTTGCAGAATCAACGGGTAAGGTAGTGAAAATTTCACTGCCAAAAACAGATAAGACAGAGGCCATAGAAAATATAACAAATTATTACCCTGATTTTGAGTTAAGAGATGAATACAAGGATATAGCGAAGGATATTTCCAGGATATATAAAGGAAAAAAAGTTGATTTTGACTTGGACATGCTAGAATTAGACGTAGATAAATCCAACACAAATTTACCGGTTAAATCAACCTTCCAGAGGGATGTACTCCTTGAAACTTATAATATACCCTACGGAGAGGTAGCAACCTACAAATCCCTGGCAGAGAAAGTTGGAACTCATGCATACCGGGCTGTTGGTACTGTAATGGCTAAAAATCCATATCCCTTAGTTGTGCCTTGCCACCGGGTGGTTAAATCGGATTTAACCATTGGACAGTATGGTGGGGGTCGGAAGATGAAGAGGGAACTATTAAAAAAAGAGGGAGTCCATCTCAAAGGAGATAAAATAATTAAAAAAAAATTACAGGACATAAAATAATTAAAAAGTAAAAAAAGAGGCTATTTAACAAAAATTAAATAAAAAAGGGTTAAATTTTATAACCAAAAAAAATTTAATGGTTATTTTTTACCCTGGAAATCCTTCATAACCTCATTTAAGAAATCGGTGTGTTCTACTAAACTAAACTAGATATGAAATTAAATCCAGGTTCAACTTATGATGAAGAGGTGAAACAAAATCCGGCATTAATTAACACTTTACAACGTGTTTTTCACTACGAAATATAGCTTAAATCATCGAACTAACATGGCATAAAAGGCCATCACCACAATCAATCAAAAAAAAACTGGCTAACACAATCAATCTAAACAGAAGAACAAACTATGAAAACATCATATTCAGGATATTACAACTATGATGAACGATACGTTAAAATTAACGGCCAATGGATGTACAGATTAGCATTATTGGACATTAAAAACAATATTTTAGCAACAGAAAAGATTAGTAAAAACTCTAAACTACCAACTTGTAAAAACCTTTTTAAAAGAAATTACAAAACCAATATACCCCTAATAGCAATAACAACAGATTCCAAACCATACTACAGAAGTATAACAGACAAATTAAACGTCAAACATCAATTAGGCATATTCCACTTCAAAAAAAGAAATAAATACATGGATAAAAAAATACTTAAAAGAAAAAATAAAACAGATCAAGAAGAACTAAACAAAATACAGCATTATATTTTGAAATAATAGATTCTAAAAACCATAAAACAGCAAAAAAATTTATTCAACAAACTAAAAACAAGAAAATAAACAACATACCACAAGTATTCAGAAAAAATAATAACAAAAAAAAATTTTCCTTATACACTTCGAAAGATATGTAAATTATCTAAAATACCAAAATATCAGTAAAACCACTAATAAAATAGAAAACTACTTCAGAACCACACTACCCCAAAGCAAATAAAGAATATACAAAACAATACAAGGATTACAAGAGTATTTAACACTACAAAAAGAAAAAATGGGACAAATCCCACAAAATAATCAAAAACAACTAAAAAAAATGGACAAACACTTAATTGTTAATATGATATCTTATAAATTAAGACATCCTGATGCATGTGAAGTAAAAAATCAGCTAAGCTAGGGATTTTACTTAAAAACTATGCAGAAATTAACCTAAAAACCAATGCTTAATATTTCATAATCATCTTAATTTTCTCTAGTTCTTTAGCAATTTTATCCCTTTTTTTAGATAATACGTCCTCAGAGTCCATTTTAAGAGCTTTTGTAGGACAGGTTAACACACAGATGGGTTTTTCACGGTCTATGCACAGGTTGCACTTTTTAGCTACCCCTGATTCATTGATATATATGGCTCCTATGGGGCAGGCATCTCTGCAGAGACCACAGCCAATGCATACTTCCTCATCTATTATTATGGCACCGTTCATCTCCTCTATAGCGTCTTCTGGGCAAACCGTGAGACAGGGTGCTCTCTCTGGTGAGCAGTGCAGACAGAATATGGGCACTCCATTTATAACCCGGATGGCGTTCTGGGGGCAGGTCCTCTCACACCGGGAACATTCCTCGCATAGTTCTGGGGTGGATATCAGTTCCTTCATTTCGATTCCTCCCTGTGTAGTGCCTTCATCGCCCGGGTTTTACTGGTTAATATGTTGACGAATTGGGTTTTCTTCCTCTTCTTACCCAGTCCGGTGAGTTTCTCGATGTGCTGTTTCTGTTTTTCCAGTTTAAGTTTTTCAGTGTCCACCAGTGCTATGGCCCGTTTTGAGCAGGCCTTAATACAGGCTGGAGTGCCCAGGTCAGGGCACTGATTACATCGGTGGGCTTTCCTTTCATGGATGCTGATGCTTCCGAAGGGGCAGACCATCATACACAGTCCACAGCCGATACACTTGCTATCCGTGATTCCCTCTTCATCGATGGCTTCTGTGGGACAGATAAGCTGGCAGGGTGCATCTTCGCAGTGCTGGCAGACTATGGGATAGTATGAATCATCGACTTCCCTGATGGTTATCCGGGAAGTGCCGTATAATCCGGCGCAGGCCTTTTCACAATCCAGACAGCCGTCACAGACATCTGGTTGAGTTAGTATCTTCTTCAAAACTGTATCCCCATTTTATATTTTGAGCTCCGCACAAACCTGGTCCACGTAGTTCTGGATTTTCTCTTTCTCTTCATCGGCCAGGTGTTTAAATCTTTTCTGGGCCTCCAGGTAAACGTTAACTGGTTTTCGCTCTAAAGGTCGGTAGGTTATCTTAAATTCTCCTTCTTCAATTTCATAGAGTAACCATGAACCAGTTTCCACGGCTAGTCTCCCGAGTTCTATGGTTTTTGAGGGGTCGTATCCCCATCCAGTGGTACATGGCTGGTGGAGGTGGATATAGGCCGGTCCTTCTATCTCCTTGGCCTTCTGGACCTTTTTCATGAAGTCCTCTGGGTAAGAGATGGATGCCGTGGCCACGTAGGGCACTCCATGTGCGGCCATGATCATGGGTATGTTCTTTTTGGGCTTGTTTTCACCGAAACTTTCTTTTCCATGGGGTGATGTAGTGGTTGACGCACCGTAAGGGGTGGCTCCACTTCTCTGGACCCCGGTGTTCATGTACGCTTCGTTATCGTAACAGATGTAAATTAAATTATGACCCCGCTCCATAGCTCCTGAAAGGGATTGTAATCCGATATCCGCGGTTCCACCGTCTCCAACAAAGGCCACTACAGTAACATCATCTTTTCCCTGTGCTTTAAGAGCCCTTTCAACTCCGCTAGCTACTGCACCGGCATTTTCAAAGGCAACGTGTATCCAGGGAATCTTCCAGGAAGTTTCTGGATAGGGGGTGGTTATAATTTCCAGGCAACCGGTGGCCGATACGGCTACGGTGTTTTCTCCCAGCATCTTCAGGGCCAATCTGACCCCTATGGTGGCACCGCATCCAGCGCATGCTCTGTGTCCTGGTGCTAGAAATTCTTTTTCTGGTATATCCATGTTTATTCCTCCTCCTTTAATCCGATCCAGTTGATCTGGTTAGTCTCGGTCGTTGGATTTCTGGTTTTCTCGACTATGCCGATTATATCGTCGGGGGAGACTTCACGTCCTCCCAGTCCCAGTATGAATCCAGATGCATCTACATCCATCTTGGCTTTAATCTCGTTGAATAAGACTCCTCCAATTCCGAAGGAGATGTTTTTATCTAAAACGGCTATTCTACGGGCTCTTTTAACTGCTTCGTATATATCTTCCTGGGGGAAGGGCCGGTAGGAGATAAGCTTTAGGAGACCTACTTTTTCTCCCTTTTCCCTGAGGCGGTCTATCACGGTTTTTATGGTTCCGCAGATGGATCCCATAGCTATCAGGATGATTTCAGCGTCTTCAGTCTTGTACTTTTCAACCAGGTCGTATTTTCGTCCGAAAACTTCTTCAAATTCTTTATTAACTCTTCTTATGATATCCTTGGCTCCTTCCATGGCCACTTCCATGTCGTGTCTGGCTTCCATGTAGTAGTCCGGGTCGGTGAAGGTTCCCAGGGACATAGGATCCTTGGGATCCAGGTAGGATATCGGTTCGTATGGTGGTAAAAATTTATCCACATCTTCCTGTGAGGGGATGTCTACCGGTTCAACCGTATGGGTTAATATGAAACCGTCTACACAGACCATACTGGGAAGTAGTACTTCATGGTCTTCAGATATTTTATAAGCTTGAATTACAAAGTCCATGGCTTCCTGGGCATTTTCAGCGAAAAACTGCATCCACCCAGTATCTCTTTCAGAGATGGAGTCCTGTTGGTCGTTCCATATACTTAAAGGTGCAGATAGTGCTCTGTTTGCATTTCCCATTACTATGGGTGTTCTCATACCGGCGGCCACGAATAATATTTCATGCATCAGGGCCAGGCCCTGGGATGATGTGGCGGTGAAGGTTCGCACTCCAGCGCCTGAGGCGCCTACCGCGGCACTTATGGAGCTGTGCTCTGATTCGACCATTATATACTCGGCTCTAAGATCCCCATCGGCCACGAATTGGGCCAGGTATTCTGAGATGGTTGTCTGGGGTGTTATGGGGAAAACCGGGACTACTTCCGGTTTGCACATTTTAACTGCTTCGGCAATGGCCCTGTTTGTAGAGATAACCTTAATCATACTCATTCCCTCTCCATTTTAATCGCTTCTACCGGGCATTCTTCGGCACAGATACCGCAGCCTTTACAGTAATCATAGTCTATATCGTAATCTTTATTTATGCAGCCTTCTGGACAAAATAAAATACAATTTCCACAATCTATACATTTTTCTTTGTCTAAAATGGGTTTGAATGTTCTCCAGCTACCTGTTTTATTTTTCACGCTACTTCCAGGTTCTTTAACAGTAGCTCCTACGGATGTCATGTGATCACCTTACTTTTTAACTTTTTCATAGGCAACTTGGACGGCTTTGGCGTTCTTTTCGCCTATCTTACCAGGGAATGTTTCTTTAGTAACCTTTTCAATGGAATCCACTGAAACTATACCACTGACACCGGCAAGCGCACCTAACATAACCGTGTTTACTATGGGCACGCCCAGTATGTCCAGGGCAATTCCAGTGGCATCGATGTTATAGGATTTCACGTCTTTTATAAGATCAACATCATCAGTGGAATTTATTATTACTTTTCCATCTTCTTTAAGCCCGGATAATACATCTACAGTTTCTAGAAGTGTTTCATCTAAAACAACAACATAATCGGGATTATAAACTTGATACCTTCTTCTTATGGGTTTATCAGATATTCTTGAGAAAGCCATAACTGGGGCGCCTTTTCGCTCTGCACCGAAGAATGGGAATGCTTGGCAGTATTTTCCATCTTCAAAAGCTGCCTTTGCAAGTATCTCAGCAGCTGTTACGGCACCTTGTCCGCCACGTCCGTGAAAACGAATTTCGATCATTTTTTTTATTCCTCCATTCCTATACTGATCTATATCAACTCATTCCTCATAGTTAATCATTATAAATTGTAATATATATACGTGATGGTCAATGTGAAGTTTAAGGTAAAAAGATGAAAATCTTAATTTATACGTGATGGTCAATGTAAAGATCAGAGGTAAAAAGATGAAAATCTTAATTCTCACTGGAATACTGGCAAGAGGAATAGTGGAGAGAGTAACATCCGAATCTGAACATCAGGTTGATACACTGACCATAAACACACCCATAGCTGCCTTTCTAACGCCCAGAAGAATCATCCAGGAACTGGAGAAGCTCGAACTGGAATATCTAACCTCCTTTGAGATGATAATCACCCCAGGACTCATCAGAAAAGACGTAAGTCCCGTGGAGGAGAAAACAGGTCTTCCCACATACAAAGGTCCTAAAGACGCAGCAGATCTCCCGGTGGTCCTGGAGATGATTGAAAAACTGGAATTAAGTCCAAAAATCCCCGCTGACAAACTCATCGAGGATGAACTTAGAAAAAGAGCCCTGAAATTCATAGAAGATTTCGAAAATGATGGGGTTAATGTTAAGAAGCTCTTGAAAAAGCCGGAAAATATCCTGGTGGGAAACCTGCCCGTGGGGGAAGATTTCCCCATGAGGGTGCTCGCCGAGATAGCTAACGCCCCCCTGCTAACAGAGGAGGAACTCCTCAAACGGGCCCAGTACTACCTGGAAAACGGGGCGCACATGATCGACATCGGGATGATAGCCGGAGAATCCCTGGAAGATAAGATCCCAGGGATGATTAAGCTGTTGAAGGACAACCTGGGAGACGTACCGGTGAGCATAGACAGTCTGAACCCTAAGGAGTTAAAAGTGGCCATTGAATCCGGGGTTGACCTGGTTTTAAGCTTGGACCACGGTAACTTATATGAAGTTTTACCTTTAATACGGGATCATAAAATACCCGCGGTGATACTACCCACGGATTTCAGCAGAAACTGGACACCATCCACCATTGAAGAGAGGATCAACTCCCTGGAAAATCTGATGATAAAATGTAAGGGCATCGATGTCATAGCCGATTTAATACTGGATCCTATAAACAGTAAGAGCATAGTGGATTCCGTGATAGCCTGCCACGACTTCAAAAAAAGGAACAGAATACCCCTCTTCATGGGAGTGGGCAACGTCACAGAACTCCTGGACACAGATTCAGTAGGAGCAAACGCACTGCTATCAGGAATAGCCATGGAATTAGGAGCAAGCGTACTGTTCACCGTTGAAGAAAGCGGGAAGACACTGGGAAGTGTGCATGAACTCAACGTCTCCTCCAAGATGATGTTTCTCGCTAAAAGCAGAGGTTCCATCCCCAAAGATCTGGGGATCAACTTACTGGTATTGAAGGATAAGCGGAAGGGCGAAATGGTGGAGGAAGATATTGACGTCCCCATAATAGATGGGGTGGAGGACTACGCATTCACCCAGGATCCCCTCGGCAGCTTCAAGATAATAGTAAAAGACGGTATGATAAACGCAGTCCACTACAAGAAAATGAAGCCAACTGTATCTATCCAGGGGAAAACAGCAAAAGCCCTATATGACATGATCATAAAAGAGGGATTAATCAGCAGAATAGAACACGCCACCTACCTGGGGGCAGAACTCCAGAAGGCCGAGATAGCAGCCAAACTGGGTAAAAATTATACGCAGGATTTTCCTTTGTTTTGAAAAAAAAATTATTTTGTAATAATTATTTAATAAATAGTAATATTTTTAAATTACTTAATTTAATAATTATCCACAGATGAAAGCAATTAACTTATCTGATATTAATATTCACGAGATGACTCCTGATGATGATATAGGATATTTTGACTGTGGAGATGAAGATCTAAATGAATTTATAAGGGAAGATGCTCTTAATCAGATGAATGCAAAAATAAGTGTGACTTATCTATGCCGGTATAAAGAGCAAGTTGTAGCCTTTTTTATATTATCAGCTGATGCTATAAAAATAAACCTCGATGATTTGGAGAAATTTAGAGATAAAGACATTCATTATAAAGATTTTCCAGCTTTAAAGATTGGCCGTTTAGGTGTTTGTAATCCTTATCAGGGAAGAAATATAGGTACCCATCTTATACTTCTTATAATTGGCCAGGCCTTCAGATTAAGTAAAAAAATTGGTATACGCTATGTTTCAGTGGATGCGTATAAATATTCAGTAGGTTTTTATAAAAAGAAATATTTCGCTGAATTTATACATGATAGAAGAAGAAAAACTGTTCCCATGTATTTAGATATACTTAAATTAGAGAAATCTTAAGTACTATCTAGTAAATTAGAAAGGATGTTTTTTATAGGTTTCTATGGCTTTTTTCAGGAATTCAACCTCTTCTTTAGTGGGAGGTTTTTCCATTTTCTTTAAAAATCTTAGAGCATCCTTACCTTTAAGTATTGGGGTTGGAGCTATTGGAGTTGCCATGAAAATCACCTTTTGTTATATAATTTATTGAGTAATTATATTGATTACTATCTATATGAATATCTATCATTTGTTAAGTTAAACTGATTTTAGTAATTCGAAGTATTGTAATTATACATAAACACAATGAAGTTCTTCTATATTATATAGATATTAATTGGTTGTCTATTTAAGTACAATATATTCATTATTAATAAATCTCCATTGTATCAATAAAAGCATATATCTATATCTTCACGGAGTTTAAAATGAACACATGCAGTAAATGCGGTAACCAGCAGATCATAATCCAAAAAAAACATTCCGGCCAGAGCCTGTGCCAGGAATGCTTCATAGAATCCATCAATGAAAAGGTTCTAAAGGACACTCGCAAGTACAAGCTTCTAGAAAAAGGCGACAAGGTTTTAATGGCCCTATCCGGTGGAAAGGACAGTGTCGTGGCTTTACATATCCTGAACCTCCTCCGGGAGAAGAACATCATTGACATAGTCGCGGTAACCATAGACGAAGGAATAAAGGGTTATCGTGAGAAAGGAATAGAAATCGCCAAAGGTAATACAAGAACGCTGGGAATAGAGCATAGAGTGGTGAGTTTCAAGGAATACTTCGGCCGGACCTTGGATGAGATGATGGGCCAGGATGGTACAAGACCCCAGGGTGATACTGAGCCAAGGCACGCCTGCACCTACTGCGGAGTATTCCGCCGGTGGATCTTAAACCGGGTGGCCCAGGAAGAAGGGGCCACCAAGATAGCAACCGGCCATAACCTGGACGATGAGACCCAGTCCATACTCATGAACTACTTGGAGGGGAACATCAACAACCTCATCCGCATCGGACCCAAATCAGAGTCCCGGGATGAAAGGTTCACCGTGAAAATCAAACCATTAAGGGAGATACCTGAAAAGGAGATAGGGCTTTATGCCATAGCAGCCGACTTAAATGTGCACCTTGCCGGATGTCCCTATGTAGGCGAGTCATTCCGGAGAGAAATAGGTGGGTTTATAAAGGAATTATCAGAAAATCATCCCACCATCATGTATTCCACTCTACGGGGATTCGATAAGATAAAATCTATCCTAAAGAAGGAATTAACTCCCAAGGGAAACACGGGTGAATGCAGGAGATGTGGAGAGCCATCGGCAGGAGAGCTGTGTAAAGCGTGCAGTTTCTTAGAGGGATGGGAATAAATTTATAATAAATGAATATTTTAGTAATAGGGGATTAATCTGGTAAATTTGAGGACAATAATATGCAGGTCAAGGTAATATTTGGAGAAGAGAACTTAACAGAAGATGTTCCTGAGGATTACACCATAAAAGAGCTCCTGAAGAAGTTAGAGATACCATCAGAAACAGTGGTGGTTAAGAAAAATGAAGCGATAGTCATCGAGGAAGAGCTGATCCAGGAAGGAGACACCCTGGAGATTATAAAGGTTATATTCGGTGGTTGAAAGCCTAGGATACAGTGGCTGAAATAACCGTAGATGAAAACGTAGGGTAGGGCGTAAATGGAAAACACAGAAATCTTAGAAGAACACATATCCCGGTATTTCACCATAAGAAACTACTCAACAGACCCTGAAAATCCTTATTTTATACTGGGAGATTATGATACAGACAGATTCGCCCAGCTAACCAGGGAACTGGAAGGGATAGGATACACACCATGGCTGGAGGAAGTTGAAGGAAACTACTATCTCCAGTTAAGTGAATCACCTCCCAGGGGGAAATCAAGGTACCATGTCCAGATTATACTCTTCATCGTCACCATAGCAACCACCATTTTCGCGGGGTATTTCTTCGGTAGTGGCAGTATCATAGACGGAATAGCCTTTTCAGCTGCCATCATGGCCATACTCGGTACCCATGAGCTCGCACATTACTTCGCCGCCAGGAAATATGATGTAGAGGCCACTCTACCCTACTTCATACCGGCACCCACACTCATCGGGACCTTTGGAGCGGTGATAAATGTTAAATCACCCATACCCAATAAAAACGCCCTCTTTGATCTGGGGGCCAGCGGTCCCCTGGCAGGGCTTATCATCACCATCCCTGTATTATTTATTGGGATATACCTCTCCACAGTGGAGCCCTTACAGGCCGGGTCGGTCATATTCAACCCACCATTGCTAATGAGTATTATAGCCTACATCGCAGCCCCGGTGGTCCCTGAGGGGTATATGCTCAGCATTCATCCAGTGGCGTTCGCCGGCTGGGTGGGTATAGTGGTTACCATGCTCAACCTGATGCCTGTCGCCTTTTTAGACGGTGGACATATCTCCCGGTCAATTTTCAAACGGAAATTCCATAAAATCGTCTCCATTGCAGGTATAATAGTGACTGTGATTTTAGGCTGGATACCCATGGCCGTCTTAATGGCCATCATATTGTTCCTGTCCCGGGAACACCCCGGAGCCATGGACAATGTGGGAAAATTAAGCAGAAACCGTAAAATATTATCTGTGGCACTGGTGGTGGTTTTACTGTTATGCCTGGCACCGGCCCCTTCATATATATAATATATGGTAGTCAATTTAAAATTTGAAATCTAAAGAATGTTTAAATAGAGGCACGTTTTAATGAAAGTTTACTACGAATGCGCACCGTGTTTCCTCCGGCAGGCCCGGGAGGCCCTGGATATGGCGACAACAGATGATGAACTGAAACTGGAGATAATGGAAGAGCTAACCAGTATTGTAGGGGAGAATTTCCGTAAAGGAGCAGTTTCCAATAAGATAGGGACCAGAGTCCACCGAACTATAAAGGAGAGGACTGGAAATGAGGATCCCTACCTGATCCAGAAGGAAAAGTGTAACCAGATAGCCCAGCAATTCTTACCAGCAATCGAAAAGCTCTTGGAAGAAGATAACTCCCTTATAAACTATCTTAAGGTAGCTATCACTGGTAATATAATAGATTTCGGTGCATTGGGACTCGATAGGGATATAGAAGCCCTGATCACCGAGACCATGCAGAAGGATCTGGCAGTGGATCACTCTGATCTACTGGAAGAAGAGTTACAGAAGGCAGGGAAGGTCCTGTACTTGGTGGATAACATTGGGGAAATCGTCTTTGACAAGTTACTAATCGAGAAACTCAGGGAGGACTATCAGGTGGGAGTTACGGTAGCGCTGAAGGAAAAACCTATACTCAACGACGCCTGCATCCCTGACGCCCTGGAGATAGGTTTAGATGAAGTTGCTGAGTTAACAACCATAGGTACAGACTCCATAGGAGTTATTTACGAGGACTTTTCACCAGAATTTGTGGAGAGATTCCAGGAAGCGGATCTGGTAATTGCCAAGGGACTGGGTAACTACGAAGGGCTGGACGAAATTGTACCCGGTGATAAGCCAATATTCTGCCTTTTAAATGTTAAATGCCGGCCAATAGCTCTGAATATTGGCGTGGAAGTTGGAGATAACGTTGTGTTAAAACTTTAATCTAAACAAAATGGTGGGTGAAATATGAAAGTAGGGTTTTTAGGTTTTGGTGAAGTGGCATCGACCCTTTCCGGATGGTTTAAAGATGCAGGGGTGGAAGTTTACACCTCCCTGGAAAATAGAAGCGTCAAAACACAGGTCCTGGCAGAAGATTGTGGGGTAAATACGTGTAAAGATAATAAAACCCTGGCAGAGATTTCTGATATTTTGATATCAGCTGTTACACCTGCTGAAGCTGTAAATGTGGCTAGGGAAGTGGGGAAACATGTGAAGGGAATCTACGTAGATGTAAATAACATCTCACCCGGGACAGCTAAGGAGGCACTGGGCTACATTGAGAACGGGAAAACCGTTGATGCAGCCATAATCGGGGGTATAAAGAAGGAAGGAATACAAGTGCAGATTGTAGCGTCAGGAAGTTACGCGGAACAGTTTTCCAGTCTGAACCAGTATGGACTGAATATAAAAGTGATATCTCCGGATTTAGGTAAGGCCAAAACCCTGAAGATGCTTAGAAGTTCCTATACCAAGGGCGTTTCTGCACTGTTATTTGAATCACTCTATTTAGCCTACCAGATGGGTTTGGATGAAGAATTCATGAAATGCTTAGAGAGCACCGAGTGTCCGGGTTTTAGAGAATCCACTCTTTCCCGAGTAAAAAACAGTGCCTATCATGCGGAGAGAAAATCACAGGAGATGGAAGAAGTTCTAAAATTCATAGAAGATTACAGCAAATTAGAGTTAACGGATGAAGATGAATGTCTTTCCATGATTAAAGCAACCGGTGAATTCTTTAAATATATTTCTAATAAAATTGAACTGGATGAAAAACCAAATTATAAAGAGCTTTTTGAATCATTTAAAAGTAAAAATTAACCTATTTTTCTAAATTCAGTAAGGATTATCTGTTTGTAAACTAAATTATATATGGGATTTATTAAGGAGGATACCAATGGCTAAACTGGACGTGGAGAAAATCTGTCAAGAAGATTTAGAGAAATTGATTGATAGAAAAATCGTTGCTGTGAGTTTTAAATCTTATGATGATGATTGCTGGAGGATGCATATAGATACAGATAAGGGAAGGGTAGTCGTGACCTTCTGCAGGAATTGGAAATGTCCAGTAGTTGAATACAGGAAACCAAGATAAAATTTTTTTTTTTTTTTGATTGTCTTTCTATTATTAGTTCCTTTATTTATTCACTTTTCTATACGAACTCTAATTCTAAAACCTTCTTCTTTCTTAATCACCTGTGCCTTCAGGGGAATGAAATGAGAGTCAATTAACAGTCTGAGGTAAGTGGCCTGTTTAGCCGGTAATTTAAGTGGACTCTTTATTTTACGGTCCGGGGCTCTAATCTGGCAGGCAATCACACCTCTCTTATCCACGAATAACTCGGCATCCATACCGGTTTTTAAAGAATCCACCTCGAAAGTTCTAAGGTGCAGGCCAGCATCTAGGGAGTATAGTGGGGGTTCTCTGATCTTTTTTCCCTTCCGGAACATCTTATGGGCCTCTGAAGATGCTAGGCCTTCATTTGCCTTTGAAGCAACGAACCAGGCCCTTTCTGTGACCTTGTCAGTGGTCATGTCAGGGGGGATGATTCCCTTATTCTCATACTCCTTGATTAATTCGAAGACTTCCTGTTTGGTCACATCCTCTTCCACGGCACTTATGGCCAGCCTGCTTAAGACAGGACCGTAACCTGCTTTTCTCAATGATGCCCAGATCTGGTTTTCCAGCCTATACTTTCGACCTTTAACCAGCTCATCTGCTGCATCGGCATTGATATGGGCAATGTTCAGGAGTTTAGACCGGGAATAATTGTTTAATCTTTGTGTAAGTGTTTTTATGTCCCTTTTGGCAGGTAGGTGATGGTTTTCAAATTCTTCCTCCAGTATTTCTACAGTAGAAGAAGGCAGGAGTTGCTTAATATTTCCCGGTATCTCCAGCTGATTTTTCAGTATCTCCTGGCGGATAATTCGACCGGATATCTTCTCCCCACCCACCTTGTACTCGGGGATTATGTGAAACTTCATCTTCCGGTGATATTTCTTGTAGAGAAAATCGTTTACTGCAAACCAGCGGATCACATTCCTGTTGGGCAGATTACGTGGAATACCACTGAATATACCCTTCCGGGCGTATTCAGCTGAGAGTTTTTCCACCCTGGGAGTTGAAATATCAGCAGCATCAACATAATCCACTACCCCATCTTCGATCATCATAGCTATCCTGAGGGGGACGGTGTATGCCAGAGTTAATCTGTGGTGCAGACCTTCAATGGGAACTATCTTATCAGCACCAGCTTCCAAAGCCATCCTGGACCTGGCTTCAAAATTAGAAAAGAACGGGGCGTGGTTGGCACTGTAACCTTTGTTGAGGTAGATTACAACCTCACCACCCTTTTTATCAGCCAGCTCCCGGGCTTTTTCTATCAACTTCGCATGGCCTTTGTGGACCGGGTCGAAGTCTGCGCTTATTCCTATCATATTTTTGAGATTAAAATTAGATTTTATCACTTAAAAGGGTGTTTGATCTTGATAAATCAGAATATTCAACATCTGCTTCCCATTTCACCTTACATTCACAATCAAACTCATCAGGAATAGACTGATCAAGGTTAGACTCGATTATTAAATTTTTAAGTTTCTTATTACATTTCTTACAATTAAAAGGCCCTCTCCTTGTCCCAAAACCAGAGGTATCCATTATCACTGGGATTTTAATGGAACTTCGGACTCTTTTAATTATCTCTAGAATACTCCAAATCCAGGGAGGCTGGTATGAACCTCTGCGCCAGAGAACTTCCATCAAAGTTCCCTTATGAATAGTGGCAGGACAAAAAGATATCCGATCAACACCAACTTCTGCAGCGTATTCAGCAGAGGCAACAGCATCTTCAATAGCATCTTTTTCAGAGGTTAGAATTGGTTTAACAAATAAGTATGCCTTAGATGTTACTTTATAATCTGATTTCAGACTTTTAACTATATTAACAGCCCTTTCAAAGTCTTCATTGGAAAATCCCTTGTTTATCTTATATTCTTTGATGTAATCGCTGCTGCTCTCGAGTCCAATACTTACTTCAAATATCTTATCTGGTATCAGGCTGCAGCAGGCTTTCATTACCTCTTCATTAACGTATTCTGGCCTGGATTCAACCACCACTTCCTCCACGTTTTCTTCCTTATTTAGGAGTTTCAGGATTTCATCCCGGGCTTCCCTGGGAATTTCACCTTCGTTGAGGAAACTCCCTGAGACAAAGATTTTAACCACGGTTTTAGGTCTAATTTCATGCCTTTCAATTGAATTTTTAAATATATCAATTAATTCATCAGAAGAAACCTTTTCAAGGGGCGAATCAGCGATATAACTGCACATGGTGCACCCACCAGACTCAGAAAGTGCATGGGCACATCCCGTAGTTGGTAAAATAATAAAAATGGCGTTTCCTTTCCCGGAGTAAAGCAGGTCTTCTCCGAACCAGCTGGCTGATAGTTCTCGTGGTGATTTTTTATCTATCTTTCTCAGGGATTTTCCCCTGATTTCATGGGTCAGTTCTTTAATTTTCATGATTTAGTCCTGTAAAGAATAGTAAATCTTGTTATAAGCTATAGTTGTATAACTATAAAAATTGCTGGATAAAAAAATATGATGAGTGCCAATTGATATTGGTTGGAGTTATTTAAAAAATGAAAATAATCTGGTTTTTAAACAAATAGATAGATTGATATTTTTGAAAACCCTACTTTTATATCAGGTGGATACATGATCGAAATAGAATTTGATTCAGTAGAAGACGCAACAGAGGCTGTGAGGGAACTTCACTATTTGGGAAGGGCTAAAATAGAAAAAAAATTTCACCATGATGTTTCAAAGCATTATTATCTAAATTCAGCATATGAAAAGGCTTTGGATGAATTAAAAAATGCTGAAAAGATATTTGAAACTAATAAGGAATATAGAAATAATGTATATGTTGAAGAAAATCCTGTGGATTATTTGTACATCGCATTAACTGTTTTAAAAAAGCTTTTTGAAAGTGGAAAATTTAAAGAACTGGTAAATAAAAATCTCAGTGAAGCTGAGGATAGACTTTTCGAAATTGATGCAGAAATGGATTTAAATGAAAAATTTAGAGATATAAAGGTATTAAAGGAAGAAACCAATGAAATATTTCAAAAAATTTTAGATTCTGGAATATTTCAAAAGCCGGATGATGAAAACGATACAAAAGAGTCAGATTTGCCAGTATCAAATAAACCAGATGAACATGGACCTGATGATTCATTTCAAGGAGATTCTGAGGATCCTAATGATACTGTAAACTCTAAGTATCCCGGAGATAACTTTGCTAAATTGCTTGATTTCAACTGGAAAAGACAGTTCTTAATCACTCCTATAATAGAAAGTGTTAATTTTCACAGTGATTCTGAGGATCCCTATGCCAGATTTATGTATGGCGTGTATCTGAATGTTACTCACGTGGAGGATCTATTTTTTGGTGCTGATTTCAGATTGAAATTTGCATCCAATATCTATGTAACATATAATTTAAATTTGGGCTTGGAATTCATTTTACAGAAGAATGATTTAATAGATTCTCTTTCCGAATTACCTGTGGTAAATGAGGATGTTATTGAAGAGATTCAGATGGTTTCAGTAATTGCAGATGGAATTCTGTCAATCCTTGAGAAGCATAGGAAAGTTAAATACAGGAAATTTATTTTTGATGTAACTGAACTGTTTAACGATAAAATTTTTAATTATGATGAAGTTGATGTTGAATTCAGTCTTGATTCTGACTTTGTAGAGCTTATTATTAAAGACCTGGCCAGAATTGGACTTATTAAAACAAAAGGAAAGAAAATAATAAGATATACCATGGATTAGACTCTTTAATAAACTATATTTTACAGTGGTATTTTATTTACTTGCACATATGTCATCTATTTACCCCGGAACTGACTCATATAAAGGTCATAGTAGAACCCTTTCATATCCAGTAGTTCCTGGTGGGTGCCAATCTCATGCCAGTACTCCCATTTTTATCGGATTCAGAAGAGCACCTGGATGAAACGATTGGTAAGATGAAGGAATATGGGGCTGATTTTGTATTGGTTGCTGGTTTAACATTATTCGGGGACAAACCAAACGACTGTAAGGTTCGCTACTACAAAATCCTGGAAGAATACTTCCCTGAAGTTTTAGAAAAGACAAAACAGATGTTCAAGGATTCGTTTGCCCCTCCCATGGATTATCAAACGTCTCTCCACAAAAGATCTGAGAGGATATGTAGGAAATACGGTATTAAAAGTAAAATAATCTAAATTAAAGTAATAGACATAAAAAAAGTAGAGATGATTAGAGTAACTATATTACAAACTAATTTTTAAATGAGATATCATGAAGATTGGATTTATTGCTATCATAATTGCAGTGATTCTGGCTGGTGTACTTGCTTACCTTTGACGTCAACTGATAATGATGCATCATCATCAGATGGCCTCAAATGGGAAACAGATTTCAATTCGGCTTTAAATACAGCCCAACTTTAAATACAGCCCAAAATACCAATAAATTGATTCTGGTAGATGTCCATGCTCCATGGTGCGGTTACTGCAAGGAGATGGATAAAAACACCCTACAAGATGCCAGGGTAACACAGAAACTTTCAAACTATGTGCTTTTAAAAATCAACGGTGATGAGAATCCAGAATTCATGAAAAGATATCAGATCTACAGTTATCCCACTATACTAATCTTAAACTCCAGCGGAAACCTAGTAAAAACCATTTCTGGATATCAAACTCCGGAAAACTTCGTAAACATGATATAAGCTAAGTAAACATGATATAGGATCAAAAAGATGCTTGATTATTTAATTTCTTTCTCTGCAGGAATAGTATCAGTGCTATCTCCCTGTGTTTTACCACTGATCCCAATAGTAGTGGGGCATTCTCTTTTAAGAAAGGAGCCCAGTTACACCATTTCCTTTGTCGGTGGGATTTTTTTTGTTATTTGCCATCATAACCATCTTGACAGTACTTTTTACTATGGCTATAAATCATTACCTGTTCTACTTTAGAATATTAGCCTCGATCTTCCTGATTATCCTGGGGATAGTCATCCTTTCATATCCCAACCGATTTAGCATCGGCCATTCCACCCCATGTGGATAAAAATGTTTCAAGCTCATTTATTCATAGGATAAATAACATGTTTAGCCTGGTCTCCCTGTTTTGGACCTTACATAGTGGCAGTAGCAGCTTACAGTGCATCTACTGGTGATATAATTTACAGTATTGTTAATATGCTGTTATTCTCCCTTGGATTCTCATTTACCCTGCTGATCTTGGCATTTGTACTATCAAAAATGAATTTAGAAAAAATAATAATAATATTCATCAGGGATAAGGATGTTAGCCGGTATTATAATTGTAATTGCAGGAATTTACCTGTTATCAACCCAGTTAGGAGTAATATAAAAAATATGGATTGATAAGGTATGATGGAAAAATTCTGAATTAATTAAAAATTAGCTATTGATTTTAAAAATAAAAAGAAAAAAGAGAAGAAGTGTTTAGAAGTTGTCTATAACTTCTC
>DAQK01000048.1 GCA_002502855.1 Methanobacterium sp. UBA279
CGCCGAACAAGATGGAAAATCGAGAAAGTATTCCAATTACCTCAAACAAAACCTAGGCCTAGGCCATATACACACAATACACCAAACGATCAATCTATAAAAAAACCCTATCTAAACGTACTTTTACTAGGAATACTTATTTCCCAGGGCTACAATGAAATCCAAGAAATCTACAAGCTCAAAAAAATTCACCTAAAACAGACACCCTGTTAATATAATTTATGGATACCAGAATCAGGGCATAGGAACCAGATTAATGGAGGTCGTAGAGACCTGTTTCCAGGAAATAAAAAGATTTAAGCTCATGACTGGATTTAAAAGCCGGAAAAATATTATTTTTACCAAAAAAGAGGTTATAAAAATTTTAAAAAAGGAAAAATATACAGATAACCTGTTTTTGCCGTATATGGAGAAAATTGTCAGTTAATCCTGATAATGTAGGAGGTGTTAAAATATACTCTAATTCAGATCTGGATAAGATGAGGGAATCAAAGGATGTAACTGGACTTATAAGTGCTTTAGATGTTAAAGAAGATAAGAAGATCCGGGAGAAGGCAGCCTACATCCTGGGCGATATCCATGCTGGAGAGGCTGTTGAGCCTTTAATTCAGATTTTAGGCGATGAGTACTGGCCCATCCGCAAAGCCGCTGTCTTGTCTCTCGGCAGGATCGGGGATAGAAGAGCAGTAGAACCACTGATAAAGGTATTAAGAGATGAATACTGGCACGTCCGGGAGACTGCAGCATTGGCTCTGGGTGTTATAGGTGATAAAAGAGCGGTGAAACCAATCATCGCCGCCTTAAAAGATGGAGATTTAAGTGTCAGGTGTGAAGTGGTTGATGCACTGGGGAACCTGGGAGCTATAGAGGCGGTTAAACCATTGACTGATATTTTAGGAGAGGAAGATTATATTCTCCGTGCCTGCACAGTAACCTCCATGGGGAAGATCGGTGATAATTCCGCGGTTCAATCACTGGTTAATTCCCTGAAGGATGATAATTACCTGGTCCGGGTTAACGCAGCCAATGCACTGGAAATCATAGGGGATGAAAGGGCGCTTCCCTACCTGGAAGAGGCCTTAAAAAATTCAAAGGGCGAATCACAGGAATTTGAATCTGCATTAGAAAGAGCTATTAAGGTTATACGGGATAAAGAATGATTGATAAATTATGAGAGAAGATTATGTACATGGATATTCAGAAGTAGAAGCTGGTAGGCTTGCTGATCAGGCAAATACACTATCTAACCTTTTACATGATGGGACTAAGTATCCTGCTGGAAGTAAAGTTCTGGAGGCTGTTGTGGAGTGGGTGCCCAAACTGTTATACTGGCTAAAAACAGTCCTGACGCCGAGATAACCTCGATAGATATATTTGAATCATCTATTAATCAGCCAAAGGAATTAATCAGGGAAAATAGAATAGAAACGTGGAATTTGTCCAAGCAGATTTTCATGACCTGCCTTTTGAAAATAAAAGCTTCGATCATATCTTCGTATGTTTTGTTCTAGAACATTTACAGGACCCCATTGACGCACTTAATAGTTTGAAGAGGGTTCTTAAAGACGGTGGCTCAATTACAGTTATTGAAGGTGACCATGGGTCCTGTTATTTTTATCCAGAGACAAAAGAAGCTATAAATGTATGGGAATGTTTAATTGAGTGTCAGAAAATATTTGGATGTAATCCTATGATTGGAAGGGAGATATATCCATTGCTGACGGGTTCAGGATTTAAGGAAGTCCAGGTTCAACCAAAAGTGGTTTACGTTGATTCAAGTAAGCCTGAATTAGTAGATGGTTTCAATAAAAAGACTATTATCGCCATGGTGGAAGGGGTTAAAGAACAAGCTCTTGATATGAATATGGTAGATGGTGAATCGTGGCAAAAAGGAATAAATGATTTATATAAAACCACAGAATCAGATGGTGTGTTTTTTTTTACAACTTTTTTAAAGGCATCGGAATTAAATAACACTCACGAATCAATTAAATTCCTTTTTTTATTACAGCAAGAAATAGAATGAGCTAATTCTTTTATTTGACTTCAAATGGCAGTTCCGTAATTATTAATTCTTACAAATTTTTTATACTTTTTCCAAAATTACCCCCTATTTTTAGATTATCAATGTGTTGATCACCCAATTATTTTATTGATATTTGATCTATCTTGTAATTGCAAATTATTTATGAAAAGGTTATCATTTTAGCGAAAACTATTAATGCATGAACAAAATAATTAATAAAAAGGCCACGAAAACAATTTCACCGTTATCATGGAAGGGGATAAAATGCGGGTTATAACTGTAATGGTACTGCTCTTTGTATTATTTTTAGGGGTTGTCTATGGTACTTTTACAGCTACTGGTAGTGATCGGGTTGATATGAGTGGCGTAATCATTGGTTTATGCACTGATAATCCACAGGGGGATACTACGGTAATTGATTCTTTACTGGTGGAAGGATATCAAAGCGGTGCTTCCTATTCCCAGAACATTTCCATCATAATCAATAGAAATACCACTGTATACCATAAGTATGGAAAAAACCTGGTAAAAGCATCTGTAGTTGATCTCCACCCTGGTCAGAAGATTGAAATCAGATTTGATGGGCATATGTTGCAGACATACCCTCCACAGATTAATGCCAGTGATGTAATTATTTTATACGATTTAAAATAGGTTATATCTTTTTGCCAGGCTTTAAGTGGGATAATTGGTTTTTTTGGGATTATTTTATTTGAAGTAGTAAGGTTTAAATATCAACAAATAGTAAATTTTACTACTATGCCAAGGTAGCTTAGAGGCGAAGCGGTGGACTGCAGATCCATTACACGTGAGTTCAAATCTCACCCTTGGCTTTTTAAAATAAATTTAAACCGATATTTTTTAGTATCAGGGGTCATAGTGTAACCAGGCTATCATCTGGGACTCCAGTTGTCTTTGAAGAAAGTGCGCACTCTGAGGAAAGTATGATGACCGATTGGAGTACTGAGACAAGAGAAATCCTAGGATCTGGGTTCAAATCCCGGTGACCCCATTTTTTTACTTTTCAAATTTTTTTATTCCTATTTCGTTTAGAGGTTAACATGCAAAAAATCAATGAAATCGTAATGGTTGAAGGCAGGGGTTTTGACTCCAACGTCTACGCCTTTGAGGATGTACTGGTGGACACAGGAACCGGAGCAAACATAAACTATATCCTTGAATCGTTAGGGCAGGGGGGTATAAATCCCGCAGACCTTTCCCTTATCGTGAACACACACAACCACTACGACCATGTCGGTGGCAACCGTTTTCTAGATTTAAAGGTGGCCATGCACCAGGAGGATGCTGAGTCCCTGGAAAAAGGGGATGATCTTGCTACAGCAGCCAGGATGTTCGGAGACTCTCTGGGAAAGATGCAGGTGGACTGGAAACTCCAGGAGGGGGATAACATCTACGATTTTGAAGTTCTGCACACCCCGGGACATACCAGTGGGGGTATATGTCTTTATGATGGAGAAACCCTTATCTCAGGAGACACGGTGTTTGCAGACGGTGGCTTTGGCCGGATAGACCTGGGAGGTAGTGTTCAAGATATGCAGGAATCTTTAAAAAGGCTCAGTGAACTCCAGGTCAAATACCTCCTACCCGGACACGGCCCCTGTACAGATGAGGGATCAAGACATATCCAACTAGCCTACAGAATACTTAAAGGGATTTAAAACTGATTTCAATACCATGTTTTCCTGAATTTTACTTTCTAATAAGACGATTAAACATTTGTTTAACAATCAAGACATAATATTTTTTATATTACTACAAATAAATCCTATTTTAAGTACAGAATACCTTCTGTTTTATTTTTCAAAGGAAGTTAATTATGGATGTATCTTTATTAAAGGATATTGTAATCATATTAGGACTATCAGTTGTAGTCCTCCTCCTGTTTAACCTCATCAGGATGCCTTCCATCCTGGCATTTTTTGTAACCGGAATAGTTATCGGCCCCTCACGGGCTGGGGCTCATAGGATCGGTCAGTCAAGTGGAGCTTATAGCTGAGCTGGGAATTATATTTCTGCTTTTTACCATTGGAATGGATTTTTCCATGAATAAATTCTCCCAGATAAAAAGATATGCCATATTAGGGGGTTCCCTGCAGGTAGGACTCACTGTGCTGGCGGTGTTCCTCGTGGGTCAGGCTTTGGGTTTACCATTTACAGAATCGATCTTCATAGGGCTCCTGATTTGTTTCAGCAGTACAGCCATTATACTGCGGCTTCTCCAGGAGAAAAAACAACTGGATAGTATTCATGGAAGGACGGCCCTAGGAATACTCATCTTCCAGGACCTAGCCGTGGTGGTGGTTATTCTTTTAGCACCTCTCCTGTCAGGTGCCGAATCTTCTGCCCTTGAAAATTGGCCAATACTCTTAGGTCCAGGGATAGGCCTCATTGCCCTGACCCTTGTAAGCCGACGTTGGCTGGTTCCTGAGCTTTTACACTTTATTGCACGCTTCAAGAGGCGGGATCTATTCCTCTTAACCATTATCGTCATATGTTTTGGAATTACCTGGATAACCTCTACTCTAGGATTATCTCTGGCATTAGGTGCTTTCCTGGCTGGTCTTACAATATCAAATACAGAATACAAACATCAGGCCCTTGGAAATATTCTACCCTTTCAAGATATATTTTTAAGTCTGTTCTTCATCTCCATTGGTATGCTCTTAAATGTTAACTTCGTGTTAGAAAATTTACCCCTTATAATCCTCTTAACCATAACTGTAATCCTATTGAAATCGGTGATTGCTGGAATTGTGGCTGGAATTTTAGGACTGTCCTTCCGGGTCATGGTACTGGTGGGGTTGATGTTGAGCCAGATAGGGGGAGTTCTCTTTTATCCTGGCAGCAGTTGGAGTGCAATATAACCTGATAACCAACCCATTCTTCCAGACCATCCTGGCTGTCACTATCTTGACTATGTCCCTGACTCCCTTCTTCAAGGATAGGGCACACCAGATATCTGACATTCTGGAAAAAGGTGTTACCGGTCCCGGATCGAGTCCTGAGTGGAACATATTCAATTCCCCAGCCTCAGAAAGTTCCTCCTGCAGATCATCTGATCATAGTTGGATTTGGTGTCAACGGGAAAAACATGGGTCGAGCTGCTTCACAGGCAAAAATCCCCTACGTAGTGGCCGAGGTTAACCCACAGATCGTGAGAAGGAAGAAGGCGATGGGGGAGCCAATATTTTATGGTGATGTTTCTCAACCAACTGTATTAAATCAATTAAACATCACAGAAGCCAGGGTCATGGTGATCGCCATCGCGGACCTGTTGGAAGCCGTAAAATAGTAGACATGGCTAGAAAAATGAATCCAACCCTTTATATCATAGTTAGAACCCGTTACATATATGAAATGGAAGAATTACGCAATTTAGGGGCTGATGAGGTAATACCTGAGGAATTTGAAACTTCAGTGGAAATATTCACCAGGGTGATGAATCAGTACCACTTAACAGATGATGAGGTCCATAAATTTGTGGATGAACTCCGGGCCGATGAATACGAGATGTTCAGAGCACTGGCTAACTGGGAAATCAACACCTGCAGCGTTAATGATGCGTTAACAGATATACAGGTCTCCTCATTCACCATAGAAGAGGATGTTAAGCTGGGAGATCTCTGTCTTAATGATCAGGACTTGACACCTATCGCCGTGGCCCGCAAAGATCAGATCATAAGGGACCTAGAAGATAACTTACAGCTGAAACCTGATGATGTGTTGATCTATACCAGTAAGGATGATGGAAGTTAGATATTTCTAAAAAAAAATGGGAAAATTGAATTTCCACCATCAATATATCGTTTATTTTTCATCTTTATCCACAGCACCCAGTTCAGAACTCAGGAAATCCTTAATATCCCTTATACTGTTAAGTAACTGGGCAGGGAAGACTATGGTTGAGTTTTTCTCCGCGGCGATGTTGCTCAGGACCTGCATGATACGCAGTTGCAGTGCTACAGGGTGTTCGGCAATGATGTCTGCTGCTTCTCCCAGTTTTCCAGCAGCGAGGTACTCACCTTCGGCAGAGATGATCTTAGCCCTTTTCTCCCTTTCAGCTTCGGCCTGCAGGGCTATGGCTCTTTGCATACCTTCCGGTAATTTAATATCCTTTATCTCTACAGTGGTTACTTTGATACCCCAGGGTTCGCTGTGTGTGTCGATTATCTCCTGGATACTGGTGTTAAGCTTGGCAGTTTCAGTGAGGATTTCGTCCAGGGAGTACTGTCCCACCACACTCCTCACAGTGGTCTGGGCGATCTGGTTAACCGCACTGTTATAGTTTTCTATCTCCACCACGGCCTTATATGCATCGGTTACCTTGAAATACGCCACAGCAGCCACGTCTATGGTCACGTTGTCCTGGGTGATGATCTTCTGGGCAGGAACCGGCATGGTAACTATCCTCAGGGACGGTTTAACCATCCTATCCACTAGGGGAATTATAAGCCGAAGACCCGGCTCTCTCACCCCGATTACTTTTCCCAGCCGGAATACAACTCCTCTTTCATACTGGTTAACGATACGTACCGAAAGCCCTAAAATAATCAGGATCACAATTCCTACAATCAATAATGTTACAAAATCAACCATTTTTTTAACCCTCCATAAATTAGATTCTATGGGGATATATGTAAAAACTAATATTAAAAATGGAGGATTTTCAAGACTTAAATTAGGAAGACGAATTAAATTTAATAACTTTTCTGTTGCGAAATATTTATATAAGAGAAGTTCGGTTAAATTTTAAAAAATTTATTCTACTAAATTTTTACTAAATTTTTTGGTTCATATTTGCAATGAACAGGTTTAGTTTTTCTATATTTTTATATTCCCAATAAGGACTTTACATTCCCAACTAAGGAGGCGGAAGAAATTAAGCGAATATATCTAGTAACGGCAGTGCTATTAATGCTGGTATTTGCAAATGGCATATATTTTGTATCCCTGAATGAAACTGGAAAATTAAATTCAACAGATAATGAAAGCCCTGAAGTCAATCACCTGGATGTCACCTATGACAGCCAGGATACCAGTTATACTTGGGGCTCTTCATAGTTGAAGATGGCATTTTCAGTTTATGGACTGGATCTGGATGAGAAATGGCTGGCCAGCCCTGCTTAAACCACTTATCACGGTACCAATGAGGAAGATTTAATAAAAGAACGGAAACTGTTAACTCGGTTTATGGTACCAATTTAACTGCTCACAGTGAAAAATTCACTGACTGGGGAAGATTAAACTCATGTGTGTCGAAGAAAATCCTGGTGATACTCTACGTACAGTCATGGTACAACCCAGACGGGGGCCATTACATGGTTTTAACGGGAATCGACGAGAAAAATGGTTACGCAAGTATTACAGACCCATCCGGCGGTGTTAGAAACGTCCTATTATCTGATCTGGAAAATAGGATGCAGTGGGTAATGGACAAGTACAACGTAGCCGGTACAGTCGTTCCCATAATGAAAAATTAATCATCAATTTTTTTAGCACCTGATTTATCCCCCTAAATATATTTAGTTATAAAAAAAATAAAATTTATTAAAAATCTCAATTAAAAGTCCATATAAAAACTCAAACGGGGGATTATTTATTATTGGTATAATGTCGGACAGCCATGATAATTTAAAAGCCATAAGAAAGGCGGTTGAGTACTTTAACAGTGAACATGTGGGATTAGTTATCCACGCTGGGGATTTGATATCACCATTTACTGCCCGGGAATTTCTGAAACTCAAATCTCCCCTTTTAGCAATATTCGGCAACAACGATGGTGAAAGAGATGGTTTAAGGAAGGCATTCGGGAACATGTGTTACCTGGAGGATTTTCAGGAAATATCAATTGATAACCTTCAAATTGCAGTGATACACGGAACAAATCCCGCCCTGGTGGAATCCCTTGCGGGATGCGGTAAATATGACGTGCTTGTAACCGGTCATACCCATCAACTGGAAATTAAAGAAGGTGAAACCCTTATAATCAACCCTGGTGAGACATGTGGATACCTAACCGGTGATAAAACCGTAGTTTTACTGGACGAGGAAAATTTAAGCTACCAAATAAACTACCTCTGATTCTATTTTAGCTAAAATTTGTTTTTAAAGTGAAACAAAGGGTCCAAATCGATTATAGAGGTTGTCTGTTTCCCTTTTTTACCCATAAGTTTAAATAGATGGGTTTATCTAATTAAATTTTGCTTTGGAAAAACATAGGAAATCATACGTACACTAAGATTTTATGTATGATACCATCCAATCTAATATAAAGGAGGAGATAATATGGTCAACAAACTAACAATAGCTATACTGGCAATAGTAATAGTGGTAGTTATAGGTGCTGGTATATACGCTGGTTCTAACCCGCCAAAAACCGACACCCAAATCAGTGACAATGGAACTACCCCCACCAATAATGAAGCTTCACAGTCAAATGCATCAGAAAATAGTTCAGGACAAAATATGATATCTGCTCAAGAAGCTCAAGATATTGCTCTACAATATATAGAAGAACCAAATGCAACGGCAGGAACTCCAAGATTAGTTGATGAAGATGGGAAGAAAATTTATATTGTACCAGTAATCATGAAAGGAGATACTGTAGGGCAAATAGAAATAGATGCCTACACCGGAAAGAATGTAGGTGGTGCTGGAGGAGTTACTTAACCTTCCAATACTAAAACACCATTCCATTTTTTTAATTTTATTTTTACTAATTTAAAATTTCACTATTGATTTTAAATTTTCTTCAATCTATGAATCCTTATGAATAAATTTAAGTTTTATTTCTTCCAAAAATAATAGGATAGTAACCTTTTTTTTGAAACATTTCGAAATATGAGGTATTACATGAAATATCAAACTTTGATGCTTTTAGCCCTGGGAATTGGTGTTTTGGCAGTGCTGGTGCTGTTAATCGGGCCGGAAGAGATTTTGAATGCCCTGGGGATGGCCAATCCCTGGTATGTGCTTCTGGCATTTTTAATCCAGTTCCTGCTCTTCGGTCTCTGGACAGAAAGATGGTCCATCAACATCCATGTGGTGGACATAAAAATCAAGAAATTAGCCCTGTTACCCATGCTACTGGTGGGTATGGCGGTAAACAACATCACCCCCAGCGGCAGAGGAGGGGGAGAACCGGTACGGGCCTATATTCTGGGCAAATATACTAAATGCCCCATGGAAAATTCTTTTGCCACGGTGATAGCTGATAAGGGTTTGGATACTTTTCCACTGTTTTTACTGGCTGTAATTACAATAATATATGCAGTTCTTTATCTTCAACTATCCATCTTAACAATTTATGCCCTGATCACATCAGTGGCAGTGTTGCTGGTACTGTTTATAATCGGGTTTTACATGTCCATTGATCAGAAAATGGGCGGAAAGGTCACCAGATGGGTGGTGAATGTTATAAAAAGATTTTCCAAAAAAGACCACAGTAAACTGGAAAAAAGAGCTTTAAACGCACTTAACGGGTTTCAAAACAGCATCAGAACTCTGATAAGGAACAGGAAGATACTCCTCTACGCCCTTCCATTATCCTTTTTAATCTGGTTTGTGGAGATAATTAGGGTCTACATAATCTTCATGGCATTCAACACCCCCATCTCCCTGGAAGCCATAGCCGTAGTATTTTTAATAAGCACCCTAATCGGCATAGTACCACTTCTCCCTGGTGGGCTGGGCGCTGTAGATGGGATGATGATACTGCTCTTTTCAATAGCCGGAGTTCCACCATCTGTAAGCGCAGCTGCCACAATAATAGAGAGGCTGATATCCTTTTGGATGCCTTCATTTCTGGGTATTTTAATGTTGCCCTACTTTGGATCAGGGGTGATGGATCAGATATCAAAAAATTTAGGCCGGGATTAATTTATAAAAATATAAAAAGGATTGCCAAAATATTATCACATAATTTTCATTTAGAAATAGATAGAGGTGTATTAATATGGTAATGACACAGGAGATGATGGACGTTATAGCAGGAAGCAGAGCATATGTTGCTACTGCCACTACTGATGGTGTGCCAAACGTAGTTCCCATTGGAAATATCAAACCACTCGATAATAAAACAGTGATTATAGCAGACAGTTATATGGTTAAAACCAGGAAAAATCTTGAAGCCAATCCTAAAGTGGCTTTTGTAGTAGAAGACGCTGCAAAATATCCCTTCCAATTTAAAGGGACAGTTAAGATCTACACCAGCGGAGAATATTATGATGAGGTTGTTAATTGGGTTAAAGAGGCATCACCACTGGCACCCGCACCAAAAGCAGCCGTAGTTATAGATGTTGAAGAAATTTACTCTGTTAAAGTAGGGGATGCAGGTAAAAAATTGGATTAATTTTTTTAAGGTGATAGAATGCAGTTAAACAATGTTGAAATAGAGGATACCTTCGCAGAAGCATTTGACATTTTCGTGTCCAGATTTTTAATCACCGCAGCTACCGAAAAATTCGCAAAAATAGCTGCAGACGAAACTGTGGGATTCGGTTCATCAGTTATCATGTGTCCTGCAGAGGCAGGGATCGATCGTTACGTGCCACCCAGTGAAACACCAGACGGAAGACCAGGCTACATAGTGATGATCTGTCACCCCAAGAAGGATGAACTGGAACACCAGCTCCTGGAAAGGATAGGACAATGTGTACTTACCTCCGCAACCACCGCGGTATTCGATGCCATGGGAGATGACGCAGAGGAAAAACTGAAGGTAGGATTTAAACTGAAATTCTTCGGAGACGGGTTTGAAAGTAAAGACGAAATAGCAGGAAGAACCGTCTACAAAGTTCCCATCATGTCCGGAGATTTCATAATCGAAGGAGAATTAGGAATCAAAAGGGGAGTAGCCGGTGGAAACTTCTTCATAATGGCTGAAAACCAGGCATCAGCACTGGTAGCTGCTGAAGTTGCAGTAGATGCTATTGAAAATGTCGTTGGTACGATAACACCTTTCCCTGGTGGTATCGTGGCTTCCGGATCCAAGATAGGTTCCAAATATAAATTCATGGCCGCTTCAACCAACGAAAAATTCTGCCCCACCCTGAGAGGTGTGGAAGGAGTGGTTTGTGAGGTGCCACAGGAAATAAACGGTATCTACGAGATAGTCATCGATGGAACAGATGAAGGAGCTATTAAAAACGCTATGAAAGCCGGAATATCAGCCGCAGTAAAAGTTCCAGGGGTAAAAAGGATATACGCTGGTAACTACGACGGTACTCTGGGTGCCTACCAGATATGGTTAGAAAAATTATTCTAAAATTTTTTTAACCATAAACTAATTTTTTAAAATAATACTATTCGATACAGAATTTCACAGGCTCTTCACTTTCAACAAGAGTCCAAATTTCTTTTTCAGGTAAATTCACACCGATCAATATTCCTAATCTATCTAATTCTTTTTCTATCTTTTTAACAGTTTCAATATCCCCTGCAGATATGATGTGGGAATGTACATTCCGGGATATGGCTGAAAGAGCTCTAAGAGATCTCTGGGCTTCTGGTTTTTTATATTCCTCTTCGCAGTTTTTAAGATCTTCTTCATCCTTTAGGTAAAGCCGTCTGGTTACTACTTGCCTTACCCCGGGAAGATAATGTTTAGAATCTAATATACGCCCATGATTACTTATCACTACTTTTTTATCGTCTATCTGTCCAGGCTTGTGTTTTAAAATCATTTCACTGACCCTTCCATATTCTTCGATTTTCTGTTCAATTTCTGCATGGCTCAGATTTACACCTAAAAGAATGCCTTTTTCCTTCAATTCTTTCTCTATTTTAGCCAAAGAATCTGTATCTGGGGCTGAAATTCGATGTGAATGAATCCCTCCACCAGATAAATTATATAACCTTTCTAAAGATTCCATTCGTTGTTTGTCTTCTTCCAAATGGTTTAAAAAAGATTCCATCTTTTCTGGTTCTGATAATTCTATTTTTCTATGTAAAGGTTCTTTAAATCCAGGCAAATAATATTCGATATCCTCCAGAGTTCCTCCGTTTTCCAAGATAATCTCTGATTCTTCCCTTATATTTGGTAGACCGTGGTTTTCTGTGATCTTTATCTCTGGTTTAATAACTACCTTGACTAATTGTCCGTATTTACGGGCCACTTCCTTAATTTCATCTTCAGTTAAGTTCACACCTAATAAAATACCTTCCTTTTTAAGTTCATCTGTTACGGCATTTAGAGCTTCTCTGTTAGGGCCGGATATCCAGTGTGAATGAATTCCGCTAACCGACTCATATATCCGTTCCAAAGATTTTTTTCGTGATGGTTCTTTTTCTAAACTTTTTAAGAATCGATCAATCTCATCTAAACCAGATACTTCTATTTTTCTCGCTAGTGGTTCTTTAAATTCAGGTAAATGATATTCTATATTTTCTAATGTACAGTTGTGTTTTAGGATAATTTCAGCTTCCCTTCTTATACCATCTACTCCGTGCATTAGAGTGATCTTCATGATGGTAGGTTGGATGGCTGCAAAAAATATATCTTCAGCACCACTTGTTTCCGGAGATATAACCTTGTCGGCACCTGCACGATAAAGTCTCTTGATATTCACCTTTTTACTGGCTCTGGTGACTATCCATATGTCCGAACGTATTTCACGTGCAGTAAGGGTTATAAATAGGTTATTCACATCATCCCCTGTGGTAATTATAACTCCTCTAGCACGTTCTATTCCCGCATCCTTAATGATATCTTCATCTGTAGCGTCTCCTGAAATGGCCAATACATCTGGTTCTTCCCATAACTCTTTTTCAACAACTGCTTTGTCTTTTTCAATTATTATTGTCCTTTGCTTTCTTCTCAATAATTCCCGATGAACTGCGCTGCCCACTCTTCCATAACCACATATTATAAAATGGTCTTTAGTGTCAGATATCCTATGTCTCTGTTTAGCGCCTGTTGTTATTTCTTCAACTACCATACTAACCACCGTCACTGTTAAAGTAAAAGCGTAAGCCACCAATCCCACCCCGCCAATTACCAGTGTCATAGCGAAAAGCTTTTGTGCGGGGTTAATAGGACTTATATCACCGTATCCCAGAGTTGTTATGGTGATAATGGTAAAATATAGTGCATTTACCGGATCAAGCTTCATAATTAATAAAGAACCAATAAAACCATAGATAACCAGTATGCCCACACCCAATAAAGCATATCTCACTATAAAAAATGGAACAGGTGTAATATCCTTTGGTGAAGGTAATAAAGTAAATGGGGTTTGAGCCACTTAATTCACCTTTATAATCTGTTTAATTTAAAATAAAAATTTACGAGAGCACAGTTTATTTAATCAAATTTTGTTAACAGTTAATCAGTTTGTTTATTATTTTAAATGTATCTATTTAATTAATTTTTCCTTTAAAATTTGCAAAAATATTGAATAAAAAAGCTATTAAAGCCATACTCACTTAATTATATTTAAAGAAATTAAATATTCCAGTGAGATAAATAATTAATAATTTTTAACTGAAACTGGTGATATCTTGACCCCTAAAGATATGATGGTGCTGGATGCGGGTGCCGAAGCATTAGGAATCCCCAAACAGTCCTTAATGGAAAGCGCGGGCAAATGTCTTGCATATAAGATAATCCACTTATCAAAACCATGTAAAGTAGCCATATTTGCCGGTAATGGTGGAAACGGTGGTGACGGATTTGTAGCTGCAAGATATCTGGTAAACAAAGGGTTTGAAGTGGAAGTTTTTTTCTTAGGACATCCTTCACAGATAAGATCACGAGAAACCAGGAAGAACTGGGAAGTACTGCAGAAAATAGGAAACTCCGACCTTCTGCAGATTTTAACTGTACGGGATTCTACAGATTTAAAGCCTACCCAGGCGGAGATAGTAATAGACGCACTACTGGGCACCGGAACCCAGGGAAAATTAAGGGAACCAATCGCCAGTGCCGTTGACATCATAAACGAATCTAAAGGGATAAAAATCGCAGTAGACACTCCAACGGGTCTTGATCCCCTTACAGGTAAGGTTTTTGATAAAGCTGTAGAGGCAGATTACACGGTCACCTTCCATAAGGAGAAATCAGGCTTTAAAGACGCCAAAAGGAAGTATATTGGGGAAATACATGTCTGTGATATAGGAATCCCCCGGGAAGCTGAGATATTCACTGGTCCAGGGGATCTTTTACGACTAAAAAACAGGGATGCAACCTCCCATAAAGGCCAAAACGGGAGATTACTCGTAGTTGGAGGGAGTAAGGATTACTCTGGCGCTCCGGCCATAGCCGCTATGTCATCATTAAAATCAGGTGCGGATCTGGCTGTAGTGGCCTGTCCTTTATCTGTAAGCACCCCTATCAGATCATATTCTCCGGATTTAATTGTGAAGAGTCTTACCGGTGATTACATCAATACAAGTGATGTAGATAAGATATTAGAACTATCTACCCAGGCGGATGCCATAGTAGTGGGGTGTGGTGCCGGTACCGAAGATGAAACAGCAGAAACATTAAACCAGCTCATAGAGAAGGTGGAAAAACCCCTGGTGATTGATGCAGATGCGCTTAAAGTACTTGATTTAAATTTAATTAAGGAATCAGAACAGGAAATAGTGGTAACCCCCCATAAAGCAGAATTTAAATCTCTCTTTGGAGTTACAGTACCTGAATCCTTCAAACAGAAGACCGCCACTGTCCTGAAGGCGTCCCAGATGACTGGTGCAACTGTACTGCTTAAAGGTGCGGTGGATATAATTGCCCATAAGGATAAAATAAAACTCAATTCCACGGGAAACCCGGGGATGACTGTGGGTGGAACTGGGGACTGTCTGGCGGGGCTGGTTGGTGGATTGATGGCTCAGAAGTATGATCCTTTTGAAGCCGCGTTTTTAGCCGCCTACATAAATGGAAAAGCTGGAGATCTGGCTTTAGAAGAATATGGTTATAATTTCACCGCAGATGACCTTTTAGATTTTGTCCCGTATGCTTTCAAATAGTTGATCAACTTGGGAGACACTCTTAAATTGAATGCTAATTTTAATTAGTATCTAAAATGATTTTCATTCCCGTACAGATTCTGTGGAGTTTATCTTCTAAAATAGGGCTCATGATTTCCATTCCACGTTCACCCGTGCAATGACAGTATAAACGTTTCCAATCCCCTCATCTGCCAGCCAATGAGCTATTCCTTCGATTTCTTCTTTTTCAGCCACTATAGAGTTTCACTTCCAGATTGAAAATGAAATCCTCCCAGTACCGTGTTTATTTTACCTTTCGGGAAAGTGTTTTTCACCTTGTTTATGATGTTGGTAATTCCACTAATGTCCACAACCAGAAAAAACAGTTAAATTATTATTTTTTTCTAAAACCATGAACAGTTCATGTTTAAATTCATCCTTAATCATCTTATCTTCTTTACCTTCAAAGAGAATTTGGTTGTTGGAGGGGATGGGGAATTTCCTTTCAATATCTGGAATTAAAAACATTCCAGGGCTTATTTCCAGTTTTTTATCCACAAAAATTAACCTGTTCGAATGATTTTCAGCAATTTTACTATCCATACCAATGTATTTGGTTTTTATCAGGAAGTTTGGCATAGTAAGGGTTTAAAGCTTCTTTCTTGAGATAAACCGGTGCTTTATCATTCAGTTTAAAGAAACTTAACAACCCTCCAGTATGATCGTTGTGTCCGTGAGATATAACTACCGCATCAACCTTGGAAAGATCGACGCCCAGTTTTGGGGCGTTTTGGATGGCATAATTTTTGGGGCCGCCGGTATCAAATAAAATTAATCCATGTTTGTCTTCTATAAGTAGGGAAGGTCCATTTTCGGTTTTAAAATCAGAGCCTTTTAACTTGTTATTCTCCATAAGCACAGTTATTTCCATGATATCATCTAGATTTCCTATAATGAGCTAAATTAAAAAAAGAGATGAAATAAGCCTAGCTTAAATTGGTCAGTCTCCAAATTTAATGAACTCCTTAGGTTCAAAATTAGTTTCCATGGTCCAGAAGTAGGCTTCTCCCTTAAATATCCTGAAAATTACGAGTCCTGGATGATCAACAGTCAAACCAAATTCTTTAAGAAATGGCCGGTCCTTTATAACCTTCTTTTTAAGTTCTGGATCTTCGATGAATTCTGTTTCCCCAGCAACCCTTAGCATGGTACCGGTGGACTCTTCGTCCGGCTGCCAGAAACAGGCCTCAACCTTATTGTTTTTCTGTAACTGTCCGTACATATCCTTAACCGCCCCGATCTGGAAATAAAACCCGGTTTCATCGGCAAACCAGAATCCTAACGCTCTAACCCGGGGCTGGTCTCCATCCACCGTTGCTACGTAGCTCACCGGTGTTTCGTTTGCAAATTTTATACAGTCGTTGATGTCCATTTTTTTTAACTCCTACTAACATTATTTAAAAATTAAATTCAGCAAATAAATATCTTTCGAGAAATTTGGTGCATTAAAAAAAGGGAAAAAAATTTAAAAAATAAAAAAAACAGGTAAGAAGATCTCACTTCTTCTTACACACATTCTGGAAACAGGCGGCCTGTACACCGTAGTTTTTAACCATCCCCACGATTTCGCTCTGGTCTGTTTCTTTATCTTCAAAGGAAACTGCCTGTTTCTGGTAGAGACTGAAAGGCGATTTTCGACCCAGGATCCTTAAATTACCCTTGTGTAATCTTACTCTAACGATACCAGACACCCGTTTCTGCATGTTGTCGATGAGGTGGTCCAGATCTTCCCGTAGAGGTTCATGCCACAGGCCGTTGTAGACCAATTCAGAGTAGGTTTCTGATACGTTTGCAGCGAATTTCAGTTCCTCCCGGGTGAGTACGATCTGTTCCAGGGCTTTATGGGCGGTTATTATAAGCACGGCTGCCGGTGTTTCGTAGTTTTCCCTGGATTTAAGTCCTATTATACGGTCTTCCATGATGTCTACCCTGCCGATCCCATGCAGACCAGCGATCCGGTTACATTCCTTCACGATCTCCAGTGGACCGAATTCTTTCCCATCTAAAGCTACGGGTACTCCATCTTCAAATTTTATCTCCAGTACCTGAGGCTCGTCGGGTGTATCGGCACTGGATCTGGTCCAATTGAATGCCTCCTCCGGCATCTCCACCATGGGGTCCTCCAGTATATCACCCTCGATGGATCTACCCCACAGGTTTTCATCGATACTGAAGTGGGAGAATACGGGCAGGGGAATGCCATGTTTTCCGGCGTATTCTATTTCCTCTGTTCTGGTGAGGTTTAAATCCCTTACCGGGCCGATAATATTATAATCTGAAGCTGAACGTATGGTACATTCGAATCTGAACTGGTCATTACCTTTACCGGTGCATCCATGGGATATGGCAACGGCATTTTCTTTTTTGGCTATTTCAACCATTTTCATGGCTATTAATGGTCTGGCCAGTGCAGTGCTTAGAGGGTATCCCTCATAAACAGCGTTCGCCTTCACTGCTTTAAAGATGAAATCCTTAACAAATTCTTCCTTGGCATCGATGGTGTAGTGCTTGGACACACCTATCTCATGGGCTACACGTTCGGATCGTTCCACTTCCTCTTCTGGTTGCCCTACATCTACACAGACAGTTACAACTTCCATGTCGTACTTCTCTTGAAGCAACTTGACGCATACGGAGGTGTCCAGACCACTGCTGAATGCCAGAACTACTTTTTCCATTCTTAGATCACCTTGAATTATATTTTTTGTCCATTTTAAAAGTTATAATTTGAATGGCCACGTCTTGAAGTATTGTAAATAAGATTGTATGGCCAATAAGTATTATATAATAAAAATGGTAGTGGTCTTAAAATATTATATAATAAGATGGTTATTGTCTTTGAAGTAATATATAATAAACCATTCTCCAGTTAATATATTTTATAGCATTTAATAAATTAACATTGAAACCAGATACTAAGTAATTGGTGCGTCTATGGAACCTTTCCAAATAGAAATAATTTCTGCTGAAACAGCAGGAGACCTGCAGGAAAATCAGGTATTTATGAAGAACCTGTCAGGGAGTAGTTTAGCTTTTAAACTCCTGGATTCTGCCCGGAAAGGCACGCCTCTTATCAGGATTGGTAAGGGAAGCCCTAAAATCATGCTCACTGCAGGTGTCCATGGTAATGAGCTTTCACCACAAATCGCAGCACTGGCTGTGGCCCAGAAACTGGTAGATCAAAACATCGAAGGCACGGTTTACCTGATACCATTCGCCATTCCCTTCGCCACCATGAAAAGTTCCAGGAGATTTAAAGGATTCGACATGAACCGAACTGCATTTAAAGAAGGAACATTATCCAATGAAATAATCAAGGTAGCCAAGGATTTGAATTTAGACTCCCTGGCTGATTTCCACGCCACCAAACCGTACAGTAATCCCGGGGTAGAGAGTATTTTCTGCTCTAAAAAACCCTGCCAGGAAAGTTTCACCATTGCAGAGCATATAAATAAGGCCACCAAATCGAAGATCATCTGCCATAAAAATGCCGGCACCCTCTACAACGGTGCACTGGAGGATGAATGCAACAAATCAAATATTCCAGCGGTGACCTGTGAAGTGGTCTCCCACAATGGTAAGGTAGATCCAGGTAGTCAGGAAAGGTCGTATCTGCAGATGGTTGCTTATATGAGTTATTTTGGGATTGAAATCCATTGATCTAGAGTAGAATAGAATTGATCGGTTGAAATAGTTTAATCATTGTTAAAATA
>DAQK01000044.1:0-35441 GCA_002502855.1 Methanobacterium sp. UBA279
AGAACGATTATTCAAATTACTTCCCCAAATGGGAGGATTTCCACCGAACAAAAATGGAAAAATCGAAAAAGTATTCCAATTACCTCAAACAAAACCTAGGCCTAGGCCATATACACACAATACACCAAACGATCAATCTATAAAAAAACCCTATCTAAACGTACTTTTACTAGGAATACTTATTTCCCAGGGCTACAATGAAATCCAAGAAATCTACGCCATGATAAACTTTACATGAAACAGACACTATGATATGAAGATAACAAATTTATTGAAGATGACAGAACTAGAGAACATCTTTGAAGAAAGTTTTGGTCTTCATTTCCTCTAAATTATTAATTATACGCTCCAGATCTGAAGCAGGGATACTTACCATTACTTCATCCTCGTTGATCTCCATATTTCTCCGAGAACCTATATCTCCAAATCCATAAGTCACTTCTCCGATGAGATAGGGGGTAGCTGCCATGGAACTGCATATAGGCCCGGAATCTGCTCCTAATCCGTGCGAACCTGAATCGTAGGCATTGGCATGTAATATTAGCATGGCCTGCTGGGAATTACACACCAGAAAAATAACATCAGGTTCAAATTCCGCTTCTTTAAGGGGTGCAAATAGTATTGCCTGGAATATTTCGGGTTCTACAGCTAAATTATTTTTCCAGGATCGCTGAACTGCAGGAATGTTTTTATGAACACCGCCAGGCACTAAAAATGAACCACTTTGCATGTTTTTAGGGAATTCCTTGGGATCTTTAAGTCCAGAATGTCTTAAACCACCCATGCATTCCTCTTCTTCGGACGTGGCATAGAATGTCTCGCCTTGCATTGCTTTACCCAGTTTGGTGCAGAACCGAGATTTTTCCTTTTCCTTTTCAATGTTTTTTGGCTCTCTCAAAGACCATTTAATGGCTACTGGATCTCTTTCAAGTATAAGTATGTTTTTAAGCTTCTCGCCTAATTCTCTAAATGAAGTCATCATTCTTTTAATCCCCAATTTTTTTGATTAATAAAATTGACAGATTATTTATTAGAGTTTTTTTGAGTTAAGAAAAGTTCAAAAATCTAAAAAAAATTCATTGAAAATTAAAAATAAAAGAAATAAAATGGTATACACCCTGATCTATTTTCCTGCTTGACCGCCCATGGCTGCTTCGATCTGGGCCATGATCTGAGCGGTTCTGAAGTGCTGCTGGTCCATTGCTCCGGATGGGCAGGCTGCCACACAGGTTCCGCATCCTTTACACAGTGCAATGTTCACCTTGGCCTGTTCGTCTTCCCTTTCGATAGCTCCGAATGGGCAGAGTTCTATGCACACTTCGCATCCACCACATACATCGGTGTCCACTACAGCAACAATCGGCTCAATTTCCACTTCACCTTTGACCATTGGTATGGCTGCTCTTGCTGCTGCACCAGATGCCTGGGCTACTGCATCAGGAATGTCTTTTGGTCCCTGGGATACTCCTGCCAGATATACACCATCAGTTAAGGTGTCAACAGGCCTAAGTTTGGGGTGAGCTTCCAAGAGGAAACCGTCTGCACTCTTGGAGAGACCGATGGTCTGTCTGAGTTCTTCGATTCCTTCTGGTGGTTCCAGTCCTACTGATAACACTACCATGTCGTAGTTGTACTCAGTAACTTTTCCAAGCATGGTGTCTTCTGCCCGGATGGTCAAGGTCTGGTCTGGGTTTTCCAGCACGGTTGCTGGTCTGCCTCTTATGAATTTGATGCCGTATTTTTCCTGTGACCGTTTGTAGAACTCTTCGAATCCTTTACCGAATGCCCTTATATCCATGTAGTAGATGGTGACTTCGGTGTCAGGCTCGTGGTCTTTGATGAGCTGACCGTTTTTCATGGCGTACATGCAGCATACTCTGGAACAGTATGGCTTGTTGATCTGTTCGTCTCTGGAACCAACACACTGGATGAAGGCCACGCTTTTTGGGGTTTCTCCATCTGATGGTTTCAGTACGTGTCCCTGGGTTGGACCGGAAGCGTTGATTAACCTTTCCAGTTCTAAACCAGTGATGACGTTTTCAGCTGATTCGTAACTCCATTCTTTCTTCTCGGTTGGGTCGTAAGGGTCGTATCCAGTGGCCACGATTATGGTACCGATGTCTAATTCAATGGTTTCTGGTTCCTGTTCGTGGTTTATTGCTCCTCTTTCACAGATCTGGTCGCAGAGTTTACATTCGATACAATAATCTTTATCAATGGTAGATACCAGTGGCACTGCCTGTGGGAATGGTATGTAGGATGCCTTTACCATACCCATTCCTTCGTCGAAGTAGTTTGGTATTTCGATTGGGCATACATCTGAACAGCTTCCACAACCGGTACAGAGGTCTTCGATTACGTATCTTGGTTTTTTCTCTACTTTGACTTTGAAGTTACCAATGTAACCGTCCACTTCTTTTACTTCGGAGTAGGATAAGAGTTCAATGTTGTCGTGTTTACCAGTGTCCACCATCTTTGGTGCCAGGATACACATGGAACAGTCCAGGGTAGGGAATGTTTTATCCAGCTGGGACATTCTTCCACCGATGGTGGGGTTTTTCTCTACCAGGTAGGTCTTAAATCCCATGTCACCCAGGTCAAGGGCGGCCTGGATACCAGCGACACCTCCACCTATAACCAGTGCAGTCTCTTTAACAGCTACGGTTTCAGCTTCCAGTGGTTCTAATAATCTTGCTTTGGCAACGGCCATTCTGATCAGATCTTTTGCCTTTTCTGTAGCGGCTTCAGGTTCGTCCATGTGAACCCATGAGTCGTGTTCCCTGATGTTTGCAAATTCAAAGAGGAACGGGTTCAGTCCGGCTTCTTTCACACATCTTCTGAATGTGGGTTCGTGAAGACGGGGTGAGCATGCTGCCACCACTACTCGGTTTATACCTTTTTCTTTGATGTCTTTCTGGATCATTTCCTGTCCAGGGTCAGAACAGAAGTACTTGTATTCTTTAGCTTCCACAACATTGGGCAGGGTTGCTGCATATTCTTCTAATGATGGAACATCGATCACACCACCAATGTTGATACCACAATGACATACATAGACTCCTATTTTTGGTTCTTCGGTTGCTTCTTGTTTCTTTTCTTCTTCTGCCATTAGATCACCTATATTCGAATATGATAATCATCTAATCTAACATAGTATTTTATGGTGTACGGTGTATCACCACTATAAATAAAGTTTTCTATTTATTTTTTTATACAAAGTATATATACTAGAAAAAAATCCACCTGAAAATCAAACGGCAAGATTCTATTTCCAGTTCCAGGTAAATAAAAATCCTTTTAAAATAAAAAAAAAGATGAAAAGGAATTAAAATTTGATAAGGAGTTTGGTATGCCCTTAAATCTAATCGACTATACCCTCGGTAACGATCTTGAAAACCGCTTCTCCTTCGGGTAAGTGGGGACTGTCCATTAGCCTAGCGATTCTTTTACCGGCCAAACCTTTCTTAAGCCATATCCTGTATGTAGCGGCGTGTCCCAGAACGTGACCTCCAATGGCCTTGGTAGGACTGCCGAAAAATGCATCTGGACGGGCCTGTACCTGATTGGTTACAAATACGGCAACATTATAGGTGTTGGCAATATTTTGCAGTGTATGGAGGTGTTGATTCAGTTTCTGCTGTCTGGTGGCCAATGATTCCCTTCCCACATATTCCGCACGGAAATGGGCGGTCAATGAGTCCACTATGACCAGCTTGATCTTTGCACTGCCTTGTATGAGTTCGTTAACCTTATCTGCCATCAGCATCTGGTGGGCCGAGTTAAACGCCCGGGCTATGTGTATCTTTGCCAGAACTTCTTCCACATCCAGCCCGAATCCTTCTGCTATCTGCTCGATTCTCTCTGGACGGAAGGTATTTTCGGTATCAATAAAAACACATTCTCCATTTAAACCCTTCTTCTCCAGGGGTAACTGCACACTGACGGCTAATTCGTGTGATATCTGGCTTTTACCAGAACCAAATTCACCAAAAACTTCAGTTATTGACTGGGTTTCTATTCCACCTCCGATCAATTCATCAACAGCAGTGCTTCCAGTGGTTATCCGGCCGACATCCTTCCGGCGTTCCATAACATCCAGGGCAGTTTCAAAGTCTATCTGCTCTGCCTTACGGGCAGCTTCAATTACTTTTTCGGCTACTCCCTCCCCAATATCTGCCTTCACACTTAATTCCTTGGCTGTGGCGGTGGCTAACCTCATCATATCGCCGAAACCGGCGTCTCTGAGTTTTTGGGCTGTTTTCTCCCCAACACTTGGTAATTCTTCCAGTTCAACCATTTTAATCTCCATTTAACGTTTAATTTTTTACACATCTTCAAATTAAAGCTTCTTTTCCAGTACTTTACGGGTGTTGAGTCTTATTTCTTCATTATATTCATCGTAATTCGCGTTGGCAATGATGGTTATCTCCATTTCCAAGAGATCATTTACTTTATCTTCCAGAGATCCTTCATCACCAGTTTTACGAAGGATTTCTTCCACTTCCGGGGTGGTCATTTCAATGAGTTCCTCTGCTGATTTTCTGAAGAAGGTGGTACGTATGGTACCGGTATCATCTTCAATCACCAGCGGGATAATCATAAGATAATTGGGTTCTTCTATTTCTTCTCCACAGATTTCACAGACGAAGTTCTCCCCGGCAGGGTTCACCCTTTTGTTACAGTTAGGACACATCTCATAGAGGATTTTGTTCCCATAGGCCTCGATTACCTTCCCAGCTACCTTTATATTCCTATCGTTTTCTTCTATTTCATCGATTTTCTTTTTAGGATATCTTTTTTCCTGGATTTCGTTGATGGAAGGTATTTTAGAAGCTTCTTCTTCATCTGCCTTGGCTATGGGAGTGTTTCTACTTAAACTTAGCTCGATATGGTCATTTCTAAGTACCACCCTGGGATTTTCTATTTTAATCACGTCTCCTTCATTCAATGGTGTTTTAACCTTCTCATCCCATAGTGATGCTCTGACCACTCCAGTATGATCCCCTATCTCCACTGAACGCACCACTCCTGGGGTGCCGTCACTTCTTACGAATTCGTTGGGATCATCCAAGCCCACTACCCGGCCGATTAATCGAACGTCCCGGTCACCCTCCTTGAGTTCCTCTATATTCTTTTTTTGGTAGATGGATTTTTCAAGTTCGCTTAGAGAGGGCAGATCTTTCAGCTCTTCATCGCTTGGTTTGATCAACCTGGCCGTTTTTCCAACACTGAGTTCGATATCCTGGGTTCCCATTCGGGTTCTTGCATTCTCGATTTTAACTGCGTCTCCCATATTCAGCGAGCTTTCTGCCTTTTCATCCCAGAAGGATATCCTTACCACGCCACTATCATCAGCGACTTCAGCCGAACGAACCAGCCCCGTACTACCATCGTCTCTCTGGAACTCGTTGGGTTCGAAAAGGTTTATAACCCGTCCGATTATATCCACTTCTTCTCCTTCATCTTCGATGGTATTTAAATCCCCAATTTTAACCGGTTTAAGGTATTTACCACATTCTTCAAGCATTTCTTTTATATCATCTTCTAATGGAGGATTCACTGTTATAACGGTGTTCCAGTTGGTGTTTATTCGGTAATCTGTACCGGAATAATCGTCGAATTCGATGTTTCCCCCGGTGATTTTTATGACGTCTCCCTTTTTCAGCTCAATTTTGGTATCTTCATTCCATAAGGTGACCCTTATTTTACCCGTGTTGTCTTCTATCTCCAGGGATCTGACCTGGCCGGTGCTGGCATCATCCCTTACAAAGGTTATGGTGTCATAGATTTTACTCACCACACCAAAAACAGTCACGTCACGCATTTCATGGGCGTCACCAATTTTCAGGACGCTTTCAGTGTATTCTGGGACGTCGAAGTCGCCTTTTATTATCCTTCCCAGATAGAAATGGGATAGTGATATTACACCATTCCGCAGTCTGCTTTGGGCTCCTAACACTTTTATAGAATCGCCTTCCTGGATATCCAGGGCTTCTAAGAGTTCTGTGTCTTTATTCCATAACATGAGACTGGTTTTTCCACTTTTATCCTGTATTTCCAGGGGAATGAATTTTCCTTCCTTACCATTTCGGTCGAAGGTCCTAACCCGGGGGATCCTGATGACCCTGGCAATAATGTTGACTTCCATGTCCTCTTTGATATCCTTTATATCTGTTATTTTCTCTTCATATGGTGGTAAATCAGGATAATCATCTTCGGAGACCTTTTCAATGGTGGAGTTGAGGTTGAGGTGTGCTTCGTCACTTCTGAATCCCTGTTTTATTTCAACACCCTTTACCCTTATCACGTCGCCTTCCTGGAATTTTTTAAGTAGCTTGATATTCTCAGTCCACATCACTACTCTCATTTCACCAGTATCGTCAGCTATTAATATATTGGCCAATTTTCCTTCTCTTCCCTTTCTGTTGACGAATTTTTTCACATTGGAAATACGTTTAACTCTTCCAACCAGACTCACGTTGTGATTGCCGGCTTTTAGCTCGGATATTTTGTACTCTTTGGAATCTTCGGCTAATGGCTTGTTTTCTTCGTCCACATATTCGCCCACAATTACTCGAGCCACATCCAGTTCACCCATGAAACTAACTTCCTCATAATCCTTCATACGGGTTTTCATTTCCTCTAAAAACTCGTCATATGAGATTTTATCCTTTATTTTCTCATATTCGTCCCTAATCTCTTGGTTTATTTCCGTCATTTGACTTCCCTCATCAAAATATTTCACTTCGATCTTATTATAATTATAAGATAAGATCGGGTTTGTGTTTCTGTTAGTAATTAATAATAGTAATACAATATATAAATATTTGTATTACTAAGGGTGGATTTTCCCAGATTTTTGTATCCATAATTGATGAGTTTGGGAAATATAATAATTTATTCTCTCTTTAATACTATTATGATCTATTAATTTATTAAAAAATAATTTCCCGAGCATTTGAGAAGTAATAAATCATGAATTTTACAGGAAAATTTTAGGTAGAAAATAGACTGGTTCTACTTAATATATTAATACTCCACTAGCAAACTAGTTATAATAGTTAGTTAGATAAAACTATTTAATTGAACCATGATAACCCGGTGAGAAAGTGCACAGAGAACTAGAATTGGTGGAATCAATGGATAAATTAACCACATTCACCAGAAAATTCCAGAAACAACTTTTAAGTGGAGATCTAAAACATTACACCCTTAGACAGCTCTATTACATCGAACTCATCAACAAAAACAGGGGAATAAGTATCTCCGACCTCGCCAGGATCCTGGGTGTGAAAAAATCAACGGTTTCAGTGGCCATAAACCAGCTGATAGATTTGGGAATAGTGGAAAAAACCCAATCTGAAAGAGATAAAAGATTTTATTACCTGGAACTCACACTAAAAGGTGAAGAAATCATAGAAAAGCACATGCAGGTCCATAAAAACACGATAAAAAAGATTTTAGAGATTTTGAACCCAGAAGAGGTTGATAATTTCATTGATATTGTAAATAAGATGTCTACATTATAAAATAACCTATTAAATAAAAATTGGAGGAAACAAAAATGTCCATGACCATGGCAGAGAAAATAATGGCAAAAGCCTCGGGGAACAGGGAGGCCAAAGCTGGAGAAATAGTGATGGCCAACATCGACGTGGCCATGACCCATGATTTAACAGGACCTTTATCTGTAGAATCGTTTAGGAAAATAGGACTAAAAAATGTCTGGGACCCGGATAAGATCGTAGTACTATTCGATCACCAGGTACCGGCTGACTCACTGGACGCAGCAGCGAACCATATCATGCTAAGAGAGTTCGTGGAAGAACAGGGTATAAATAATTTCTACGATGTCAGAGAAGGGGTCTGCCACCAGGTGTTACCTGAAAAGGGACACATAGTCCCGGGAGAGGTAGTAGTAGGGACAGACTCCCATACATGTACACATGGAGCTTTAGGGGCTTTTTCGACAGGAATCGGATCAACAGACATGGCCATGGTTTTCGCCACGGGCAAACTATGGTTTAAAATCCCGGAAACAATAAAATTCGACATCCAGGGAAGTTTAAAGGATTATGTATATGCCAAGGATGTGGTGCTCCATATAATAGGCGAAATAGGTGCAGACGGTGCAACCTATAAAGCATGTGAATTTGCCGGAGAAACCACCAGGAAAATGTCAGTATCAGAGAGAATGGTCCTCTGTAACATGGCCATAGAGATGGGTGGTAAAACAGGTCTGGTTGAACCAGATGAAAAAACTGTGAATTATCTGAAAAACCGCACCACCAAGGAATATGAGATACTGAGGACAGATCCGGATGCAGAGTCATTGGAAACTCTGGAGATAGATGTGAACGATTTAGAACCCCAGATAGCCTGTCCTCACAACGTGGACAACGTGAAACCAATTTCAGAGGTTGAGGGGACCAGTATAGATCAGGTGTTCTTAGGATCTTGCACCAACGGTAGACTGGAAGATCTTAGAACCGCTGCAGAAATCGTGAAAGGCCACCAGGTATCAGATAAGGTAAGAATGCTGGTCATACCCGCGTCAAGGGAAGTTTACCTCCAGGCCATGGATGAAGGGCTATTAAGGATCTTCGCTGAAAGCGGGGCGCTGGTCTGCAACCCATGTTGTGGGCCCTGCCTGGGCGGACACATAGGACTGGTGGGCCCGGGAGAAGTGAGTCTCTCCACGTCCAACCGGAATTTCCAGGGAAGACAGGGAAGCCCCGAAGCAGAAGTATATCTAAGTTCTGCAGCTGTAGCAGCCTCATCTGCATTGAGGGGCAGTATCACTGACCCGCGTGAATAAAAAAATTTGAGTTTAAAATCACAGATTAAAATAATTAATGTTAACAGGTGTTTATAATGAAAGACAAAATCAAAGGAAGGGTTTGGAAGTTTGGAGATGATATAGACACGGATATAATCATCCCCGGGAGATATTTAGTAATCACCGATGAAAATGAACTGGCCAAACATGTCATGGAAGGATTAGACCCAGAATTCTACAGTAAAACCGAGGAAGGAGATATCATACTGGCCGGGAAAAACTTCGGCTGCGGTTCCTCCCGGGAACACGCCCCCATAGCCCTCAAGGCCGCGGGGATATCGGCAGTTGTAGCGGAATCTTTTGCCCGTATATTCTACCGAAACGCCATAAATGTAGGACTTCCCCTCTTAGAATCTGAAAAGATTTCATCCAGCTTTGATGAGGGAGAAGAAATCGAATTAGACATGGATAAAGGCGTTTTAAAGAATGAAGGAACTGGTAAAGAATACGAAGTAAAGAAATTACCCGAATTCATGCTGGAAATCCTGAACAACGGTGGATTAATCCCCTACCTTAGAGAAAAGTTGAAAGAAGAGATGTAAGTAAGAAGAACTGAAATTAACAGAAATGTAAAAAATTAACGTAAAAAATCAACCGAAGGAGCACTTTTATGTACAAAATAGCAGTTATACCAGGAGACGGGATTGGAAAAGAAGTTATGGAAGCAACACTCCACGTGTTAGAAGCACTGGATATAGAATTTGATTATACCTTCGCCGATGCCGGTGATGAATATGAGGAGAAAACAGGGATTGCCCTGCCCCAGGTGACGGTCGACGTGGTAAAAGCATCACAGGCCTGCCTGTTTGGAGCGGCCGGTGAATCAGCAGCCGACGTAATAGTTAAGCTAAGACAGGAATTAGACCTCTACGTAAATCTAAGGCCGGTGAAATCTTACCCGGGCACCAACTCTCTATTTGATAATTTAGACTTCGTAATAGTCCGGGAAAACACAGAAGGACTTTATATAGGTCTGGAAGAGTACACCGAGGACGGTGCCATAGCTAAACGTGTTATCACCAGAAAAGCCTCAGAGAGAATATGCAGATTCGCCTTTGAATATGCTAAAAAAACAGGAAGGGAAAAAGTTACAGCGGTGCATAAAGCTAATGTCCTTAAAAAAACTGATGGGATATTTAAAGGTACTTTCTATGATGTGGCTCGGGATTACCCGGATATGGAATTAGACGATCGATATGTAGATGCCACTGCCATGTTCTTCATCACCAGGCCCGAGATGTTTGATGTAATCGTTACCACCAACCTCTTCGGTGATATTCTATCTGATGAAGGTGCAGGACTAGTCGGGGGATTGGGACTGATCCCATCGGCCAACATAGGGGAAAATCAGGGATTATTCGAGCCAGTACACGGCTCAGCACCAAGTCATGCCGGGAAAGGCACAGCCAATCCTTCAGCCATGATTTTGTCAGCAGTTTTAATGCTGGATTACCTGAATGAAAGCGAAGCGGCACGGAAACTGGAAGATGCCCTGGTGGAAGTGTTAAGGGAGGGGAAAACAGTAACCAGGGATTTGGGTGGTAGTTCTTCTACCATGGAAATGGCCGGTGCTGTGCGGAAGAAACTGGAAAATTAACTCATTTTTTTTAAAATCTTTTTTTTATTTAATATCTTTTTCTTAAATCCGACTTTTTTTATCAATTTATTTTCTAAGCAAAGTTAAAAAGATTAAAAATTTATAATAGAAATGATTCTATAAATTTAAGCGTGGAAATGATTAATGATTTTATTTTCGTATGAGGTTAATTGAATGAAAGTAGCCGATGTCAGAGCTGATATTCCCTTCCTGGATGAAGTCGTATATATAGATGCTGCCAGCACAACACCCACCCCTCAACCGGTGGTCGATGCCATGTGCGAATATTACTACCACTTTAATTCTAACACCGGTAGAGGAGCGTATAGGACCGCCATTAAAGCCACTGCCGAGGTCAGGAAGACCAGAGAAAAACTGGCTAAATTTATAAACTCGGACCTACAGGAGATAATTTTCACTAAAAACACCACGGAAGCTATAAACTTAGTGGGTCATGGATTTAAATTTGAAAAAGGTGATTCTATTATTGTCCCCAACATAGAACACCATTCCAATCTGTTGCCCTGGTTAAATCTCCAAAAAAAGGGTATAAATGTAAATATAATTAAATCTGACGAGTATGGGAGGGTAAATCCGGCCGATATAGAAAATGCCATCGATGAAACAACAAAACTCGTCACTGTAACCCATGTCTCTAATTCTATCGGTTCGCTCTTACCTGTTGAAGAGATAGGCAGAATAGTCAAGGAAAATAATGCATATTACATGGTTGATGCTGCCCAGTCCATGGGACATATGTCGTTAGATGTTAAAAAAATCCAGGCCGATTTCGTGGCTTCTCCGGGGCATAAAGGACTTTTAGGTCCTGTAGGGACGGGATTCTTGTACTGCAACCAGGAAATCATTGAGGATCTTGAACCCATAAATTTAGGCGGTGGGACAGTTTCAGATGTCACTGAAGACGATTTTAACCTGTCTAAAGTACCCGGACGTTTTGAAGGCGGCACACAAAATATCTCAGGGATAATAGGCTTAGGAGCGGCAGTAGATTATTTAAATAGAATTGGAATGGAAAAGATTGAAGAACACGGAAAAAAACTCACTAAATTCATGTATAATGGGATCAAAGAGATTGAAAACAGCATAGTTTACGGACATCCAGAAGCTATTTATGATATGGTGGGCTTTAATATAAGTGGAGTGAACTGCCACGATGTGGCCAAGATACTGGATGAGCAGAAAAACATCTGTGTAAGGAGCGGTATGCACTGCGCCATACCGGCCATAAGACAAATAGGGGCCTACGATCTTGGAGGTACAGTCCGGGCATCAATTCACTATTACAACACCAAAGAAGAGATACAAACTTTAATAGACACTTTGGAAGAAATTTCCAGATACCTGGGAAATTAAAAAGGGGTAAAAATTATGGACAGAGCGCAATGGATAGCGATATTTATCATACTTATAATGGCCATAAGTTCGGTAGCGTATATCGTTGCCTTCATTTAAATTTCAACAAAATTAACTAAGATATAAAATTAACTGAATAAATAATATTCAAACCAGATACTGAATTAAAATTATTCTACAACTAAAACCAGGCTAATGGAGGAAATAAGATGGTAAAAATAGGAGCAGTAGTAGCAGAATTCAATTTCGACATTACACAGATGATGCTGGACCTGGCACGGGAGCATGCTAAATTTCTGGATTCAGAGATAACCGAAGTAATCACCGTACCAGGAGTCTTTGACATGCCACTAGCAATTAAAAAACTCTTAAAAAATGATGACATAGATGCAGTAGTAACTTTAGGCGCAGTAATTGAAGGATCAACCTCACACGATGAAATAGTGATGCAGCACGCATCCCGTAAAATAGCTGATCTGGCACTGGAGTATGACAAACCAGTTGCCCTGGGAATCACCGGACCAGGCATGACCAGGCTGGAAGCCCATCAGAGGGTGGACTATGCTAAAAGAGCCGTGGAAGCAGCTGTTAAAATGTGTAAACGGTTAGAATAAACTATTTATAAATTTCATTCTTTTTAATTTCTTTATAGGAGATTTGGTTAATGGAAATTTTAACGCCTCAGGATCTGAAAGACCAGTTTAAGGATCCCTGGATAGCCCCGTATAAGAAAGTCTTAACCATGGTTGATCAGGGAATGGTGGAACTGGTGGAATACCACCCCTGCGTAAGCGGTTCCCAGTGGATGGTATACCAGTATAAAAGGAGCAGCGACCTGGTGTTAGACTCTAGGAGGGATGGGGATAAGCACACCTACCTTTTAAAAGTTGGAAAAAGTGACATGAACTTAAAACCAAGTTTTAAGGCTGCTGGAATAGAGGAAGTATCTGTAGAGGGCGATGAAGTACGCGTAGTCCACGCTGGTTTAGCAGGCGCGGGTGTTGGCGCGGCGATGTGCCGGGGCATGGCCCAGGGTGTTAAAAGAGTCGAACTCTACGATGTAGGCGGCGGTTCCAAGCTCGGCCGTGCAGCGGTGGTCACACCAGTCATGGAGAAAGTAGTTCTGGGAATTGATGATACAGATACCAAGGAAGAGGGTGCCACCTGGACCCTGGCCAATAATGTGGGGATGGAACTCAGTAAAATGGGATTCGAATATTTAGATCATATTACAGTCCAGCTTTACCCCCATAACCCTAATAAAACCCAAAACTGCGTGGCAATTGCCCTAGTATTCGCTGTTAAACCAGGAGAAAAAGATAAACTGGTAGAAAAGGCCAGTGAACTCCTTAAAAAACATACCCTATCAGATGATACATCAATAGCAGTCCTTGAAGGCTTTAAAGTCCCAGAGAAACTCAGGGAATATGGTGAAGCTGCTAAAAAGTCCATGATCTACCTGGAAGAGACCCAAAAAGTAGCGGAGGAATTGGGCATACAACTGGTGGAGGTTACCGGAGCCCAGGGAGAAATAGGTGCTTTAGCCGCTTTAGGACTCTATAATAATGTAGAAGAAGCAGCAAAGGTTTATTATTGATTTTTTATTTTAACAAGTGGAGACAAGGCAAATTCCCTTATCTATCAAGTGAAGATCAAATTCAAAAACATCCCCTCATTAACGTTGGCGAAGGTCATATCTACCTTATCTTCACGTTCGATTTCGATTCTGATTACCATATTATTTAGATAAATGTAATAATTGCTTTCAGGGTTCTGATCATTGAAAACGATATTTCGGTATCTTACCCCATTAATATAAACCCCGTATGTACCGTTTTCAAAAATTCCCTTGGTGCTGGCCACCCTCTGGTCATCGATATATACGTTTACAATTCTTCCATTATCCGCCCCAGTTTTAACGAATACTCCTTCTTCAACGGTTAAATTTTCATAATTTTCTACTGGAACAATTTTTTCTGCATAGAGGTTTTTGAAGACATTCCTGACATCACTGTCCCTTATCACATCACTGACATTTAATCCCAGGAAGGTTCTGGCATCTGAGGGTATACGCATCACATTATCCTCTCCAGGAACCGTTTGATTAAGGGAGTATCTCAGACTATTTATATAAATGTTATCTCCGTAACCAAAACCCAAAGAATCCATAGCCTCCTGGGGCATTCTTATAAGGGTTGATTCATTTTCCAGGGCGCTGTCTACTGTATATGGGCCTCGGAGGTCGTAACTTTTATTGTTTTCATTGGGGCCCCAGATTATTAAATTACGAGAAGTTGGTTCGATGCTTATTTTACCATCTTCAAAGTGAGAAGCCCCTAAAAGAGTGGTGACCATGGCGATTAATATAAGGCCCGATACAATTATGGGCGCGTGCATATAAAAGAAGGATTTAAGTGTTTGCCATCTTCCTTCAGGCTTTCTCATCACGTTATAGGACATTCTAATTATTTTAACCAGATAATATACGGCAACGACTACTCCGGCGATGGAAATGATTAATCCCAGTTCTACAGGCACGGGCCTAATGAAGAAAGTGCTGAAGACGCCCAAAAATATCAGTGAAAGCCCTAAGATCTCCATACGTATGGATCTGCCCAGGGAGTCGATCATGGTCACTCTTCCGTACTCGGTAGCCCTTTGAACTATGGTCCTTACCACTTCGGTGGCTACCACGTTGAGTTCGTGGAGTGAAGATAGCATGTGATGAATTTCACCGATATCCACTTCTTTTATCCTTAAACCCATCACATCTGCATCCAGAACGATTCCCACATCTACACCATAGTCATCTTCCAGTTTTAGCCGGTTCAGGAAGGATCTTTTAGCAGCGAACTGTCCACTGAGGGGTTGGGCAAACTTCAATTCGGGGAAAAAGAAATTCAAGAGGGGTTTGGCAGTTAACTCGGTTACCCGTCCAGCTGCCCTTTTAAACTTGGTCTTGGTGATATCGGCCTCCCCATTAATAATGGGTTTGATGATACTATCCACCTGTTGGGGGTTTAAATTTTCGATATCTGCATCTAAAAAGACTACTATATCACCATTTGAATTTTTAAATCCAGTTTTTATGGCAGCACCCTTTCCTCTGTTTTTAACATGCTGAATAACCGTGGCACCTGCATTTTCTGCCACCTCCGCCGTGTCATCGTAGGAACCATCATCAACAACGATGATCTCGTCGATGTAACCTACCTTTTTTACAGTTTTAACCACGTGACCAACGGTTTTTGCCTCGTTAAAAGCGGGGATGATCACGGAAACCGACATATCACTGGAGTTAACAGTTTTAATAGCACCGAAGATCGAAAGCAAAAATAGGATGATCCATAACACGTAGATTGCACCTTCAAAAAATTTCTTTAGTTAAATTCATCATCAAGTATATATAACCATTTGTATAGGTCTACTTTAATTTTTTCCCAATTTTTTTCCCAATTCTTCTAAAAAACTTTATTTACTTTTCTTGTGCATATAATTTTAGTATATGGGGATATTAAATTAATCTAAAAACTGGAAATGAATTACCTACCTAGATAAATGAACTCAAACTGGTGGAAGTTATGGAACCAAAAATTATGATACTCCTGGGGAGTGCATCTGATTTTGCCATTGCAGAGAAAGCGATAAATATTCTGGAAACCATGGAAATCCCCTACGACTTACACGTGGCTTCAGCCCACCGCACTCACCAAAAAGTCAAACAGATAGTCACCGAATCCACCAACAACGGGGTGGAAGTTTTCATGGGAATCGCCGGACTTTCAGCCCACTTACCAGGGATCATAGCCGCTAACACCCACAAACCAGTGGTTGGTGTACCGGTTAATGTTAAACTGGAAGGACTGGATGCACTATTTGCCTCGGTACAGATGCCCCAGGGAGCTCCGGTAGCTACAGTGGGTATTGACCGGGGTGAAAATGGGGCCATACTTGCTTCCCAGATAATAGGAATCCGCGACCACAAAGTCAGGAGAAATCTCTCCCACATGCGCCGGGAATTCTTCTTCAAAGTTGATAAGGATGAAAAAAGCCTGGAGGATAAGCTCAAGGGTAAATATTACACTAAAAACATATTCGAAGAAAAACTGGATAATTCAACGAATAAAATAGATAATGGAGACAAGCCAGATATAGCCATCATCGCCGGTAGCTATACAGATATCAAAGTAGCTGAGAAAACCACGGGCTTACTGAATAAATTGAACATCACCTATGATCTGAAAATTATATCCCCCATAAGAGACCCCGAGGCATTCGAAGAATACATGGGTGAAATGGAGGATGTTAAACTATTCATTGCTATTTCTGGACTGTCGGCACATGTAACCGGTTCGGTGGTGGCCTACACCGAAAAACCAGTGATAGGCGTGCCCTGTTCCATAAGACTAGACGGCTTAGACGCCCTGCTTTCCATGGTAGACATGCCCCCTGGTGTCCCGGTAGCCACCATGGGCATAGATGAGGGCGGTAACGCAGCACTACTTGCGGCTGAAATGCTGGCCATAGGAAATGAGGAATTACAGGATAATCTACTGAATTTAAAGAAAAATCAGGAGCATAGTTGATAAAGAGGGGTTAGATATGGATAATTTAAAGGACTTTCTCCAGGTACTGGAGCAGGAATTCCAGGTAATCGAAGTGGATCAAGAGGTATCCCTGGAATATGAAGTAGCCAAAATACTTAAAGACAATCCAAAAGATTTGATCATATTTAATAATATAGCAGGTAGTGATAAACGGATAATATCCGGTATATGCAACACCAGGGAGAAGATTGCCCGGTCACTGGATGTGAAGGTGCCTGAAATTGGTAGTAGAATAATTAATGCCATGGAAAACCCCATACCAATTACTGATATTCAAAGTACAGATGATAACTTCCCTGTTTCTGGGAAACCAGACTTTAAAGAAATTCTTAAAGAAATTCCCATTCCCACCTACTATAAAAATGATGCTGGCCCCTACATAACCGCGGGGGTGATCATAGCCAAAGACCCGGAAACCGGGATAAGAAACGCTTCCATCCACAGAATGCTGGTAAAAGAGGGTAACCGGATGGGAGTAAGGATCGTTCCCAGAAATCTTTACACCTATCATCAGAAGGCAGAAAAATTAGATGAACCACTGGAGATAGCCATAGCCATAGGCATGCACCCAGCCACACTTCTCGCCTCTTGCACATCCATACCCATAACTGCAGACGAAGTGGAAGTGGCTAACAACTTCCACCAGGGCGAGATGAAACTCATAAAATGTGATACAGTGGATATAGAAGCACCGGATTGTGAGATACTCCTTGAAGGACAAATTCTACCACATGAAAGGACAGAGGAAGGTCCGTTTGTTGATCTCACCGATACTTATGATGTGATACGTAGAGAACCGGTGATTGAAGTTACAGAAATGCACTTAAAGGAAGATCCACTATTTCATGCCATCATGCCCGCTGGACTGGAGCATAAACTCCTCCAGGGACTGCCCCAGGAGCCAAGGATATTTAACATAGTCCGGAACACAGTCCCCACGGTGAAAAATGTTGTCTTAACTGAGGGGGGCTGCTGCTGGTTACATGCAGCTGTGTCCATCCAGAAACAAACACAGGGCGATGGAAAAAACGTTTTAATGGCTGCCTTAACGGCCCATCCATCACTTAAACATTGTGTGGTGGTTGATGAGGATATAGATGTCTTTAATAGTGATGATATAGAATATGCCATCGCTACCAGGGTTAAAGGAGACGATGATTTGATTGTTATTCCCGGGGCTCGTGGGTCATCACTCGATCCAACCGCTACCCCTGATGGGACCACTACCAAGATAGGGATTGATGCCACCAAACCCCTGGATAAACTGGAGAAGTTTGAGAGGGTCAGTCGATCTGAGTACTGAGATAATAGTTATCAGAAGACTGAAAATAAAATTCAAATTATATATTTAAATAATCTCTATGGTACTTTTTGGGGATGTAGCTGTTTTTTTCCCTACTTTTTTAATATTGAAAAGACAATGGTCATCTCCTTTGGCAACACATTTCACTTCATCCACTAAAACTTCGGACTCAAAATGTTTGGAGAAGATGGATTTAAAAATTCCCGCCCCAATGGCGCAATTTGATCTATCTATGTTGACCATATCCTTACATTCAAAATTATTATCTATGCGAATGGTTATAGGATCCACGTTAATTGATTTAAAATCTCCCAGGTCATATCTTTTCCATAGGTTCCCTACATTGTCCATAACTTTTTCAGTTTCTGGGGATTTTACGTATTCATAAATTGATTCGCCTGTAAAATTACCGATATTAAAAAGTAATGGATAGATATCTATCCCATTTTCGCTTAAATAAATTCTAATAGTTGTAAACAGTAATCCGTAAAAGCTTGCCGGGTCATTAAGTGGAATGACGGTAATAAGTGAATTTTTAAAATAATTCTCCATATCGCTATCATAGTTTATATTTGAGGATAATTCAGCGAGCTGTTTTGCCTTGATATAAAAAGATTTTTTCCTTTTATCATTTAAATCTGCTTTTGATCCGATTATTCCCTTTTCCTCTAATATTTTAAGATGATTTGAAAGGTTTGGCTTAGATTTCTTGGTTTTTGCTAAAAGTTCGTCAAAATATAAATCATCCGTTTCAAGCAAGGATAGTATATTTGCTTTAACCGGGGATTCTATTATTTTTGGCCCCTCATAAGTTATATAGATTCGTACATAATCTGATCTTTTATACATATACTTTAATTTATGCGGATTTGAATTATTATACTTTCATTTAGGTATTAACGCGTTGTAATTTTTTATTAAATATTTACACTTGAAATAGATGTTTGTTAAGGTGGTATGTTAACAGTTAAAAGAAGCCTTAAACGATACTACAGCCTTTTTTATTAATTAATTAGAATTTTTTAATATATTTTTAATACATTTTTACACTTGAAATGGACGTTCGTTAACATGGTCCATGAACAGTTAAATAAAACCCTAAACTATAAGTAGTAATTCATAACAAACTGTTTTATGACAATAAAGACTTGTGGCAATAACAACTTATGATAATTCAGGATTATTGACGATTGGAGCTTTAGCAATAGGTAAAAAAGCCACGTTTAGTGTCTTATCAAGATGATGGTTCGAATACTAACCAATGTTGCAGTGATTAGTGGAACAACTACAATCCTATAAATAGACACTTTAAACTTAAGACTAATCAAAAACAAGTGTTAAATTCACCTAGGTGATGCATCGGACCACACCAAATATTCCAATGATACCGAATATAACGCCCCCCGTTATTGGATTTGGTTTCAATTGGAATATTAATACCCTGAAGATAGTAATTGGCTTTAAAACCCTTTATTATCTTCAGGGACCATTTAAAAAATTAATAAAAATAGATGTAGATGAATAATGATAAAAGTTGGATTAATAGCCCTATGTTTTAATTTTTAGTCTTTCAGGTTACAATATCTATATCTGCCTTGCACCGGGGGCATTTCCTGGTTTCTTTAATTTTATCACTCATCACAGAAAACCCGTCCCGTTGGATAACGGTCTCTCCACATTCTGGACAGTAGGTGTTTTCTCCATCTGCAGTGGGGACGTTACCGATGTAGACATATTTCATCCCTGCATCTCTGGCTATTTTATAGGCCTTCTCTAGATACTTTATCTCTGTAGGGGGTAGCTCCTGCATCTGATACTGGGGGAAGAACCTGGTGAAATGTAAGGGTACCTCCACACCCACCTCATCTACCATGAACTTAACCAGTGAACGTATATCTTCATCAGAATCGTTGTATCCAGGGATCATGAGGTTGGTGACCTCGATGTGGATCTTAGCATCATGCATCCTTACGATGGTGTCCAGGACGGGCTCTAATCTTGCCTCGCAGAGGTCCTGATAGAACTTCTCAGTCATGCCCTTAAGATCGATGTTGGCCGCGTCCAGGTAGGGTTTTATCTCCTGGAAGGATTCTTCGCTCATGTACCCGTTGGTCACGTAGATGGTTTTTATATCTTCTTTCCTTGCAATTTTCGCCGAGTCCAATGTGTATTCGAACCACATGGTGGGCTCGTTATAGGTCCAGGCTATTGATTTACATTCATATTCCTTGGTGAGGCGTATAGCATCCTTTGGTAGCATGTCCCTGGTGGGGATGTTTTCCAGTTCTGCCTGGGATATGCCCCAGTTTTGACAGTGGCGGCACCGGAAGTTACAACCTACACTGCCCAGGGAAAATACCATACTCCCGGGATAGAAATGGAATAACGGCTTCTTCTCTATAGGGTCTACTGCTGCTGATGATACGGCTGCATAGTTGAGTGAATATATTTTATCATCCACATTTTCCCGCATACCACAGAAACCAGTTTTACCCGGGGAGATGATGCATCTCCTCTGGCATATTTTACAGTTTAAAGCGTTGTCCACTTTTTCGTAGAGAATGGCTTCTTTCTTCATGATATTTCACCAGTTTGAAAGGGGGAGTCAATTATAAAATGAATTAAAAGTTTGATTTCTTCAGGTGCTCGTAACCCCTTGGAGCTAATATTTTTGTTTTTCCTTCCTTATCTATCATGTGGATTTGTCCAGATGAAGTTACCTCCCCTATCTTATGAAGCCCTATTCCATCCTTTATTTGGTTGAATTTCTCTTCCTGGATGGTTACTAAAAGTTCAAAATCTTCACCATAGGTTAAAGCCATGTTGAGGGGATCTTTATCCAGTACTTGTGAGATAATATGGACTTCGGGTGGTATGGGCAGTAATTCTTCATGGAGGGTGATGCCTATACTGGAACCGCTGGAATCAATCAGTTCACTCATTTCACTCAGTAGTCCATCGGTTATGTCAGTAGCGGATGTTGCAGCGCCTGAACTCGATAGTTTCAAACCCTTCTCTAACTGGGCTTCAGGTTCCAGGGCGTGTTTTATTACCCGAGTTTTAATTTCCCGGTTCAGGTCTTCTACTTCTGATTCACCGGCAAACAGGACTTCAAAACCAGCAGCAGCCAATCCTAAGGGCCCAGTAACGGCAACAACATCCCTTTCCCGGGCTCCGCTTTTCATCAGTACTTCATTTTTGGCTACCATTCCCAGGCAGGTTCCGCTGAGGGTTAATTCGTCTGATTCGTTAGTGTCTCCACCGATAAGGGCCATATTGTATTGTTTACAGGCCAGGAGTATCCCATCCATGATAGCATCAAAATCAGAGATGGTTAAATCCGGGGGCATAGCCATGGCAACCATGATTCCCAGGGCCCCGGCCCCCATGGCTGCCAGATCGCTTACGTTGACGGTTACGATCTTCTTACCCATCTGCTGGTAGCTCATCTCCCGGGGGAAATGCGCCGATCGTGTTAATAAATCAGTAGTGGCTACCAGATAGTTTTCTCCAAAATTAATCAGGGCGGCATCGTCTCTAAGACTTTTAAATGTTAAATTATCAAAAAAAGGAGATTCAAAAGAGATATTCTGGGTTCTTTTAAGAAGCCGTTTTATGAGTTCTTTTTCACCAAGTTCAATTATCTTTTGTTCTTTAGAGGGCATCATTAACCCGATCTTCTATTATATCTGCAATCCTATTATCTGCACCTAAAGGTTCTGTATAGATTATCTCGCCCTTAAATCGGATTTCCTCTGCTTCTTCATCCTGGTGGTCGTGTGAATGTCCGTGTCCTTGTTCGTGTTGGTGACCATGATCATGTGAATGGCCATGACTGTGACCATGTTCATTATCTTCGTTGGAGCCGTGTCCATCGTTGATTTGTAGCAATTTAGGTATATCCTGTTTGGTGTGCACTCCATGGGCTAAAAAGACTGGGATGGCAACGATCTTTTCCACTCCCTCATCAGCCAGCTGGTTTATAGCGGCAGGTATGGAAGGTTTTGACATGTTCATGAAACTAACAACCACAGGGTAATCTGTTTTTTCCTGGTAAATCTTTGCTACCTGGTTTATAACTTCTTCACCGTAGGGTAATCTGCTTCCATGACTTATGAGTAGTACTCCAACGTTATTTTGTGAGCTTGAATTTGTAACCATAGGATATCACTCCTTCCTCGCCTTCGGCTTTGATCTTCCTGAAAACCAGTTCTACTTCGTCACCTATTTCAACGTCGTCTTCTCCACAGTCTACAATTTGACTGGTGATTTTAGCGCCTTCTTCCAGTTCTATTATGGCTACGATGTAGGGTGAGAGTATCTTGAACTCTTCTGCAGGAGCGTGGATAACTGAATAGGTGTGTATTTTACCTTTTCCACTGAATTTTATATCTTCTAATTTACCTTTTCTCCTGCATTCTGGACATATAACTCTTTTTGGAAAATAGACTTCTCCACAATTGCTGCATTTTGAGCCTATGAGATTGTATCTTTGGGGGATGTGACGCCATCCTCTTACGATGTCTTTCAAAATTATGACCTCCATTAAATTTAAATGAATTCCTTATCCAAACTAAACAACTGCCATTTTTGGTTCATAAAAATAGAACGTTACTTCTAAATTTCTAAACAAATTATATTCTAAATTTTATATCTTAATCTTTAATTTAAATATTTCCTTTCCAGGTTTTTATAGATTCACTTCTCTGGTTAATATTTATATACTAAAAAGTAATATTAATTATTATGGATAACCGGGGTTACGTCATGAGTGGAATGTCATTTTTACTGGTTCTACCCGCCATACTGCTATTTGCTGTATTTTTAGACCTGAGTACCGGTGGTATAGAAGAAAATTCCCGGGTTTTAGGGTCAGGGGCCGTGTTAAATACAGCGAAAGACCTTGAAGCTGATATTATGGTTGCAGGAAAGGAGGTTTTAAAAAGTGAAGCTGATAGCGTGGTGAATTCAGGAACACCTCTTTCCAACAGCCGGGCGGTAATCAAGGCAGATCTGCAGACTAGGATGGATCAGATGATCCAGGATTATGAGGATAACAGTGGGATGGAGGTGGACTGTAACATCACATCGGTAGGTAACTCGGAAGATCCATTTGCAGTTCAGGTAAATTCCACCATATATGTGGGTAAGGGTAATATCACTCATTGGGAGTTCGTAAGTCAGGATATTCCCCTCACAGACCCACGGTATCCTATACCCAACCCATTACCATTCATTAAATGTAAAGGTCATGGAGGGATTCAGGTTGTAAATAATAAAATAGCCTTCGGTTCCACCCTGGTTAATTACCTGGAGAAACGTGGAGTGGAAAACGCCTTCGCCTATGAAAACTCCACCACCGCCTTCATAATAAAGAAATGTCCCTATGATCCCTACATAATGCATGGAACAAACAACAATACACTCAAAAACTGTATAGATAATGGGTATTTTCACGAGAGTGCTGATGGGCCGTGTTTCCTCTGCAGGTTGGAAGGTAAAGGAACCTGTCCCCATTACGGTATGGAGACCTTCATCGTCCCCTGTTCTTCGGCAAACACCAGTGTAAACAGCAGTAATTCCAGCACCAATTTCACTTACAACACAGCTCCCAGTTCTATTGACCATGTGATCTTTGATGAAACATACAACAGCACTTACCAGGGATATGGGCTTATTTACTATTTTGATGGAGTTAATCTTTTTATCCTATATTTAGACAACGCTCACAGGCAGAAATATGGCTTTCCCACCATCCTAAAATCAGGTGATGATTGATGATTAGATTAAATTCTAAACCCATAAATTTTTTTAAGGAAAATAAGGGACAGGTATTTTCTATGGATGTATTGCTTGCTCTTATCATAATTACCATGGTAATTGGAATGTCGGCTGATGCTTTAGACATCGTAGCTTTTAAAATATCTGATTATTCAGCTGGAAAGTCACTGGATAGGATTGCAATCGACGCAGCAGATATACTGATAAACACCCCTGGAACTTCGGATTGGGAGAATAGTAATGATACACAATTTGTTACACCGGGACTGGCACAGGATACCAACGGAACTAAAAATACCACCAAAATATTGAGTTTTGCAAAGATAACCCACCTTGAAGCCAGGTACCACGAGTTCATGGGTAACGTTATACCACCCGGTGCAAATTCCTCTTTAACGATTTATCCGGCAAGTTCCAACCTGGAACCATTGGAGGTGGGTAACGGGACCCCTCCTCCGGAAGTTACGGAAGTAGCAGTGGTGAACCGTACTGTTCTGGTGAATTTCAGGGATTTTAAGATTTTAACCAGTATGACCAGTAATTCAAAACAGGAGATCTGCCCACATTACAACTACACAGGATTTACAGGTCACAGCAAACCCGATGACAACTCTACAACCGGCTGGAAATGCAGTTGCTTCAAGATAACCCAGGAAGACCTTAATACGACTGACTTTTATATTCTGACCGATCCTCCTGTGTTAGAAGACAGCGGGGGATGGATACTGGATCGGCCAGATAAGATAAGTATAGAAAAGGAAACCTTCTCAGGACACCCTATACTGGTAAATGATAAAATAAATGAAATATTAGGAGATGATGAGGAAGCAGTAATATGGCTACATGTTCAAATGCCTAATAATCATTTTAAATCTTCTAATACCTATCTGATAGGGGTTCCCAAGGGTACACCCCCTGATGAAGTGAAGATTGAATATTTACACCCTCAACCCTGTTCATTCATACTAAAAGTCTGGATGGAATAGCTTAATCATCTTTAAAAATATGATAATATATTATTTATCTTATTAAACAATATTAAGAGACTTAAAGGTAATTCAACGATTAATTAAAGAGATAGACATATCCTCCATCACTAAACAGAAAGACTTTTATCTATACTTATATAACAATTATTTATATTAGTGTAAGGGGGATAAACATTGGTTACAGTGAAATGCAAAGAATGTGGCAAAGAATACAATATAGAGGAAGGAGATAAACTTTCTGATTATATATGTGCTGATTGTGGAGGGAATTTAGAGTATAAACGATATTTGGGAAGGAAACCTGATGGTTTAAAGGACAAGGGTTCAAAAAAACCGGTTAAATCAATCCTTATTATTTCAGCTATAGCTTTAATTGCAATATTTACAGTATTAGCCGTTTTTACTAATACAATTCCTCTAGAGAATCTAACTACTAATAATTCTACCTCAAATAATAATTCCACCAATTATATACCAAATGAAACCTATGCCGGTCATGGAATAACCTTTAATTACCCAGCGGGGTGGATACAGATGTATAATCTTAACGCTCCCAGCCGGTGGGGTTTTGGTAATCCGGTTGTAGCATTCTTTGAACCAGAAGGCAATAAAACTGAGTCTGATAGTATTACCACCTATTTCTACATTAAACAGAGAGGTGTGACTTCTTTAGACCAGATGATTGAGGCTTACAGGATTGATATTGCAGAGATAGGACAAACCTATGTTTCACATCGAAACATAACCGTTAACGGTATGAGGGCAGTGGAGCTAATAAAGGAGTGGAATGTTAGTGGTAGACCATATAGGGCTATTACGGCGCATATCGAGGTCATTCCCGGGTCTTTGTATTACAGGATTGGGTGTGTCACTCCTCAAGACGAATGGAATGAATCTCTTCCTAAATTTGAAATGGTGATCTACAGCTTCAAACCGTTATAGGATTAAGAAATATTTTGCTATTCAGTCCATGAATTTCTTTTTTTATCAATTTTTACTAATTTTTTAACAATATATCTACCCAAATAATTTATCAATCTGGGAAATTTACCAATATTCTTAAAAAATTTTGGTCAATTACCAGTACATTTATATTAATATGGAAATATACTAATACCATTCACAGATGTTTTTGTGGTGAACATGAAATGGATGAAATAGACTCGCGGATAATTCATTCACTGATCCAAAACTCGAGGATCACCCTCTCCCAGATGTCCAAGGACATAGACGTGCCTGATGCAACCATATCCAACCGGCTTAAGAAGCTTGAAAAAGACGTGATCAAGCAGTATACCTTAATACTGGATTATGATAAGATTGATTTGAAAATTACTGCGATAATAATTATTCAAAGCGAATCAGAAAAACATAAAGATGTTGAACGGGAATTATCAAGCCTTGATGAAGTATCAGAAGTTTACAGTATTTCTGGTGAATACGACATCCTTATTAAGGTATGGGCGCGTAGTTTAGATGAATTAAACAACATTATTAATTCAAAAATACGTTCTGTGGACGGAATCGAAGATTTAACCGAGATGATCGTAATGGAAAGGGTCAAAGAAGGGGTGGTGCCACTAACCGAACCCAAGGAATAAAAAAAGAACTCCAGGAGGTGAATTAATGTACCTCAGCGAAATTATTAAAAAACCGGTATTCGATGGAGCAGGCAAGAAAATAGGAAGATTAAAGGATGCTATAGTATCTTCAGAGGTTTCTTACCCAATAATAAAAGCGATAATAGTTGATAAAACCGATAAAAAGACAATTACCATTCCTTATAATTATATTGATAGTATCGGTAAGGAAACCAAATTAAAAACGTCCCTCGATGAAATAATGGAATATAAAATACAAAACATGGATATAAGACTCTGGGAAGACGTTCTAGACAGGCAGGTAGTGGATATTGAGGATAGAAAGGTTAGAAGAGTTAACGATATAAAGATATCCCGCAGCCACGGTTACTATTACATAATCGGTGTTGATATAGGTTTTTACGGTATCCTGAAGAGGCTGGGACTGGAAAGTATAGCAAAGCCCATGCGGGTTAAGTCAAACGAGAACATAATCGCTTGGGCAGACATCGACACCCTGAACCAGGACTATTCCAAACTGAAATTAAAGGTCCCCAAACAGAACATTAAAAAACTCCACCCAGCAGATATAGCGGAAATAGTGGACCAGTTAGGACTCAACGAATCTATAAATATCCTGAACAGCCTGGATGATGAAGCAGCAGCCGACACATTAGAAGAAGTCTCACCGGAAAGACAGGCCTATCTCCTGGAAGGTATGGAAAGCCAGCGTGCTGCAGAAATCTTAGATGAGATGGACCCCGACGACGCGGCAGACGTACTGGGAAATTTACCTGAAGAGAAAGCCGAAGAACTCCTGGGCTTACTGGAGCCGAAGGAGTCTAAAGATATCCGGATATTACTGAAATATCCAGAAAACACAGCCGGCGGAATCATGACCACCGAATACGCCTGCATAGAACAGGACCTTACCGTAGGCGAGGTGATGAAACAGCTCCGTGAGATAGCCAAAGATGTGGAAACCATCTACTACGTATATGTTGTCTCAAAAGACGGTGAATTAACTGGAGTTATTTCATTGAGGGATATTTTACTGGCTGATCCTGATAAAAAGATTTCTGAAGTCATGATAACACCGGTGATAACCGTTGATATCCTGGAAGAAGAGGAAGAGGTGGCCCAAAAAATAGCCAAATATAACCTACTGGCATTGCCGGTCGTTGAAGATGAGAATAGGTTAAAGGGAATAGTAACTGTAGACGATGCTATAGATATCGTTTTACCTGTGGCCTGGAAAAAGCGGGTTCCAAGAATGTTCAGATAAAAAAAAAAATTATGGTGGTTAAATGGATATCCGAATTTTCACCAGGGTATTTAGAAGTCCTTTCATATTGAGCCTGGTGGTGTTTATTTCTATAATGGGCCCGGGAATCATTACCGCCAACGTGGATAACGACGCCGGCGGCATAACCACCTATGCACTGGCCGGTTCCCAGTTTGGATACGACCTGCTCTGGCTCTTCATCCCCATGATCATAGCCCTGGCCATCATCCAGGAGATGGGCGTCCGGATGGGAGTGGTATCCGGCAAAGGGCTGGCAGATCTGATACGGGAGAAGGTAGGGATAAAGTTAACCTTCCTCATGGCCATGGCCTTACTGGCCGCTAACATGGGAAACATCCTGGCAGAATTTTCCGGGATCTCAGTTAGCAGTGCAATTTTCGGTGTCCCCAACTTCGTTGCCCTGCCGGTAGCTGCTCTGGTAGTCTGGCTTCTGGTGGTTAAGGGCACCTATAAGAGTGTGGAAAAAGTCTTTCTAGCCGCATCACTGGTTTACCTATCCTACATCGTGGCAGGATTTCTTTCACAGCCCAACTGGGGTCTGGCCATACATAACACATTCGTACCGCAGATAATACCTACCGAAGCCTATATCACCATGATAATAGGGCTGGTAGGGACGACCATCGCCCCCTGGATGATGTTCTACCTGCAATCCACCATAGTTGAAAAAGGAGTATCCCTAAACAACCTGAAATACTCCAAGGCAGACGCTGTTCTAGGGGCGATAGTGGTAAATATTGTGGCATTTTTCATAGTCATAGCCTGCGCAGCCACCATAAATGCCAACGGCATCCAGGTTAACGATGTTGCAGATATATCCCGGGCACTGGTTCCATTCGCTGGCCAGTACGCCAGCCTGTTATTTGCATTTGGATTTCTAAACGCATCTCTATTTGCCGCAAGTATCCTACCATTATCCACGGCTTACTATGTATGTGAAAGCCTCGGGTTCGAGGCGGGAGTTTCCAAGAGTTTTAGAGAAGCACCAGTATTCCATGGACTGTATCTGGGCCTTATCATACTGGCGGTCATAATTATAATGATACCAGATATCCCCTTACTCTCCATCTTATACTTGTCACAGGTTGCAAACGGTATCCTGCTACCATTTTTACTGATACTGATGCTACTCATCATCAATGACAAAAAGGTCATGGGTGAGCATGTAAATTCCCGGCTGTTCAACGTAATTTCCTGGGCCACCGTAATAATAGTGATGAGTTTAAGCATAGCACTGGTGGTAACCAGTCTGATATAGAAATTAAAATAAATGGAGTTAATTTAACTTATTAAAACAGCAGTTATAACCACCATCTCCTCAAAAAAACCCTTCTCCCGGGCGGTTATAGAAGCTTTAAAACCGAGTTCTTCCAATTTTTCCAGGGTCTCCTCGTTACCTGATAGTGTTGACTGTACCATCTGCACCTTCCCACCGGGATTCAGATGGTCCTTCACTTCAGCGAGGAATCTGTCTATCACTTCCCTCCCGCTGGGACCACCATTCCAGGCAGCGTCCAGTTCGCCGTCAACTGTTTCATCTTCAGCGGTCGGGAGGTAGGGTGTGTTAAATAATATTAAGTCGAATTTCTCATCTTTAACTGATTCAAACAGGTTTCCCTTTCTCAATTCCACGTTGTATGCCTTGTTGACGATGATATTCTTAAGGGTGCAGTCCAGTGCATAGGGGTTGATATCGGTGGCTATAACCATCCGTGCTTTCCTGGAAGCCAGGATAGTTATAAGCCCAGTCCCTGTCCCGATTTCCAGCGCACGGGACATCCGCTCCACTTCTAGATTGTCGGCTAATAGAAAGGTATCTTCTGATGGTTCGTAAACCTGCGGGTGAGTTTGGTACTTGATGTCTTTGTATTCCTGCATCTTTTCACCTAAGTCATTTTATTGGAATTCAAGGTCTTATTTGAAATTCAGAGTATAGATTGATTTAAACATTTCATATGGCATCGTTCTAATCTGTAAAAGACACAATATTGTGGTGCTGATCTGCAGATTTCTGAGTACTTACCAGAAACCTTTGATAGAATTAATGGATTTTTAGGATACTTAATTTAAGGTTCTGATAGCTGCTTCCTTTTCTACAGGTTGTGCCTTTCCGGGCATCTATCATACCTTCAGCTAATCTGTTTAAATTTAATTTGTTTTTTTAAGATGAATATAAATCTTTTCCGGGTTTCTTTAGTGGAGATTTTTCGGCTGTAACTGTCTGTTTTCATAATATCCTGTTTTTAATTTCTAACGAGTTCTAATCCAGTTTCCCTTTAAATTTGTCGATAACGGTTGGTAAACATTTTAAGACTGACGTGAGACTGGAATGGTGCAGATTCAGTACAACAGCACCGGTGATCTCGTCAAAGGTTGCACCTCCATTTTTAGCTATAAACGCATGTAGCTTAACACCATCCAGGTTTTGATGTGCGGTTAAAATGGCGATATTTACGAGTTGCTTCGTTTTAGAATCCAAGCCTTCCTGTGACTTTTGGGCTTCAACCAGATCATTGAAACTGGCTGCCAGTTCTGGAAATTCTTCCTGGAATAGTTCATAGGGATTTTGTTTCAGTACGGTCATAAATAATAGATGTAATCTTTGCTAATTATAATTTTTTAATAGTAAGAATTTAGGACCTTAGTGGAATGTCCAGAATGTGGTGGAGTAGGTACTGTCACTTGCTATAATACAGTAACAGGTGGAGAAAGCTGTGAAGGTACTGGAATTGTTCAGGGAGGGCAGCAGCAGGTAGGATATGTCACATATGTAATGGGTTGGGTTATATAACCTGTCATACTTGTGAGGGTGAAGGTTATGTGACAGAATAAGCCCTTGTCGAATATTAATCAGTGAATATATTAATTCGGGTGAATATCCACTATATTTCCAGAAGAACCTTCAACTGACCAGAAATATACAGTACTTCCTCTGGATCCAGTTTCACCACTCTTTTATCCACTAATTCATCATCCAGCTTCTGAACTATTTCCTTTCTAGTTTTCTTATCTAAATCTGCTATCTCATGGAAGGAATCAATGAGTGCATTGCGTGTTTTCTTCCTCTTATGCTGAAAAAGCGCCCGAGAAACCTTGATTAAAAATTCATCTACTTCCACTTTTTTATCTGGCTTTAATTTGATGACGGCCGAGGATATTTTAGGTGGGGGATGGAAATTTTCCCGGGAGACCTCAAAGAGCATTTCCACATCGGCGCAGTAGTGTGTCATCAGGGATAATCTGGAATAATTCGAATCACCAGGACAGGCCACCATCCTCCCTGCAAATTCCAGTTGATACATAAGTATGGCAAAGTCAAAGTCGTGTTTGAGTATCTTGAATGTTATGGGGGATGAGATCTGGTAGGGTAAGTTGGAGACCACCTTGTTAAATTCAGGGAAATCTATTTTAGTGGCATCTGCAACCAGGACTTCCACGTTGGATATTCCAGATTCCTTCAGTCTCTTCTTTAAAATAGCAGCGATTTTCTGGTCCTGCTCAACAGCGATGATCTTTCCAGCTTTACTGGCCATGGGGATGGTTAAAGTCCCTATGCCCGGGCCTATTTCAAGTATGGTGTCATCAGACGATAATTCGGCATGGTCTAGAATTTTAAGGACAATATTCCGGTTTACCAGGTAATTCTGTCCTTTTTTCTTGTTCAATCTGATGTTGTACTTCTTTAAGATCTGGAGGGTGTCAGTTAACATTAGAATATAAAAAATAGATAGTTTATTAGAACTTAAAGGTTCAAGTTTTCTTTTTAGGAGGTCTGGTGAATATAGTGTATTTCCTTTTACCTTTCCTGTCGCTGCTTCCCTTTAATTCTAATAATATACGTTTAAAAATGAGTTTAACTGGGTCGGCCAGCATGGGTACCCTTTCTTTAATATCCTGGTAGCTTTCGAATTCCTTTTGTTTACGGGCGTTCAGGATATCCCACATGTGCTTCTTCCCGATACCGGGTAAGAGTTCTATCTGGTGGAGTCTGGTGGAGATGGGCCCTGCTTCATTGAAGAAACGTACAAACCTATCCTCATGTTCTTTGATAATTTCTTCGATAACGTAGTTCAACTCCAGCTTTGCAGTGGCGGTGAGCTTATCATATTTCAATCTACGGTTTACCCGGGCGATTTTTTCCCTTTTACCCGCTCCAATGTAAACTTTTTCATGAATATCCAGATTAACATTTTCTTTAGGGATGAGCTCCAGAAGTGTGAACTCTTCTATGCCTATAGCTTGAGCTACAGGCTTCTTTTTAAATGAAGGTACATCTTCCTTTACATAACCTATAGGTAGATAATCCAGAATAATCGCATAATCCTCCATAGTCAACCACCGCACTCTATAATTAGTAAAACTTTAAACCCAGAAATATTGGGTAATTCATTATTTCATTTATTCTTCTTCACGATATTTGTTAATTATCTCGAGTAATGTTTCCATTTCCTCTTTCTTGTGTGATCCTCTTTCTTTTGCAAACATCAACCTCATATCGGCCAGATCTTTGGGCATTATATCTGCCAGTTTAACTGCCTGGCTTTTTTTGATGATTTCTTCCATTTCCTTGACCAGTTTAGCTGCAGTTTCTGCATCGGTCTTTACAAATTTGGTTACATGGTCCAGGGCAAGATTTTGCTCATAGTTGAGTTCAAGGGTCTTTGAGCGTTCCTCTAACATCTCTTTAACTTCAGCACTGGTGATGGGATCAGTTTCAATAATTTTCTTTCCAATCATTGAATCACTCTTGCATTTTAAGATGTTCTGGTCTTATAATCAACTGTTTTGGTTTATTTCCATCGTTTATTTCCACTATATATGCTCGGCCACGTTTTTCGGATACTTTCCCTGTCTTCCCATGGAATCGGGGGTGGGGTTGTCCCTTATGTACACTGGGATCTATTATGATATGCACTAAATCGTTTTCTTCGAATGTCTGCATTTTTTTAGTTATGGGATTGGTACGTCCCACTCTAGTAGTTGTTTTAAGTTTATAACGTGTTTTACTTCGAGAACCTCTTGATCTTCTCATTGGTAAACCTCCATTTGAACCATAAAATTTGTTAAATTAAAGCCACTCCTCTTTGAGGATTATTTAAATTCTTGAAGAATCTTCTAAAATTTTTTTGAGCCTAAATTTTCCGCTCACAATACTCTATCTAAACTAAAAATCCGCTTATTTTATAAGAATATAATGGTAAGAACTCTTTATAACGGTGTTTATAGATAAATATAGCTTTTATCGGAAATTTTTTATAACAATATTTTTTCTGTTTTTATGGGTTTATAATGTTATCTATAAAAAGATAACTTTCCTGGTATAATATGAATGGCCTGAACTTCTTGAAATTTTAAGTGTTACTCAGGCAATATGAACATCTAAAACATCTAACTGTACGCACTGGGCAGTTGTTTCAAGTAATGATGAGACACTGGGTTGGGTCCGGTTATCATCACCGGATATCAGTTCTTTGATATATAATCCCCCCTGGCATTCAATTACCAGTTCTAAACATCCGTCATCCAATTTTTTAACTTCAATATTCCTTACTTCTCGCTTTCTTATTATATCAGCTCGTCTGTGGACTACCCTTTGGGGTGTTCGCTGTTCTATAAGTTTTAATGATTTAATCAGACCCATATCTTCAGGGGTAACATCTTTTTCTACCTTCACCAGGGCACGGTAAATCTTATAAGTATCAGTGGAGGAAGTTTTAATCTGTTTACGCCTCTCTTTACCGGTGAATTTCAGTCCTGATATTTCTACCTTACCTTCCGCGCTCTGATTCACTTTATCTTCCAGTCCTTTAAGATCTAATGATCTTCTAAGGGGTTCTTTGATCTCCAGGACAAACGGGCGGCCTGTTCCCAACATTTTAACATCGATATCTTCTCTGCCGGCCCCGTGGAATTTAGTCTCACTTCCCCGGGATTCTCGGAGAAATTCTGGGCTGATTAATTCTTCAACAGATTCCTGGTACATCTTACCGGTGAAGTTACAGCGCTCACAACCTTTTCCTTTACATTCTCTACAGGGCCATTTCGTCTGGGGGATACCCCTTACCAGTTTCCTGTAACGCCCTTCTATAAATAATGGGTTTATCTGGAATTCTAATCCTGGTTTATCCCCTTTTTTAGTGAAATCCACCAGTATAACCAGATGGGATGTTTCAAAATCCACTTCTTTACCCATCTTCATCGACAATGCCTTACCGATCTCCCGGTTGATCTCCTTTTTAATATTTTCCACGTCAACATCAATTTCTTCCCGGATTTCCTGTTCTCGCCGGATTATATCTTTATCCACACGGGATCCTACCAGGAATGTTTTAAATTCTATGTTTGAATCATTTAATTTGCTGGATATGAATTGGGTGAGATTATTATCTATTTTCCCGAATAGGTTATCACAGATAAAGCATTTAACATCAGCTATACAATCACAACTTTCATGGTTGAGATGTTTCAGGATGTACTCTCCCCGTACCAGATTATCGGATGCTTCCATATCACAGGAGAAATTCCTACCCAGACAACGGGGACAGATATTACCACTGGTTAGATCCAGTATTTTTAAAGCCTTCTCCCTGATCTGGGCATCTAAATCATTGTTACTCATAGTTATCATTGAAATTTTTCTTTTTATAGTGTATTAAATAGTGCTGTTAATTTGAATTTGGAAAAATAGATATGTGAGATAATTTTTTTATCTCATGAACTGTCTCATCATCTTATCTAACGGACCACCCATTTTCCTCTTACCAAAGCCTTTGATGGCCTTTTTGGTCATGTTGTAGTATTTTAAAAGCTCCTTAACGTCTTCGTTTCTCACGCCGGCTCCCCGGGAGATTCTTTTAACCCGGGACTGTTTGATTACCTCGGGGTGGTTGAGTTCGTATTCGGTCATGGAGTCCATCATTATCTTGTACCGGGCCAGCTTCTCCTCGGTTACCTGGGAGGCGTTTTTCGGCAGCTTACCACCCACTCCCGGGAGCATGTTCATGACCTGCTGCATGGGGCCCATCTTGTTCATCATCTCAAACTGGGAGTACATATCCTTCAGGGTGAATTTACCACTCATCAGGTGGTCCATGACTTCCATATCCACATCTTCATCAGCGGCAACTTCTTCTGCCTTCTCTAGGAGGGTTTTAATATCACCCATTCCCAGGAGCCGTGAGATGAACCTTTCAGGGTTGAACGCTTCAAAGTCATCCAGTTTCTCCCCGGTCCCTACAAATTTGATGGGTGCTCCAATTTCAGCTACAGCCGATAATGCTCCACCACCCTTGGCTGAGCCGTCCAGTTTGGTTATGATTATAGATCCGATATCGGTTGTTTTACTGAAGGCCTGGGCCTGTTCCCGGGCCTGCTGGCCTATGGTTCCATCGATGACCAGTATGACCTCGTTAGGATTTACCACCTTGGAAATCTGCTCCATCTCATCCAGAAGATCCTTTTCTTCCTTATGACGACCGGCGGTGTCTACTATGATGATGTCCTGTTTTCTAAATTCATTTAAACCTTTCCGGGCCAGATCCAGTGCATCTGGATTTTCCGGGTCACCATATAAAGGCACGTTCATATCTTCGGTGAGCTGGCGTAGCTGTTCGTATGCAGCCGGACGCCAGGTATCTGAAACCACCACTGCCGGATTGAAACCTTTTTTTTGCAGGTATCTTGAAAGTTTCGCTATGGTGGTGGTTTTACCACTACCCTGCAGTCCTACGAAGAGTATTTTATAGGGCCTGGCTGTGATTTCAATTTCTTCTGCCTTTTCTCCCACCAGATTGACCAGTTCTTCATAGACGATCCGTATGACATGTTCCTTGGCGGTAACCCCTTTAGCCGGTTTTTCCTTTAATGAACGCTCTTCTATGGTCTTTGAAAGCTTCAACACCAATTTAATGTTAACATCAGACTGAATTAGGGCCCTTTGAATGTCTTTTACAACCTCTTTAACCACTTCTTCATCGATTATGGTCATTCCGGCCAGTTTTTTCATGGTCTTCGTTAGATTTTTACCCAGATTGCCTAACATTATCCTTTCACCAGATATTGACTG
>DAQK01000044.1:35496-46721 GCA_002502855.1 Methanobacterium sp. UBA279
TTATAATTTGTATTTTGAAATGGAAATTTATTTTAGATTTTTTAAAAATAAATCCTAAGAATATTTTAATAGTTCATTCATATAGATATCTATTAATATTTAATATTTTCTCAACTAATTATATATTGTAAGATGTAAAATTTTCAAAATCTTTTTAACTGGATTTTTTATTGGAGAGAATTTTTATTGGAGAAATTAACATGCTGGAAAATATCAAAAAAAGCTTATTAGAAGCTCCTGTAATTAAAAAAAGAGATTATGATTACTTTGTACATCCTATAACCGATGGCATACCATTGGTTACGGCTGAAATTATGGAAGAAGTAGCGGAAGCCATCGCCCAACATGCAGACACCAATGTGGATAAAATAGTATGCGTGGAGGCCATGGGCATCCATATCGCCACTGCACTTTCAATAAAAACACGCCTGCCCTTTGTAGTGGTCAGGAAACGCCAGTATGGCCTGGAGGGAGAGGTAGATGTTCACCAGGTCACCGGGTACAGCCACGGAAACCTCTACATAAACGGCTTAAAGAAGGGAGAACGGGTGATGCTGGTGGATGATGTGGTAAGTACCGGTGGAACCATGACAGCCGTTTTAAATGCCCTTAAAGCTTTGGAAGTGGATGTGGTGGATGTACTTGCAGTTATGGAGAAAGGGAAGGGAAAGGAAGTGGTGGAAGAAAGCACCGGATTTAAAGTTAAAACCCTACTTAAGGTGAACGTTAAGGATGGAAAAGTGGAAATAGAAGATTAAAACAGGTTTAAATTTTTTATTTATGTAATAATGATATCATGTCGAGTTACCAGCTGAACATTGAAGAAATACTGGCCAATATCAGGAAAATAGGCGCACGTACAGTGGGTTTACAGTTTCCAGAGGGCCTGAAGATGTACGCTACTTCTGTTGCCAGACAGATAGAAGAAGAAACAGGGGTAAATGTGATTATTTCAGGAGACCCCTGTTATGGGGCTTGTGATGTATCTGACACTGCCATGAAGGGCCTGGTTGATTTACTGGTCCATTTCGGCCACACTCCCCTGCCCCTGAAATACGACGTGCCTGTGCTTTTTTTAGAAGCAGAATTCCAGCTGGACGTCACACCAGCCGTCATTAAAGCTTTAGATCTCTTAAAAGATTATAAGAAAATAGGACTGGTGACCACCGCCCAGCACCTTCACCTTATAGATGAAATAACGGGTATACTGAAGGGAAATGGTAAGGAGGTGATTATGAAGGAGGGCAGGGGAACCCAGAAGGCCCAGGTACTGGGCTGTAACTTCTCCAGCATAGAAAACCTCTCCGTCGATGCATTCCTGTTTCTAGGCAGTGGGAACTTCCACCCCCTGGGAATCAAACTCTCCACAGATAAACCGGTCATCATCGCCGATCCATATCATAATGAAGCGAGGAATATCCATGAATTCACCGACCGGATGATGAGGATAAGGTTCGCTAAGATCACAAAAGCCCGGGAAGGGGAAAGATTTGGAATCATAGTCTCCTCCAAGAAGGGACAGTACCGTATGGAACTGGCCCAAAGTTTAAAGGACACCATCGAAGCAGAAGGAAAACAAGCATTCATCATCTTCATGAACCAGATTACTCCTGAACTCCTGGTGCCCTACAGAGATTTAGATGCATTTGTGGTAACTGCCTGTCCCAGGATAGCAATCGATGATGCAAATATATATGATAAACCCCTTTTAACGCCGGAAGAGCTATTAATAGTTCTGGATAAAAAGGAATGGGGCGATTATGTAATGGATGAGATAAGATATGAGGATTGAAAAATCATTTCAAAGAAATTTCCCGGTAACAAAAATTTAAATATATATAGTTAATAAAACAATTAAAGTTACTTTAAATAAATAATATAGACTAATAAAATTAGTTCTAAAACCAATTTAACTTATCTAATCAACAAATTTAAAAACTTATTTTAGGTTGAGGTGAACAATGAAAACTAAAACTGGCGATTTTGTTCTTCCAGGAGATGCTCTGGGAGTGACAGAGGAATATGATCCAGCAGACTGGACATTTGATGATGAAGGTAAAATTAGGTCCCTGGTTGCAGGAACAGTCTCCCTGGACAACAGGAATAAAAAAATATCCATCATACCCAAGACCAACTACCCCTCTATACTGAAAAATGGAGTGGTGGTCTTCGGACAGATATCTGAAGTAAGGGGACAGAGAGCCCTGATGAAGATCGAAGGGGTTAAAGACACCAAGAGGAGCTTAGTGACCAATTTTTCCGGTGGAATCCATATTTCACAGGCAGATAAAGGATACGTGGCCAAATTAACCGACGAATTCCATATCGGCGACTTGGTAGAGGCCAAGGTAACTAAAATTATAGGACTGGACAACGTGGACTTAACCACTGCAGAAAAGGAACTGGGTGTAATCAAGGCCATGTGCACCAACTGCCGGGCGTACATGAAACAGATGAGTAAAAACGAAGTACTATGCCCTAGATGTGGAAGAAAAGAGAGGAGAAAGATCTCTTCAAATTACGAGGGATAACATGAAGATCATAAAGGACACCAAGAATGAGCTGGAGATAGAAATCACCGGAGAGTCACACACACTCTGTAATGCCCTTAGGAAGACCCTTATGGCGGATAAAGACGTAGAATCAGCAGCTTACATCATGGAACACCCCATAATCGGTGAACCCAAACTGTACGTGAAAGCAAAGAATCCCAGGAAATCACTGAAAAAAGCAGCTGAGACCATTAAAAAACAGTGCGACGAGCTTAAAAAGGAGATAAGCACCCCTCCAAAGAAGGCTAAAAAGAAGACTAAAGCCAAGTCCAAGTCTAAAAAGTGATGTTTAATTTCATATAATTGACAAGTCCCAAAAATTGATGTTAATTTCAAAAATTTCCCACATTTTCATGCTAAATGAATGAAGTTACTCTAAATAAAAAATTCAGGAACATCAAAAGAGAAATCAGAATTTTAGGCATAGATGATTCCCCATTTCCTGCACATACCACCCAACCGGTGATGATAATTGGAACTGTTTTTCGAGCAGGAGAATGGCTGGATGGTGTGCTCCGGACTTTTATCCAGGGTGATGGAAGGGATGCCACCGATAAGATAATCAACATGGTAAACAGCACCCGCCATAAAGACCAGCTCGGTGTGATAATGCTGGACGGGGTGACCTTCGGCGGTTTCAACGTAATAAACATCCAGAAAATTTACGAAGAGACAGGAATACCGGTCATCGTTATAATGAGGAAATATCCTAACTTTGAAAAGATTCAAAAAGCTTTAAAACGATTTGAAGATTGGCAAGAGCGCTGGCAGGATATCAAAGATGCCGGGCCAGTTTATAAAATAGAAAATGAGGAAGACATCTACATACAGATAAATGGAATTGATATGGAAGATGCAGAGGAGATAATAAGGCTTTCCACCACGAGAAGCGCCATACCCGAACCAGTAAGAGTGGCGCATCTGATAGCTGCCGGTGTAGTTACTGGAGAATCGAAGGGTAATGCCTGATTAGTTAATAAATACTCTAAAAGAAATTAAAAAAAAATTTAAAAGAACAGGAAGTGTATTTTATCAAACACCCTTTTCTAACCGTTGATGCCATCATATTATGTGAGAATAATCGGGTAGTACTGGTCAGGCGGAGAAATGATCCATACAAAGGTTCATGGGCCTTGCCCGGTGGGTTTGTCGAATACGGTGAGACAGTTGAATCAGCGGTTTTGCGGGAAGTAAAAGAAGAAACAGGATTAGATATAGAATTAAAAGGCATATCAGGAGTTTATTCAGATCCAGATAGAGATCCCCGTGGACACACAGTAACCATATGCTACAAAGCACAGAAGACAGGCGGAAAATTAAGAGCGGATTCAGATGCCCAGGACGTTGCCTGCATAAAGCTCGAAGAAGCTCTTACCTACAAGCTGGCCTTTGACCACGAACAAATACTTAAAGATGCCTTCAGTATTTAAGATATAAAAATAAAAACATAAAAATCATAAAATCGATTTGATAAGGAGGACCCGAATGGAGTTTTGCCCAAAATGCGGAACTGTAATGTTTCCTCAAGATAAACAGTTTCATTGTAAACAATGTGGATATGAAAGAAAGATAACCAAGGAATTAATCAAGAAATATGAGGTTTCCGAGGAAGTAAATACCAAGGAGAGTATAATTTTCACCGATGACAAGGTGAAAACCCTGCCCACCACCAGGGCCATATGTCCTAAATGTAAAAATAAAGAGGCTTTCTGGTGGTTGCAGCAAACTCGAAGGGCAGATGAATCTGAAACCAGATTTTTAAGGTGCACGGCATGTGGCTACACCTGGCGGGAATATGATTAAAATTTTTACCCCACCAGATTAAATGATAGGAAGGGTTATAAATTTTTTAACCAACAGATAAATTTTAGCGAGCACAGGAGAATTTACCTTGCCAAGCGTTGATAAACTCCCAAAATCCAAGGAAAAGGGTACTGGAGAGGAAAAAAAGGAAGAAAGTTCCTTTTTTGGGAACTTAAAAAATTCATTATTCGGGGATGACCTTGGTAAACAGGAGGATCAGAAAACTTCAAAATCTCCTGAAGACATGGCTGGAGAATCTAAAGATAAAGATCCGGTTGAAGATAGAACTTCAATTGAAGATAAAGTTTCAACTCCTTTTCCTGAAAAAAAGAAGACTGAAAAGGAAGAAGAGGTTTCTAAAGCTAAAGATAGTGTTCCTAAAACTGGGAAAAGTCCTAAAACTAAAGTTGTTCCTCAAACTAAAAGGTTTCCCAAAACTAAAGAAGGCACTCCTCAAACTGAAAAGAAAGGCGCCATTGCTGAAACATCGGAAGAAGAACCTACTCTTCATATCGTAGAAGATATAAAATCACATGAAATTGCTCAATGGCTTAGAAAGAGGAAAGAAAAGATAATAAAAGGAGTAGCTATAACCATCAGTGCTATCCTCATCCTAATAGCTATTATTTACAGTTTAACCCCTACAGAACAGGTTGCTTCCAACGTAATCTTTGGTGAGGGGGCCATGTTCTCTGTATTCCTAGTCCTGGTGGCATTCCTGATACTGGCTGCAGTCTTTGCTCGTAGATTACTGGAGGGTAAATTTCTTAGGGAAATACACCAGAATCTTGAGATAGTGGAAGGTAAAAGGGAAAAAGATGATCCCAAACAAGGGGATGACCAAAAACCTAAACAAGAGAATGACCAAAAAAAGTCCAATGGTGATCCGTCCAACCATGATCCTCTAACTCATGGTATGAATAAAAAGGATAAATAGTTATATTTTATAAAAATAATCTTAAATTAGGTGCGTAAAAATAATATAATCAGGAGGATAAAATGTTTAAGGCAGTTTTAAGTGATTCAAACATTTTAAAAACTAGTTTTGATGCAATTTCTTCTATAGTGGATGAAGTGCAGATGCAGGCAGACGGTGATGGATTAAAACTCGATGCACTGGACCGTTCTCATATCACATTCGTACACTTGGAACTTAAATCTGATGTATTCGATCTATATAAATGTAATGAACCTCTTAAAATCAATGTGGACACTGAAGAATTGATGAAAGTCCTAAAAAGGGCTAAACTCGATGATATGGTTGAGATTGCAGTTGATGAGGGTAATTTAATCATTACTTTTGAAGGAGAAGCCAGAAGGACCTTTAAAATAAGGCTGATAGATATCGAGTATGAAGCTCCCAGCCCACCTCAACTGGAGTATCCCACTGAATTTGAAATACCCTTCAACCTCCTTAAAAATTCCATACAGGACATAGACATTGTATCGGATAAAATATCCCTAATCGTGGATCAGGACAAATTCATAGCCTCTGCAGAGGGAGAATTTGGAGAAGCCACCATAGAATATGTCCATGGTGAGAAAATAGGAGATAAGGCCAAATCCGTGTTTTCCCTGGAGAAGATCAAGGAGATGTTGAAGGCGGACAAGTTCTCGGAGACAGCTGTGCTGAAACTGGGTAATGACATGCCTCTTAATCTTTCACTGAAGATGCCAGCGGATGAAGGTGAATTAAGCTTTCTTTTAGCTCCCAGAATAGAAAGTGAGGAATAGGGTTGGATGAATTTTTTCAGAAGTTAAGAGAAATTCAAAAAAAGGAACGTAACTTAAGCGGGTTAGCTCCAGTAGGGGAAAATTTCTACCAGAATATTTCCAGATATCTCAACGTACTCATGAGGAAAATAGATGACAACCCTTTCTCTTTTGAATCCTATCTACTTCGTGATGCCCAGAGAATCGTTGCCGAGATATGTGAAAGAAGGGAACATAAGATCTCCAACAGTGCAGTGATGAGTGTACAGCGTAACTATCAACTCTTTAAAGAATCTGAACCAGATTCTCCTAACATTCCAAAAATTCCCCGAAACTCCACGCCTGAAGAAGAAGAACTATTTCACGCCCTGGTGGGTTCCCTGATAACTCACCGGGAAAAGATGAGGGGTCCCCTGAAATTCCAGAATTCATCGGCCAAAGATAGGAGTTTAGATATTCCAGGCGGTGAGAAGGAGGATATTAGGGATGGAGACGATGTTAAAAGATCCGAAGGAGATGAAACTGGTGTAAATACTTCTGATCTGCAATTTAACCCATCTGATTCTGGTGTAGATACATCTGCTGATACATCTGGCAAAGATAAGAATATAGGCTTCACACCCGAGGAAGAAGCAGCTATAGAAGACGATATCTATAAGCAGTTTGGTAAGGAACCGTTCCCGGGGAGTAACTTAGGGGGTAGCGGTGAAACTTCTGACAAGGATGATAAACCTCTTGCCAGGGAAGATAAACCCTCTTCTAAGGATGTTAAACCTTCTCCTGAAGAAAATGAACCTCCCCCCCCGGATGGTAAACCTTCTTCCGAGGAAAATAAAGCTTCTCCTGAGGATGATAAACTTTCAAAATCTTCAAACCATAAAATCCAAATAAAAGAGCCAGATATCCAAAACATTCAAACCGATGTATTACTGGTTTTAGAAGAACTTCCCTCTATCATGGGGGTTGATAAGCAGGTTTATGGCCCACTATTACCCCAGGATATCGTTACCATTCCCGAGCCCAATGCCCGGATTCTCGTAAAAAATCAGAAGGGAAAATCCATCCAAAAGTATAAATAAAGATCGGTTTTATAAATAGCTGTTACATACTTTATATATGATTAGAACTTTTGGAGAAGTTCAATCGTTTTGAAGTTAAAATAATTTTCAAGCAAATCTAATGCTTATTTTTAAATAGAGGTGATTATATGAAGATTCCTAAAGAAAGGAGAACTTATTGTCCTTTTTGTAAAAAACACACGCTTCATGAAGTATTTGAATCAAAAAGAAGAAAAGCTAGTGAATTAAAATGGGGGCAGCGTCAGTTTAGACGGGTAACCAGCGGTTACAGAGGATATCCTCGACCATTGCCTTCAGGTAATAAACCGGTAAAAAAATTAGACCTGCGCTACAAATGTAAAGAGTGTAACAAATCACACATCAAACGATCTTCATTTAGAGCTGGCAAGGTAGAATTCGTACAGACTTAATTGAGGTAATTTAATTGGCAAGTTATAACAATCCTAAAAGCAATTTCTTAAAGGTCAAATGCATAGACTGCGGTAATGAACAGATAATCTTTGACCATGCTGCTTCTAACGTACAGTGTATAATCTGCAGCAAAACCCTGGTTAAACCTAAAGGTGGAAAATCTGAAATAGTTGCCCAGATAATAGAAGTCCTGGACTGATCTAAGAGGATCTATTATTCGGATGCTAAAGGTGTTTTAATGGTAAGAATGAGAAAAGAATGGCCAGATGAAGGAGATCTGGTAGTAGCAACTGTACATAAGGTTTTAAATTATGGTGCATTTGCTAATCTGGAGGAATATCCTCAAAAAGAGGCTTTCATACACATATCAGAAGTCTCTTCTGGTTGGGTGAAAAATATCCGTGATTACGTACGGGAAAACCAGAAAATAGTGGCTAAAGTATTAAGGGTAAACCCACGTAAAGGACATGTCGATGTCTCCCTTAAAAGGATCAGAGAGGACCAGAGAACCAGGAAAATCCAGCAGTGGAAGATCGAACAGAAGGCAGAAAAACTCCTGGAATTTTCAGCAGGAAGCATAGGCAAGGATCTGGACCAGGCTTATGAAGAAGTAGGCTACTACTTAATGGATGAATTCGGCGACTTATACGGTGCATTTGAAACTGCCGCCGAAGAAGGTGCTGAATCGCTTATAAGTCGAGAAGTAAGTAAAGAGTGGGCCGAAGCAATAACCGAAGTTGCCAAGAAGAACATATCACCACCAGAAGTGCACATTACCGGATATGTGGATTTAAAATCATACGCACCAAACGGTGTGGAAGTGATAAAAGAAGCATTACTCTCGGTTAAAGACGATAACATCACCATACAATGTGTAGGTGCTCCCCGTTATAGAATGACTGTTAAATCATCAGATTATATAGAAGCTGAGACCATGCTCAGAGAAGCAGCCCAGGTAGCCATCGATGAGGTTGTGGAAGCTGGTGGTGAAGGCGAATTCTATCGTGAATTAGAATGAAGATGAAGATGAAAAAATGCCGTTCCTGTGGTGAATACACCATCCAAACCACTTGTCCCTACTGTGGTGGAGACGTGGGGGAAGTATACCCTCCCAGGTATTCCCCGGAAGATAAATACGGTAAATATCGACGATTACTCAAAAAACAAGTTAAGGATCAAAAAGGAGCTGGTTAGATGAAAGAGACCGTAATAAACCTTTTAGATGAAGTTGAACTTACAGAACCCATCTTTATAGAAGCCCTCCCTGGCATCGGTCATGTGGGTAAACTGGTGGCAGAGCACATCATCCATGAACTGGGAGCCACCAAATTTGCAGAACTATACTCACCGTCCTTCCCACCCCAGGTCTTTGTAGGGGAGAAAGGAATCATCGAACCCATGAAAAATGAATTCTACTACCTGAAATCAGCTGGTGAAGATAAAAAAGACTACATAATACTGGTTGGAAACACCCAGGGACTGAGTCCAGAAGGACAATACCATATATGCGGTGCTATACTCGATTTTGTGGAAAAATACGGTGTTAAGGACATATTCACACTGGGTGGTTTGGGTACCGGCCAGCATGTGGAAAAAACCCAGGTACTGGGAGCAGCCACCAATGAAGAAATGGCCACCATGCTGGAAGAACACGATGTGAAACTGAGATCTGCAGACGGTGGAATAGTAGGCGCATCCGGATTACTCCTCGGACTGGGAATGTCCCGGGGAATGAATGGTGTATGTCTTATGGGAGAAACCCCGGGATACTTCATAGACGCCGATGCTTCCAAGGCAGTTCTAAATGCCCTAACCCACATACTTAAACTGGAAGTAGACGTGGCTAAACTGGAAGAAAGGGCAGAGGAAACCAGGAAGATGATCTCCAAGGCCCAGCAGATGGAGCAGGAGATGGCTGAAAGGATGCACATAGCTCCTGGAGAAGAAGACCTGCGGTACATCGGGTAATCCCTACTCAATTTTTTTTTCAAAACCAATTATTTTTTAATTTTAAACCAATTTTTTTTAACATCCTCTTTTTTTTATCCATAAATTTTTACTGCCTTAAAATTAATTCACTTTAGTGTCTATTAAATTTTGAAAGGGTAAAAAAAGATGATAATCAACGCTGATCTACATATTCACAGCAAGTATTCCATGGCCACATCCAAGAACATGGCCCCAGATGCTATTGCACCCCAAGCCAAACTTAAAGGTTTAGATTTAATGGCTACCGGGGATGCACTGCACCAGAAATACCTGCATGAACTGAATGAACTCTTTGGAGAATCAGAAGACGGGATATTTACCGTCAAAAATGATGAAGATAACTGTAAATTCATTCTAACTTCTGAGGTGGAGGATCTAAAGAGGGTGCACCACCTCCTGCTTATACCATCCTTTGACGCGGCATATAATATAAGAGACGAGTTAAAGGGTAGTCTGGATTCAGACGGACGACCCAGGGTGCGTATGAACGGTGCAGAGATAATGGATGTTGCCCATGCCCATGAATGTTTGATTGGTCCTTCGCATGCCTTCACTCCCTGGACGAGTATCTATAAAGCCTATGATAGTGTGGTTGATTGCTATGGTAAAAAACCCGATCTTCTAGAGTTGGGACTTTCTGCAGATACAGATATGGCTGATCATATAGAGGAATTACAGGACATTCCATTTTTAACCAATTCAGACGCCCATTCTCCCTGGCCGCACCGTATTGGAAGAGAATTTAACGAGATAGAAGTGGAAGAGTTAACCTTTGAAGGGGTTAAAAAATCTATTCTAGATAAAAAGATAAAGGCCAACTACGGCTTCGATCCCCGGCTGGGAAAATACCATAAAACCGCCTGCACCAAGTGTTACAGAGTTTATGATATAGAAATGGCGTTACATCTTAAGATGAGATGTCCCTGTGGAGGGGTGATTAAGAAGGGTGTGGATTACAGGATATACGAACTGTCCACCTGGAGCGACCCACACCACCCAGAGCACAGGCCCCCATACATCCATATACTACCCCTTGCAGAAATTTTAAGTCTTATATACAGTAAAGGGGTTACCACAGTTTTTGTGCAGAAGATATGGAAGGAGTTAGTTGAGAAATTTGGTAATGAGATAGAGGTGTTGATTTATGCCACTTTAGGGGAGATAGAAGAAGTGGACTCTAAATTAACTCCGGTTATCAAGGCTTTCCGTGAGGGTACCCTGCAGATTAGGCCCGGTGGAGGGGGTAGGTACGGGAAAATCCTGTTTGAAGAAGATGAAAAGGATATGGAAGCTCCAAGAAGTGAAATTCCCCTAAATACTTTGGATAAATATTTTGATGGTTAAATTCTCTTTACCAGAAAGTTAGTAAAGTATTTCATTTCAGTTTAATCAAAAATTTTTATAAGAAATTTTATAAGATTAAAAATTAACAGATTGGATATCAACAGGTGATCGTAATGGACTTTGGAAGTATGAATATTTTCGTAATTTTAGCATGTATCTTGGGTGGATTTGTCGTGGTTTCAGTTATTATACAGATAATCGGGAGAAACTTTGCCTGGCATCAGGAACTGGAATAATAAATACTCTTTTGTAAATGGTCAGTCTGATGGATCTGAAAATTTTATTAAATTTTTTTTTAATCTTGATTTTTAAACAGGGTGTCTGTTTTAAGTGA
>DAQK01000053.1 GCA_002502855.1 Methanobacterium sp. UBA279
AGAACGATTATTCAAATTACTTCCCCAAATGGGAGGATTTCCACCGAACAAAAATGGAAAAATCGAAAAAGTATTCCAATTACCTCAAACAAAACCTAGGCCTAGGCCATATACACACAATACACCAAACGATCAATCTATAAAAAAACCCTATCCAAACGTACTTTTACTAGGAATACTAATATCCCACGGCCAAAACCAAATCCAAGAAATAATCAAGCTCATAAATTTCACCTAAAACAGACACCCTGTTAAAAATAGGAAGTCAAATGTTACAGGTGGCATGAACTATTATACCCTTGTTTATTATATCTAATTATATATAATATCATTATAGATTTAATTTTATGGTGATGAAATGAAGATCGTGGTTACCATCGGAGGATCCATACTGGTTCAAGATAATAGTTACAAAAAATTTAAAGAATATGCGGAGATAATCTCCCAGATGAACACTGAACACAAGCTCTACGTGGTGGTGGGCGGTGGCAAGCCAGCACGCGACTACATCACCATGGCCAGAGGTTTAGGAGCATCTGAAGCTCTATGTGATGATGTGGGTATCGATGTAACCCGATTAAACGCAAGGCTACTCATCACCGCACTCCAGGAAGCAGCATACCCCAAGGTCCCCCATAACTTTCAAGAAGCCCTGGAATACTCACAGTCAGGGAAACTGGTGGTCATGGGAGGTACTGAACCCGCCCACAGTACAGATGCAGTGGGGAGTATTTTAGCCGAATTTATAGGGGCCGATCTCCTTATAAACGCCACATCAGTGGATGGCCTCTACGATAAAGATCCCAAGAAATACAGTGACGCAGTTAAATTTGAGGAGATTACAGCCTCCGATATGATGGATCTCCTCTCAAATAAGGATATCAAGGCGGGAACCTATGAATTCTTTGACCATACCGCTATTGGGATCATCAAAAGATCTAAATTAAAAACGGTCGTTGTCGATGGGAACGATCCAGAAAACCTGCTTAAAGCAGTTTATGAAAAGATTGGGACCACCATTCTTCCGGAATGATTTATAAACAAAAAAAATATTTGAAGCCGAAAATTAAAGTACGATCAAAAAGGGTTAATACATTAAAATCAATAAAAGGAGTTAATCATATGGCAGTAGAACCACATAAACATTGTCCCGGCTGCGGCGCGCCAATGCCCATGAGTGAACGTTACTGTTCACCCCGATGCCAGCAAATAATTGCAGAAAACCAGAAAAAAGTTAAAAGAACCAGAAATATTCTCTACATTATATTTGCAATATTCATCATAGTCTGGCTTTATTTCATGTTAAGAGGCAGGCTGTTCTAGGTAAGAAAATTTAAGTTTTTAAATTTTAAGGAAATTAGAAAGGTTTGATATCCTTTTTAAGGAACTAAGGAAGTAAGATATCCCTATTAATAATGTTAAAGAAGTACGATACCCTTTTTAAGGAACTAGGGAGGTATGATATCTTCCAGTCCTTTCCTCATTTGTTCCCTTTTTTCTTCGTTTTTCTTCTGTCTTTCCCGCCATTCGTTAAGGAATTCCAGGGCAAGGTCGCTTATTTCACTTATAGCTGTATTTAATGGTTCTTGAGATTTTAAGGATATTACTTCGATTTGTTCAGGGCCTTCAACATTTTTATTTATAACCACGAAGGCAATAGGTTCAACAGCAGCCCCTCCACCAGCACCAAGGCCTTGAGATCCCTTTACTGGACTATCCTGACCTGTTCCAGCACCAAAACCCATTCCAATTCGGGTTATGGGAATTAAAGTCCTTCCATCACTTTCTATTGGTTCGCCTATCACATTATCCATACTTAAAACTTTTAAAAGCCCTTCTAAAGTTGAATTTATAGGATCTACATCGGTCACTCCAATTCCTCCAAAATTTATGAAATTGATATGCTTATTATATCTCTCTGTAAATATCTGGACGTATATAAAAATATAATATATATAATGTTATGTAAACGTTGGGGTTAGAAATGGATTATAAAAAGTTAAGAATATTCGCTGGTGAATATAAGTACGGTAATATTAAACCACTGTACTCACCTGATTCAAAGGATTTTACCGATGAAGACTGCGTGGTTGTGATGCACCGGGATGACTACTTGAAACTCATGAAATATATTAAAGAGAAGGTTTAAAATAAGTTCTTGATTTATTTATCTCTTAATATAAAATTTAACCGTTAATATTAACCTTAGGAAGTTCGAAATAAAAGGTAGAACCTTTCCTGAGTTCTGATTCTACCCAGATTTTCCCGTTATGCCTCTCCACAATCCTTTTACAGATAGCCAGACCTATACCCGTCCCCTCGTATTCTTCCCTGGTGTGCAGCCTTTTGAATATCTGGAATATCTGTTCCTGATACTGGGGGTCGATGCCTATCCCTTCATCTTTCACACAGAACAGCCATTGTTCTTCCTGTTCTTCTGCAGAGATATGGATCCGGGGTGGTTCATCACCACAGAATTTAATGGCGTTGGCTATCAGGTTCTGTAGTAGCTGGTTGATCTGGGAAGGGTCGGCCTTTACAACCGGCAGGCGGTCATAGGAAATATGGGCTTTGTTATAAGTTATGGATGTTTTTAGATTGTTTAAAACATCATTTAAAGCAACGTCCATTAGTACCGGTTCAAATTCTCTGGCTTGTGTGTTCAGCCGTGAAAATGCCAGTAGATCATCTATCAGGTCCTTCATCCGCTGAGCCCCATCTATGATGAAATCGATATAGTCATCGGCATCTTCATCCAGCTTACCTTTATAACGCCGTTTCAACAACTGGGCGAAGCTGGATACCATCCTCAGGGGTTCCTGGAGGTCGTGGGATGCCACGTAGGCGAATTGTTCCAGCTCCCGGTTGGATGTTTTTAATTTTTCAACCATATCTGTAAGATGATTTTGGGTGATGATGAGCTCCTCATTGGCTGTCTTCAGTTCTTCGGTAGTGGCCATCAACTCTTCATTAGTAGCGCTGAGCTCCTCAGTGAGTTGTTTTTCCATTTCCAACAGTTCTTGCTTATGTTCTTCTGCTTTCTGCCTTTCTGTGATGTCATGTACCATTCCCAGGGATCGGATAATCTGGCCTGATTCATCCCGGAAATGGGTGCACTTTTCCTGAACCGTGCGAACCTCACCGGTGGATTTTTTTACCACCCGGTGCACGATATCATAGCCGTCTCTGTTTTCATCTAAAGAAGTGGTGTATGCTTCATCCACAGCTTTTCGATCATCAGGATGCACTCTTTCAAGGAATGCCCCATAAGTAGCAGCAAATTCCTGTGGCTGCAGTCCAAATATTCTATATACCTCATCCGACCAAAATAAGTGGTTATTTGATAAATCAAGCTCCCAACTACCTAGTTTAGCCATCCTCTGCGATCGATTTAACATATCTTCGCTTTTTTGAAGCTTCTGGTTTAATTTCAACAGATACTCCTTCTGCTGTTGAAGTGCTCTATTGGAAGCCTTAAGTTCTGCAACAAGTTGCTGTTCCTTCTCTAACAATTCCCGATTCTGGTTCTGTGCTTTTTTACGTTTGCTGATATCTGTGACGAAAGAATAATAATACTGGGGTGTTCCATCTTCATTTCTAATCAGGTGCACCAATCGTTCCACCGGTACTCTGCTACCATCCTTTCGTATGTATTCCTTTTCATATCTTACCGGGAGACCGGTGTTGTGGAGTTCTTCCAGCTTTTCCTGTTCTTTTTCCTGGAATTCTTCTGGTGTGAGTGTTTTAGACCGGTGAACCTTATCAAGCTCTTCACCAGTGTAGCCGATGAGATCCTCAAATGCCTGATTGACCATGACCAGCCTTCCATCAGGGTATTCTACACTAAACGGCTGGGCTGAAAATTCTATTGCACTGGCAAAAAATTTTTCCCGTTTTTTAACTTTCTCCAGAGCTTCTTTGGTCTGTCTGTGCCTGGTACTTTCAACCAGCGTCCAATCACCTTCACGTTTTATCAGTGTGAATTGGTGGTTGTACACCACATCGATGATCTGGCTAGAATCACATCTATCAAGAGAATAGGTGCACATGGCCATTATTTTGAATTTACCCAGGATATTCTCCAGATCTTCCTCATAATCAACGAAAACATCCCAGTCTTCCTTATCCAGCCAGAAGGTATTCCCGGTGACTCTTAAACCATCATAACCACGACCAAGGGCTTCGTTGAGTTTCTCTACCCAACCATCTAACACTCTTTGTGATGTAAAAACACCATTTTTAACGTACCATTCACTGTACGGGATGATTTCTAATTGTTTTTTATCCAAATATTTTTCTATGTCTGGCATTTCATTTCGCAGTGATTCTGTGGCCCCTTCTACATCTAAAGGCTCTGAGGTGACCCATATACAGGATTCATTATTTTCTAAACCAGCCTTAAAATAAGGAACTAGGATATCAGTTAGATCTTCCTTCGTCTTATAGAACTGGCAGAAATGCGTCCCCCACGGCACATCACCAACTATATCTATACCAGACTTTCTCACAACACCCATGGAATATTTCTCCGGAGCTTTGATTTTTTAAAATTCTATTTATATATCTCATGGATATTAAATAATGCTTTCTAAAAAATTATTAAAGTAATAAAAAAAATTTTGGGTCCTTTAAAGAAAGCCTCTTTGGAAAGTATAAAATAAAAAAATTTGCTGTGAATTTTTTAGAAGATTCATTTAAATAGTGAAAAGCTCGCAGGCCCCTATCGTTAAAAATTCAGTGAAATAATAAATAAAAAAAAGTAATTCAGGCCTTAAAAAACTGTGGCCTGACAGAAAAAGTCTCTATAAGGTTATACCCATATCGAGCTGTTCTGTGAGTTCCTTGTACCTGTTTCTGATGGTGACCTCGGTAACTCCTGCAATGTCAGCCACGTCTCTCTGGGTTTTCCTCTCACCGAGGAGTACTGATGCAATGTATAACGCAGCTGCAGCCACACCGGTAGGTCCCCTTCCTGATGTTAGTCCTTTTTCCATGGCTTTCTCGATTATCTCAATTGCTTTAGACTGCACTTCACCGGAGAGGTTTAATTCACTGGCGAAACGTGGTACATAATCCACTGGTGATGTGGGCGGTAGTTTTATGTTCAATTCCCTGGTCAGGAACCGGTAGGTTCTTCCGACTTCCTTCTTGCTTACCCTGGAGACTTCTGCTATCTCGTCTAAGGTTCTGGGTACGTTGCATCTTCTGCAAGCGGCGTAGAGTGATGCAGCTACCACACCTTCTATGCTTCTGCCTCTAATGAGTTTATTTTCTACTGCATTTCTGTAGACCACGGATGCAGCTTCCCTAACGCTTCTGGGCAGTCCCAGCCGGGATGAATCCCTGTCGAGTTCGCTTAAAGCAAAGGCCAGGTTTCTCTCGGTTGCACCGGATATCCTGATCTTTCTCTGCCATTTCCTCAGACGATACCACTGGGCACGGTTTCTGGCGGGGATGTCCCTGCCGTAGATGTCCTTGTTTCTCCAGTCGATCATGGTGGAGAGACCTTTGTCGTGTATGGTATAGGTTATGGGTGCCCCTACCCTGGTTCTTTTATCTCTCTGCTCATGGTCAAAGGCCCTCCATTCGGGCCCCATGTCCACCAGGTTATCGTCGATTACCAGACCACAGGCTCCGCAGACAATTTCTCCACGCTCGTGGTCGTTTATGAGTTTTTCTGACCCACATTCTGGGCATTTAGTTTCAATCTTTTCGATTTCTGAAACTTCCTGTCTCATATGTTCTTTTCCTGAGACTTCTGGTTTGATCTGTTCCTTACCAGCAACTTCTTGCTTTAGTTCTTCCTTCGTTTCCTTCGCCCCCGTTTTTTATTTGTTTTTGGTGACACATAGGTAGGCTCTCCAACTCGATATTCAAGATTTTTAGAATTTTTTGCACGAACCTTTATGGATATATAAGGCTCTTTAGTGGGGCCAAATATATCACTAACAGTACCAATTCTTTCCTTATTTTTCAAAAAAACAGCCAGTCCGAAACCAGGGGTTTGGTTGGATCTTACAACGATTCTACCCCGATTGGAGATGTGGGAGATGTTTCCTAACTTCTTCATGTATCAAACCGAAACTTTTATATATAATTATGTATTGTAAACTAGTATTTAAATGTTTCGATAAAAATAAATATTATATGTCTTAATTCATATGATTTACGGGTGGGAAGTGGGGCTCTTCATGGATTCTTTGATGCGTTTTCCGTAATATAAAGCCGCAATAGCCCCGATTATGGTAGGTAGTATATAACTCACGAACCGATCGATTAAACTGGCGGACAAAACCACGTCACCAGCCACACCTACCACAGCGAAGAGACCAACGATGATGGCTTCCCGTATTCCCCAGGAACCAGGGAGAAGTGGTGCGAGCATGACTAAAATACCAATGGTATAAATGATTATCAGGGGTATTAAAGGAGGATAAACACCTACCGTAACAAAACAGACATACATACGGACTATGTCCATGCCCCACATTAAGAAGGACAGGAAGAACCCGATAACGAACACTTTTCTATTTTTAATTACCTGAATGAATCCTGTGGAGAAACGGTTTATGTAATAAATTATTTTTTCGTTGACTCTGGACAGGGACATATCACTCTTGGTCAACTTCACAAAAAATGGATATACAGATTTTACTATTCTGATTATCACTCTCTGCGCAATTTCTTTCCTGTATACCACATATAATATGATGGCAAAGAAGAACATGGAAATTAATATCATTACAGATACGATGATCTTGGTATAGATGGGTATATTCCAGCCGAGAATGAAAATTGCAGCGAAGATGGATATGATTATAAATGGGAAGAATTCAAAAACCCGATCTGCAGTGGCCGAGGCAAAACCTATCTCAAAGGGTGTATCGTTGGTAGCAGTTAAAAGATATGCCCGCAGAGGCTCTCCTCCAGCTGCACCGGGAGTTACGTTGTTTCCAAAATCACTGGTCAGTAACATTGCCAGAAGGCTTCGAAAGCGAATGTGTTCATTCACCGTGGACAAAATCAGCTTCCACCGGTAAGTCCATATCAGATATATGGCGGTCTCCAGGATGATGTTAAAAAGAACCAGATACCAGTTAACGTGCATCAATATGTTGATAGTATCCCCCAGGCCGACTATAATGGTAATGGCAAAGACTATAACGAATGCCAGTGCAAAGGAGCCGATTATACTCCATTTATGCTTACGGATAGTTTCGTAGATATCTTCCATTATCTCAATTCCTTATTTTGAAAACTCTAAATGGGGATTTAAAATATTTAAATAGAGGATTAATAGTAAATAACCGCCTTGATTAAATAATTGTTTAAAACTATAACCGGCTATAATATATAAAATTAGGTGATCTATTGGCGGATTATACTGGATAATGAGTGTCCTTTTTCGATTCTCTCAATTATCTCCTTTTCCCCCTCTTTAATTTCCAGAGCTTTATGGATTGCCTCCCTGAAAAGTTCTCCAGGCACCACAATTACTCCACAATCGTCTCCCAAGACCACATCACCAGGATTAATGGTGATACCCCCATATTCCAGGGGGACATTAACCTCCCCTTTACCCAGGGGTTTCCCGGCGTTAGGAACGATGGATCTGGCAAATACGGGATAATCCAGCTTTTTAACAGCAGCTACATCCCTCACAGCACCATATACCACAGTACCAGCTATACCTTTCTGCTGTGCGGTCTTTGAAGTCAGTTCACCCCAAACAGCACTGTCATCTCCGTCTGTGAGGATAAAGAGTATATCCCCCTTCTCGGCCAGGTCTATTGCATCCAAAGCAGTCCCCCAGTCATAGGCAGAGGTTTGTACCGTTATAATTTTTCCAAGAATTTTGTATTCATCTTTTAAAGGTTTTATCCCCGGAATCACCGGGCTGTAATCTAGTAAATCTTTAAGGGCGTCAGATAGTTGTGGTGTGCTCAGTTTGTCCTTCCATAAACTGAAACTCTCCTGGTGTGAAAATCTCTTTAAAAGCCCTTCTGGTGAGATTTCCATTCTACCATCCATAAAAATCAGTCCTGAGGAGTTGTAACTTCTTCAACCATGGTTCTACCGGCAACAACTTCGTCAATACTGTGGATTGAACCACCGTACTGTTCTATGGTCTTGGATATCTCTTCAAAATCCAGATCCGTACCCTGCATGGTGACTTTGATGTTCTCAGTTTCCTTATCTATTTCCATTAAAGTTACATTTACCCCTTCTACACCACCTATTTCGCTTAAATATGTGGCGAAATCAGGTAGGTTAGGTTCATGTGGTTTAAGTATATCTAAAACTATTCTTATCAGGCCTTTAGGCACTTTCATTTCCTCCATTTTCATATTGACTCAATGAATTTAATACAATTTTGAGTTTATTAACTTGATTGTAGTTAGCTAATAGTTCTTTTATAAATATTTAAAAGTTTACCCCAAAAGAAATCAAGGCTCCAGCCCAATTAAAAAATTCACCTTCTCATTTAAAGGCTGATATCACAGTAATTTAAAGAGGGTTTAATGGTGGTATCCTCCCTTAATTCACAGTGATTGGAATAAACAAACTTTAAAAATTGGAAGATGGTACATTGAAAACATCATCAATTTTATATGTAAGATGCATTATATAAATTGAATAGATACTAACAAGACATCATAAGGATCTAAATGAGTTATCAAAAATTGTTATCCATCATGGAAGAACTTCAAGACTATGCAGAACAGGGAATACCCATACTCATCGAGGGTAAAAAAGACGAGGAGTCTTTAAAAGAACTGGGAATTAACGGTAATTTTATTAAAGTTTCTGGTTCCCCCCATAAGCTCTTTGAAATTGCAGAAATCGCAGCTCAATCTTCCAAAATTATTATATTAACTGATTTCGACAGAAAGGGCAACGAACTTGCCCAAAAACTTTCAGAAGATATACAAAGACTTGGTTCTTATCCGAACCTTCAAATAAGAAGGAAAATTATGGGAATCACCCGCAGATATATCAAAGATATAGAGAGTCTTTCCAGACACCTCCACCAGCTGGAACTTGAAGAATACCCTTATGGTGTCACTGGCAATTATTATCCCATGTAACATGGGCAGCGCGCCAGGTAACAGTGATTATCAGTATCTATACAATAAGGGAGGCCCATAAAATGGGAAAAGGCGAAGAAATAAGTACAACTAAATATCTCATTCACGCTCAAATTAACGCTAATGGAATTGTAGAAAAGCCCGATGTGGTGGGCGCTATTTTTGGTCAAACCGAGGGACTTCTAAGCAATGATCTTGACCTAAGAGAACTACAGAAGACCGGAAGAATCGGTAGAATTAAAGTTAACATCAACTCCAAGGCCGGCAGGTCCAAAGGAGAAATCATCATACCATCCAGCCTCGACCGGGTGGAAACCGCAATCCTGGCGGCATCACTGGAGACCATAAACCGGGTGGGGCCCTGCGAAGCCTATATCCAGGTCTCCAAGGTAGAAGACGTCCGGGCAGTGAAAAGAAGGAAAGTCGTGGATCGGGCCAAAGAACTCTACAAAGGAATGATGGAGGAAGTAACCCCGGAAAGCCTCAAAATGATAGAAGAGGTTAAGGAGGCCATGAGAATCCATGAAATCACAGAATACGGGGATGAAAAGCTTCCCGCAGGTCCCAACGTCATATCATCCGACGCCATCTTAGTGGTGGAAGGAAGAGCCGATGTATTAAATTTACTACGATACGGAGTTAAAAACGCCATAGCAGTAGAGGGGGTCAGCATCCCTAAAACCGTGGCAGAACTGACCAAAAGTAAAACAGTAACCGCATTTCTAGACGGTGACCGTGGAGGAGAACTCATACTAAAGGAACTGCTCCAGGTAGGAGAAGTAGACTACGTTACCAGAGCTCCTAAAGGCAAAGAAGTGGAAGATCTAAGCAAGGATGAAGTTATGATCGCTTTAAGGGATAAAATGCCCGTGGAGCAGATAATACATGACATGGGAATCAAAACCAAAAAACCCGCCGCTGCACCAGAACCCAAAAACGGAGACAAAATAAAGGTTCTAAAGGGCATCTTAAAAGACCTGGAAGGAACAGGAAATGCCGAAATATTAGACGACACATTAAACATCCTCAAAGAGGTCAAAGTAGAAAACCTCTACGATGAACTTAAAAAGGTCAGTAACAACGTATACGCCGTAGTCTTCGATGGAGTAATCAGCCAGAGACTAATCGACATCTCCAAAGAGAAAGGCCTAAAACATATAGTGGCAGTTAGAATCAGTGAAGTGGTGAAAAAACCCAACAATATAAAGGTAATAACCAGATAAAACAAGGGGGAATTTAAGTTTCCCTGAATACTTTAATTTTTTATTAATTTATTAAAAAAACTCTATGGGGGTTCCTTTATGTATGTGAACATGGACAAAGAATTTCTAAAGGACATAGAAACCACTAAGGATATCTTAATTCCCAAAGATCCCCTGGATCGAGTGATTGGTCATGACGACATCATAGAATTTGTTAAAATCGCAGCTAGACAGCGGAGAAACCTGCTCCTGGTGGGTCCGCCGGGGATAGGGAAGTCACTCATTGCACAGGCCATATCCTTCCACCTGGGAAAGCCCAACGAAGAGGTAACCGTGGTACACAACCCCGAAAGGCCGGAAAGACCCTTCGTCGAAGTTAAAACCAGGAAGGAGATGGAAACAGAAAAGAAGGATATTCGGATGGCCGAAGGGGATATAGTAAGCCCTGAAAGCGTCCCAGAAGCAGTTGCCGAAAGATTAGGATTCCGTTGTGTTCATTGCGGAAGTTACAACAACGCCTATCAAAGCATCTGCCCCCGCTGTGGCGGAGACAAATACTCCCATATAAATGCCAGGAGAAAACACCTGGGAGACCTCCTGGGCATGTTCGAGATGAACAGCGACCCCATAAACATACCCCAGGAAAGGGTGACCACCACCCGTCCCTTAAATGACAGGGAGGAAGTGGTGATCTACGAAAGGGTGGACGGAGAAAGCATCAAGATCCTGGACCAGCACGCCCTGGAGAAGAGGAGGGAACTGGTGGAAGAAAAACCCAGAAACGTCATAGTACCCCTGAAGAGGAACATGTTCGTCCAGGCCACCGGAGCCAGCGAAACAGAACTCCTGGGAGACGTCAGACACGACCCCTACGGAGGACACCCCGACCTAGGGACACAACCATATGAAAGGGTAGTACCCGGTGCAATCCACGAGGCACACGAGGGAGTTCTCTTCATAGACGAAATAGTCCACATAGCCAACCTGCAGCGCTACATACTAAGCGCCATGCAGGACAAGTACTTCCCCATAGTGGGAAGAAACCCACAGAGCGCCGGAAGCTCAGTGAAGGTACAGGATGTCCCCTGCGACTTCATATTCGTAGGCGCATGCAACATAAGAGATATAAAATATATACTCCCACCACTACGCTCCAGGATACAGGGAGAAGGATATGAAATCCTCATGCGCACCACCATGCCCGACACACCCGAAAACGAGGCCAAACTGGCCCAATTCGTAGCCCAGGAAATAAAAATGGATGGAAAAATACCCCACGCCACCAGATCAGCCGTTGCAATACTCTTAGATGAATCCCGGAGAAGGGCAAAAGTCATAGACGGCCAGGAAAATTCCCTGACCCTGAGATTACGAGACCTCGGCGGAGTGATCAGGATGGCCGGTGACGTGGCCATAATGGAAGAAAAAGATCTAATCGAAGACAAACACATGCACTTCGCCATAAAAAAATCCCTATCCATCGAAGACCAGATAATAAACCGGTACAAAACCTTCGAAAACGCCATGCAACAGGACTACTCCAACGCCCAGAAGATGAGGAATGGGAAAGATGGGTTGCCCAATGAGAATGTGGATCGGAGTTATATGTGAGACAAGTATTGAAATGTTATTACCAAAATTTTATTTTTTCTCATTAAAATTAAATCTGCTTTTTATAATTTAGAAAAATTTGTGAGTTAATTTTAACATTTAGTTGCCCGAATTACCAGAATATTAATATAGGTCTTTTAAAAAATATATTTTAGGGACTGAATTCCTTACTTTGTAGGAATGGAGTTGAACTTTGTGGGAGACAATAGGTTTGCAAGATGTAATCGCCGGTGACGAGTTCAGTGACCGGAAAAATATTCTGGAAGTTTTTAATTTCCCGGAAATGTTGGAAGATTACCTTTTCGAATTAGAGATAAGAAACTATTCCCTCAACACAATTAAGACTTACAAATCCATTATCAGCAATTTTTACAAGTACCTGAAGAATGGTAAGGAAATATACGATGAGGGACTCATTTTAAGGACATTCAAGAAGTACATAGTTTACCTTAAAAGGGAAAAGAAGGTGTCCCAAAATTACATCTACCTGGTAACCGTGGTCTTGAAGAAATTCTTTGAATTCAGCGGTATCGGGGTTCTTAAGGATGTTAAAACCCCTAAAAGAACCAAATCGTTACCTAAATCATTGAATGAAAATGAAGTGCAGCGGTTGATCAATGCCCTAGACGATTACCAAACCATAGATCCACCAAACGCCCGTACAGAATTTTTAAGGAAGCGAAATAAATTAATCCTGGCCCTCTTGTACTCTTCAGGTCTCAGGGTCTCTGAACTGGTCACCCTACGAATTGACAGTGTGGATCTACATGATAGGACTATAAGGATCCGGGGGAAAGGAGAAAAAGACCGTATAGTTTTATTCGATGACAACACCAAAGAATTAATCCAGGATTACCTGGCCCAGCGGGACGATGACAGTGAATACCTATTCATCAACCGTAACCTTAAGCATCTCACCCCTCGCTACGTGCAGATGATGATCAAGGACTACGCCCGTGTGGCCGGTATTAAAAAGAAGGTAACCCCCCATATCCTACGCCACTCCTTCGCCACCCACCTACTGAAAAATGGTGTGGATATCCGGGCCATCCAGCAGCTTTTGGGGCATTCTAATCTTTCCACCACCCAGATATATACCAGTGTGGATATGAACACTCTTAAAAATGTCTATGACCGGGCCAAGCTTGGTTAAAATTCATTCAATCTGTTTTATAGCTAAATTTTTTTTTCAATTAAAATCAGATATCATATGAATATAAATATTATTTTGACATAACTAGTAAAGGAACTAATCAAATGGGTTACACTTTTTAGCTTTTTTATTTGATTAAGAATATCGTTTGAATTTGTAAATAGATTGCAGTGAGCAATATCTACATCATACGCTTAATTGAGGGATATGGAGGATTATAAATGGAAATAAGCATGAATAACTATTTCGAAAAAAGGTACAGTTTATTTAAATGGTGTTCTAATACTTCACTGGCCAACAAGGTTGTTTTAGCATTTTTAGTGGCCTGTTTTACTGGTATCATGGCCCAAGTGGTAATACCACTACCTTGGACACCGGTGCCAATCACACTCCAAACTTTTGCCGTTTTAATGGCCGGTATTTTCCTGGGAAGATACTGGGGTGGAATAAGCATGCTGATATACCTCGCAGTAGGATTACTGGGGGTCCCCTGGTTAGCAGGGATGTCCGGAGGAATAGAAGCACTCCTGAGTGCGAGTGGTGGTTACCTCATAGGATTCATATTAGCTGCACTTTTCCTTGGTTACTTCGTGGATAGGTATGTCCAGTCCCGTAAGTTTCTCCCTATGCTGGGATTGATGCTCTTTGCCAACTTCGTACTCCTATACACCCCGGGATTAATTCAACTGAGCATATGGGCCCAATCAGCAACTGGCGTCGCACCAGGAATCTGGGAACTACTTTTAATGGGCGCCATACCATTTATAGCCGGGGACCTGCTTAAGATCGGTGGAGCAGCAGCTCTTACAAAAGTGATAACACCAAAACAGGGTATAAATGGGGAAGAGACCGGTGATTCCAGGAATTGGATCTTCTAAGGCTTTAGAAATAAGAGCCCATCACCTGCTATGCATGCAGGGCTTTCAGGGCTATGGTTACAGCCGGGACTTCCAACGTAACCTGGAAGAAGTAATCAACCATCTGGAATCTAATCCCTATTCTAGCTTGAAATTGGTGGCAGATGCAGATATCATCTGCCAGAAATGCCCCCACCTGGAGGATGGGTGTTGTGATAGATATTCGTCTCCCGCTATACGTGATATGGATCTAAAAGTCATTGAAAAATTGGATCTAGAAGTAGGTGCGATAGAACCTGTACAAAAGTTACTGTCACAGGTAAAGGAATGGAATATCCACGACCTCCGGGACGTATGTGGGGAGTGTTCCTGGAAGGATAAATGTCTGTTGTATCGATCCAAGTTAGAAATGGATTATTGAATTTCTTCATTAAATTCCCTGAAATACTCTTTTTCCCTATAAATTCTCCAAACACTCGTCCCTCAATATCTTCGCGTCTTCGTTGGCCGGGTTGATCATCAACGCTTTTTTGAAAGCTTCCATGGCCTCTTCAAAACGGCCCAGTTCAATAAGGGCCACACCCTTGTTACTTAAAATTACATCATTTTCCGGGTCCAGGGTCAGTGCTTCATCATAACAATTTACTGCTTCATCGAATCTGGATAATTCCATCAATGCATTTCCTTTACGGTTCCAGGTGGACGGATCCATTTCCATGGCCTCATCGAGACATAATTCCAGGCTTTTATCATAGGATTGCAGTGCTTCCTCTGACCGGTCCATCTCGGTTAATATGTTCCCCCGGGCGTTCCATACATCGGGATCATTGGGGTTGATCTCCAGGAGCTTGTCATAGCAGGCCAGGGCCTGGTTGTACCTTCCCAGCATCTCCAGGATAAATCCCCTCCAGTAAAGCACCACCTCATTTTCGGGATTTAAATTCAAGGCTGTATCACTGGCTTCGAGGGCTTCTTCGGGTCTATTCGAGTTTAGTAGGGCAATGGCTTTGTTGTTCCAGATGTATTCGTTTTCCGGATCATTTTTAAGGGCCTTGTCATAGCATTCCAGTGCTTCCTGGAAGCGCCCCAGTCTGGAGAGGTTGTCTCCCTTACGGTTTAAGAGGTAGATATCGTCGGGGTCAAAACGGAGTGCTGCTGTATAACAAAGCACAGAATCTTCAAATTTACCCACATCAAAAAGAATATCCGCCCTCTTGGTTACCATGGCCTTTTCATCAATTTTTTGACCTTCCCACTCTTCTATGGGTAGTTTACGGAATCTTATTATCTGGAACTTGGTATCATCCTCTACATCAGGGTATAATCTGCGGAATTCCTTCCGGAGTTCCTTAGCATCACTGTAACCTTCTTCTCGCGCCAGTTCATCGTTGTTCTTTAGATCTATGTAATCTATTACCTCAACATCGGTAATTTCCGCCTCAAAAAGCTTCCGGCGCTCCTTGGAGACAAGGTTCCAGTAACAGTGGAGTGTGTCACCTACTTTAAGGGGTTTCTTCCATAATTTCCTGATGGTGGTGGTTTTTTTACCGGTTATAAGGTCTATATGGTCGCTTCCAAATAGTAGGATTGGTATGGGGGAACCTCCTGTAAAACTTTTTTTGCGTAAACTTTTTTGATTTCTGGATAGAACAGGTGATATTAAATTTATTATTCGATTATTTCCTCTCCAAATTCGCTGGTTTTTATTTTAACCCGGGCCACAGATGACCTGATATCCCTTGCAATCTCCAGGAGTTCATCACGTGATGGACTGGGAGTGTTCTTTAGCTTTTCATCTAAAACAACCCTGTTCCTGAACTGTTGAATGGTATATAGATCACATTTAGTATCTTTGACAATTTTCTGGATATCCCCTTTATCTAAAAGACCGGGCACATAGGTGGTTCTACACTCTAGGAAAGTGTTTGGAGACTTTCGGACTATCTCCATACTCTTTTTAACATCATCCCATATTGAGGCACCTGTTATCTCTTCATACTTATTGGTTGGGGCTTTAACATCCAGTGCAACGTAGTTTACCAGGTGGATTATTTCCTCCAGCCTCTCTGGGTAACAGCCATTGGTATCCAGTTTGATTTTTAACTCAGTATCTTTCAGGTAGTTTAAGAGTTCCTTAAGCTCTTCAAACTGGACTAATGGTTCTCCTCCAGTTATAACCAGACTGTCTATGAAGTTCAGGGAGTCCTGGATTTTTAATTTGATTTCATCCAGATCCACCTCTTCACCACCGCTTATAAGTTCGGGGTTATGGCAGTAGGGACATCTTAAAGTACATCCTCCAGTGAAAAGTACCAGGGAAATTTTTCCGGGATATTCCACAGAGGAAATTAACATACCACCGATGATCATGTTTGGATACCTCTAATAGTTGATAACAACATCTTTTTAACCAATTACCTGCTTTAAAACTTCTATAAATCTTTCATCTTCCTCTAACGTACCCACGCTGACCCTGATCCAGTAGTCGTCCAGTCCATGGAATGAACGGCAATCCCGAACTATAACTCCCTTCTTTAAGAGTTCTTCGGCTAGAGTCTGGGAGGTCATCCCTGTTTTCCGCACATCAACTAACATATAGTTTGCCTTTGACTCAAATACATCCAGCTGGGATATTTTGGATAATTCTTCGTAGAGATAATCCCTGCTTTTCAACGAAAATGACGTGGATTTTTCTATATATTCCTTATCATTTATTGAGGCTACCGCTGCAACCTGGGATAGACGAGTGAGACTGAAAACTGGTTTAACCCGCTTCATGTACCCTATAAATTCTGGGTTTCCCAGTCCGTAGCCGATTCTCATACCGGCCAGTCCCAGTATCTTGGAGAAAGTACGCAGTATGAACAGGTTGTCATAGCCTGCCAGTAAATCCACGTTGTTTACTCCAGAAAATTCGAAGTAGGCTTCATCCACCACCACCAGGGCATCGGTGTTTTCTAAAATGGTTTTGATATCCTCTTTATCAATGAGGGCCCCTGTGGGGTTGTTGGGTGTGCACAGGAAAATCATACGGGTACGAGGGGTTATAGCATCCAGTACAGAGTCAACATTTAAAATATTCTCTGGCAGATCCCAGCTAGCGTACACGGGAACTCCTCCATGGATCTTCAAGGTGAATTCATAGTACATATAAGAGGGTATGGGGACGATAAACTCGTCACCCGGTTCGATTAAGGTCTTCCCCAGGACGTCCAGTATCTCATCAGCACCGTCACCACCTAAAATAACCTGAGAAGGAGATACATTGGAATATGAGGCTATAAGGCTGGTTAATTCTTTCAGTCCTACTTCTGGATATCTGTGCATTAATTTTGATTCCTCATTCACCGCTTCAACTGCCTGGGGGGATGGTCCCAGGGGGTTTTCATTGGATCCCAGCTTGATTATTTTATCCGGATCCAGACCGTACTCTTCAGCTATTTCTTTTATAGATCTGCCCGGAACATAGGGGTCCAGTTCTTCTACCATTTTCTTAATTTTTACCATATCATTCACCGAATTAAAAAATGATTATTTATAATTAAAATGATCTATTTTTATTGATCTACCCATATTTTACGTATTAAATGAAAATTTTCACTGCCTATCTGCCAGTTCAGAATATCTAACGGCGTTATCCTTTATGAGTTCAACCTCGTGGGGTTCCAGAGTCCGAATTGCCTTGGCAGGCATGCCCAGTATCAGGCTTTCCGATGGGTACTTCTTACCCTCGGTAACCACGGCACCCGCCCCCACTATACTGTTTTCTCCGATAACACTCCCGTTCAGGAGGGTGGAGTTCATACCGATGAGACAGTTATCCTCTACCATGGTGCCGTGTAACACCGCTGCATGTCCCACCGAGACATAGGATCCTATCTGGACGGGGAAACCTCTGGATGAATGTAACACACAGTTATCCTGGACATTAGAATATTCCCCGATGTCAATAGGTTCTATGTCTCCTCTTAAAACTGCATTATACCATACTGATGAGTGACTGCCTATATTCACCTTTCCCAGTACATGTGAGCCATTTAATATTATAACGGTGGGGTGTATCATTTGAATCGGGGTGTATAATTTGAATCAAATACAGTATTTATTGGAAATTCATTAAAAAATTAATTTAATTAAAGGTGGTTAAAAAATTAAAAGATTATCATTCAGATATAAACTAGGATTCGTGGTTGTCCTGGATGATCATGTTGCTTTTGGTCAGGACTATCTTATTGGAGGGGATGTCTTTACTGATTATCGCTCCGGCACCTATCCTGCAGTTTAAACCCACCTTAACACCGGGGTTGAAGCTGGTATTTATCCCGGTTTTCACACCATCTGCAAATATAACACCCAGTTTCCTCCTTCCAGAGTCGATCCTCTCTCCTTTAACGGTTAACTTAACGTTTTTGTCATCGAAACGGAGGTTTGCTATGTTGGTGCCTGCGGCTATGTTGCAGTTGGCCCCTATAATTGAATCTCCCACGTACGAGAGGTGGTTAACGTTGGTACCTTCCATGATGATGGAATTTTTTATTTCCACGGCATTTCCAACCCTGACATTATTGCAGAGGTAGGTGTATTTGCGCAGGAATGTATTGGGACCTACATCACATCCTTCGCCTATATAAACCGGTCCCATGATATAGGAACCGCTTCTGATAATGCTGTCTTTCCCTAGATAAACCGGTCCGTGGATGGTAGCTCCTTCTTCCACTTCACCCCATATTTGTGATTCTAAATCTTTAAGGTAAAGTTCATTTACACTCAGAAGTTCCCAGGGCCTGCCAATATCCACCCATTTATCATTTGACTCCAGTCCTAAGACTGGTTCATCTTCATCTATCTGGATCTTTACCGAATCTGTGATTTCATATTCTCCCCGGGGGGATTTTCCAGTCTTCTCTATGGACTGGAATATGCCCTCATCGAAGAGGTATATCCCAGCGTTGATTAAATTGCTGGGAGCTTCACCCGGGAGTGGTTTTTCCACTAAATTAACGATCCTGTCATCTTCAACTTCCACCACACCAAACTGGGATGGATCTTCCACTTCAATCAGGGTGAGGATTGTCCTGGCCTTATCAGAATTATATTTAGAAATTAAATCCTTAATCAACTGGGAATCAACGATTATATCTCCGTTTAAGATTACAAAAGCCCCTTCTATGGATCCGGCAAGCGTACCGATGGCATGGGCGGTGCCTAATCGTTCACCCTGGGTTATATATGTAATTTTAACACCCAGAGCTGATCCGTCCTGGAAATACTCTTTAATGACTTCTTCGTGGTAACCTACAATCAGGATTATCTCATCTATTCCTGCTTCCCTTAGAGCTTCAACATTGTACTGCAGGATGGGTTTACCACCCACCGGGACCATGGTTTTAGGACGGCTTAAAGTTAAGGGCCGCATTCTGGTGCCCTCACCAGCAGTTAATATCACTCCTTTCATAACAGATCACCATTTGTATAGATATTCATCCATTTACAGATACCTAAATTACTATTTATAACAGATTCTTCATGAATGCCTTGCTTTTATCCATTAATTTTTGAGCTTCAAGGTCAGTTTTACCTCCCAGGGTGATTCTCACGTATGATTCTGTCCCTGATGGACGTATCAAGACCCAGCTCCCATTTTCGAGGGATAACCTGACACCATCAATTAGATTGACTTCCGATACATCTTCAAAGAGTTTGGCAAATTCTGCCTCTGTTTTCTCCATTATCATTTTTTTCTGGAATTCTTCACAGTTTATCTTTTCCCGTAGCGTTGGAAAACTGGGCACCTCATCTAATAGTTTGGATAAAGGTCCCTTTTCACTTACTAAAGCTGCTATTCTAAGGGCAGATAATATACCATCGGGGCACATACAGAAATCAGGGTGTATCCAGGTTCCTGAAGGTTCACCGCCGAAGAATGCATCATTTTCTTCTATAGCCTCTGCCACGTGGACGTCGCCTACTTTGGTCCTTATCACTTCTCCCTTACCTTCCAGGCACATGTCTATGGAGTTGGAGGCATCCACGGTGGTTACCACCCGGCCACCTACCTCCCGGGCCATGAGTGATACCAGCTTATCAAAGTCGGCCATGTTGCCCTTTTCATCAATGGCGATCATACGATCAGCATCCCCGTCATGGGCAATTCCCAGATCCGACTGGGTGGCCTTCACCATCTTCATGAGTTCCTGGAGGTTCGCCTCTGATGGTTCCGGCAATCTACCGGGAAAGAAACCGTCTGGCTGAGAGTTGAGTGTTATAACCTCGCATCCTGCCTTCCTAAGTATAAGTGGTGATAGATAAGAGGCAGCGCCACTGGCGCAATCCACCACCACCTTCAATCCAGGTTTTATGTGAGCGTAATCCAGTAAATCCTTAACATATTCCCGGGATGTATTTTTTATGCCCTTAACTTTCCCTATATTTTCCCAGGAGGCATTGGAGAAGATTTCATCCGAGATTATTTTCTCCAGTTCCCTTTCCTGGTTCGGACGGTAGGCCATACCGTTTTTGTTCCACACCTTAATCCCGTTATCCTGCGGTGGGTTATGGGAAGCGGTGATCATTACCCCGGCATCTCCTAGCTTCATGGTGGCGTAACCCACCAGTGGGGTGGGCGCCATGCCCAGACTCAGGACATCGCATCCTCCTTCGAGTATACCTGCAATTAACGCCTTCTCCAGCATCTGGCTGGAAGTTCTGCTGTCATAGCCCACCACTATATCATGACCAGGACCAAGTAGGGTTGAGAGAGCTCTGCCCATTTTAAGCGCCAGATCTGCAGTAACTGCAGTGCTTATCGGCCCTCGGATACCTGAGGTTCCGAAAAGCTTCTGAGGTTCATCTTTATTATCCATTGGTTGTTATGCTCCGAATTTGGTTGATTTATTCATGAGGTCCATCAATATGTTCATCACATCGGATCCCCTTATTCTGCACAGTCCACCTTTGGATGCGGCTCTTTCATTGTAAATTTTCACATCGTCCACCCTGATGTCCGGTCCGTTAATTATCAGGGGGACTGGGTCGCCGGTATGGTCCATTACAGATATGGGTGTGGAGTGATCGGCGGTGAGAATGAAGTATAAGTCTTCTAAATCCATGAGTTTGCCTACCACCTGGTCTGCCTTTTCTATAAATTCCAGCTTCTCCTGGGCATTTCCATCGTGGCCAGCTTCATCTGCTCCATCTATATTTATTAATAGAAAATCATAATCTTTTGCTGCGGTGTCCAGGATGCCCTGGGTGATGTTGTCCAGGTTGGTATCCACACCACCGGTGGCACCTTCGATATCGATGATATCCATGCCGGTGATTTTACCGATACCCTTGATGAGACCGGTTTCGGCTATACACGCTGCTTTTAAACCATATTTATCGGAGAATGCCTGTACATGAGGCACGGCTCCGGCACCCCGGGGCAGGATTATGTTGCCCGGGTTTTCACCATTTTCTATCCTTTCCAGGTTCAGGGGGTGGTCCTTCAGGATCTGGTAGGATCTTTCCACCACCTGGTTCAGGATATCCGCTGTTTTCCTGGCTTCCTGGGTCTCATCCAGTGGTTCGACCCTGGTCCATTTCTTACCATCATATTTGGGGTCGGCTGCACTTACCTGGTCAGACAATCCTTCACCCCTTAAAACCAGCACCGCTCGATGGCCGGTTGATTCTTTGAATATGATCTGGACGCCCTCTATATCAATCGAGTTTACCGCCTCGGCCAGCTCCTCGGTTCTTTCCCTGATTCTCCCGGCGCGCCTATCGGTGATTACACCATCATCATTCGCGGTGGAAAAATTACAGCGGAAGGCAATATCACCCTCCAGGACATTTACACCAACACCAGCGGCTTCAAAAGGCCCCCTACCGGTGTAAACTTCATAAGGGTCGTATCCCAGTATGGATATGTGGGATGTGTCACTTCCCGCCCTTATACCTGGTTTTATAGGGTCCATTATTCCGCATATTCCAGTTTCTGCCAGTTTATCCATGTTTGGTGTTGCTGCAGCTTCTAATGGTGTTTTAAATCCAAATTCTTCAAGTGGCCGGTCTGCCATTCCATCTATTATCATTATGATTCCCTTCAACTCTATCACCTAAACCAAAATGATGCCTATAAGAGCCCCGCATACGGTGGCAATGAGATTAACTTGTTCGTTGTTGAGATACTTTTTACGTTCCAGCACGGCACCCAGTATACTGTCCACGAAACACCCTATTGTCCCTGATATAACAGCGATTTCCAGGGTTTTTACTGGATCTGAGAATATACCCAATAGATAAGCTGAGATACCTATTATGCCGGCACCAAATATTCCTGCAGCCGTTCCAATGAGGGATATTCCACCATCAGTCCCCGGGGGGACCTTTTTGAGGGTGGTTATTAGTCGGGGTGTGCTGGTAATTCCCACTTCGCTAGCCATGGTGTCAGCGGTGGCGGTGGCGATGGATCCAATGAATCCCCCGTAATTTCCGAAGGCAGCCATCACGAAGGGAACGACACCGTTTGAAACCACGTTTCTTATGGTCCTGGTTCCTTCGTATACTTTTATTTCCTTTTTGTACTGGTGTTTGTATCTGGTAAATGCCAGTCCCAGAATCAGGAATACGAATATTAAAATGAGCCAGTTTACACCTGCACCCGGGGTGAAGATTATGATCACACCCATCATGATCATAAAAACGGATCCCAGTAGGTCAATGGCTTTTCTGGCGTAAACCATTATACCAATAACCACCAGGAGCGCTACATATGGTGTCACATATTCCAGGTTGTACATCTAATCCCAGACACGATTAATTTCTTTTACTACCCGGATATGATCATTTCTCTTCAATTACACGGGTTTTTACGATCTCCACCCTTTTGAGGGGGTAGATTTTTTTAGCCTCGTGGTATATGTGAGAGGCTAATTTACCGGTAATTATCTCTTCCACCAGGTCTCGGAAGGTCTTCTCGGCAGCAGCTTCAGCTACCAGTCTTTCCATGGTCTCCCGGATGAACTTCTGCTGGGAAGATTTAGCCCTTTTAATGGTAATGGCCAGGACGTGGATCTTCATCTTGGTATTATCCTGGGTCTTAACCTGGGTTATGGCATCTATCCGGCTGGTTCCCCTCCTGATCATGCTTCTAACATAATCTGAGGTTACCTGATGCCCTACGAAGTTGGTGCTAGCCCTGTCTCCGGCCACATCGTTGATCTGGAAGTAAAGTTTGATGTATTGTTTGCTGAAATCTCCAGAGAGCTCCCTGAGAGATGATTCCACCCTCCTCCTTATGAGCATGCTGGGATCCCGGGCAGGAGTAGTGCCTATTTCTGCTTCTCCAAACTCCTTAGGGGTCATAATCTTATACCAGTGTTTTTCTTTCCATGTATCACGTACTCGTCTACGTCTTGCTTTCGCCATAATATCACCTTGAAACGTGTTTAAAAGAATATTTGTTAAATATAAATTCTTTAAGTTCCCTAAAACGGAAGATTATTTTATTAATAATTCTCCATTTCTAGTTTATAAATATTGTCTGATCTGATTTACGGATAATTTGTTGATATCCAGTTAACTCAGTACAGTATCTTATTCAATTAACCGAGATAGTAAATTGTTTACTCATTTAACTCTACTTGTAAATTGTTCATCACTTATTTTGACGTGGTATGATCCTTACATTGATAAGTGGAACAATTTAAAAAAAGTTTTTCATTAAAAAGTTGGTTTACCGCCAGGTATGTTGATAGGACATAGTTAGAATTTCATGGTATATAGGTGTTTAGGTTCAAAAACGTGTTGACTATTTTATTCATTTGTTTATACTACTAAGTCTATGAATAAAAATTTTAAACTGCCGTGTGATACAGAGTTCATCCAAATCCTATGGTGTGACAATGCAAATATTATACGGGCAAAAGCACTTCATAAAGATTTATATAAGAATTCTGACTATTATGTGGACATTTCTGAAGCTCAGCAGGCCATATCAACTACAGGTACTGTGGTTAGGGAAAGTGGGCTTAATCCGGTGGGTGAAGTCCAACTGGTGGGTGATCCAGCAAGTTTTACTCCTCTTCCATATTCTCCAGGTCATGGTCGTATGATGGGGAATATGATGAAAGATGGTGAAGTATGGGAGTACTGTCCCCGGGGATTTCTTAAAAACATAATTAAAAATGCTTCTGAAATAGGATTTAAAGTTAATGCAGCCTTTGAAAATGAATTCTATCTATTGAGAAAGGATGAAGAGGACATAGTACCATCTGACAACACACCTTTTGCCTCAACCTACGCCATGGATATTAATTACAAAGTTACTCGTGATATGGTTGAAGCGCTATAGAACAGGGATTGGAAGTCCAGCAGTACTATCCGGAATCAGGATCCGGCCAACAGAAGATCACAATCAAATACACAGATGCCTTAAAAGCTTGTGATAATCAGATAGCCTTTAGAGAAACTGTAAAAGCAGTAGCATTTAAACATGAATTTTTGGCATCCTTCCTTCCCAAGGTATTTCCAGATAAAACCGGAAGCGGATGTCATCTACACTTTAGTCTGTGGAAGGATGGTGGAAACGTTTTAACAGATTATCAGGGTGATTATGGTCTTTCTGAAGTTGGTAGACAGTTTATTTCAGGCATTCTGCATCATCTTCCCGCTTTGATGGCCATAACTACTCCAATTCCTAATTCTTACCGTAGAATTGTACCACACAGTTGGACTGGTGCTTATCAGTGCTGGGGAGTGGACAACAGGGAGGCAGCAATCCGGGTTATCAGAGAACCTGACGGAGAAGTTAAAAATTTCGAGTTAAAAACAGTTGATGCTTCTTCTAATCCCTAACTTTAGGAGTAGTTATAACTGCGGGGTTGGATGGGATAAAACAGGGAATAGAGCTAAGAAGTCCTGTCCAGGAAGATCCGGCCCACCTTCCAGAAGATGAATTGGCAGGACTTAAGATTAATCGGTTACCTTCAGACTTAGAAGAATCTATCATGGAACTTAAAAAGGATAGGATAATCTTATCTGCAATGGGAGAAAAACTTGCTAAAGCTTATATTGCAGTTAAAGGAGCTGATTTAAAAGAATTGGGTGAGTTGACCTTGGAAGATGAGGTCGAATTACTGTTGGAGATATATTAGAAAGTTGTTTTAAAATTTAAGTGGACGGTTCATGAACTGGTAATGTTTGATATAACGCCCTAAAACTTCATCAACGGTTCCTTCATCCTCTACCACAGTTTTACCCATCTTCCTGAGTGCTGGTTTAGCGTTTATACCCATCTGCATGCAGATGATTACATCAACATCTTCCACCACATTCAATGATTTTCCCCACTGGTGTTTTTCCCCTGGTTCCTTAGGAGAATCCCTGGTTTCAATGAACTTCGCTTCTTCCCCATCAAATTCGTAGATAAGAAATTTCTGGGCTTTACCAAAATGTTCAACGTAATCTTCGTCATCTGAGGATGCGATTGCTATTTTCATTTTATACCACTATTTCCAGATTTATTCGACCCTGAGGAAGATGATCCAGATTTATTTGACTCCTACAAAGATAGGACGCTCACCGGATACCACATCCCACTCTTTCTCTGTAAAATCAGAGTAAATGAAACTCTTAAAACCTGTTTCAGTCATGGAGTCAATTACCTCTTCAATTCCCAGGACTCCCAGTTTATGCTGGTCGATATCGAAGTCCAGCTTACCATCTTCTTTTATCAGGAATACGAAGTTTGCCTGGAATATCCCATTTTCCAAGTGGGACTGGCAGATCCTGGCCAGTTTAAGGTCATCAACAACCACTGTATCCACGCTCACCAGTCCTTCAATCCAATTTTCTTTGTTAATACCGTAATCAAAGATTAAAACCCCGCCTTCATTCAGGTGGGTGTAAAAATTTTCAAGCGTCCCCTTAAACTCCTCCCGGGTGGTGTTGTAATTCATGGCACTGAACATACATATAACCACATCAAATTTTTCCTCTAAATTTAATTTTTTCATGTCTCCTTCTATAAAATTAATATCAGGCAGTTTTCCCCGGGCTATCTCCAACATCTCAGGATTTATATCCACTCCCAATACATCGAAGTCATCCTTCAGGAGTTGGGCGTGTCGGCCTGTTCCACAGGCTATATCCAGCAGCTTATTACCCCCACTGGTTTTATGCTGTTCTGCGGCCCATTTAATGAAATCTACCTCTAGTCGGAGGTCTATCTTCTCATATATCCGGTCGTAGTATCTGGCGAACTTCCGATACAACTGTTCTTCTGTCATTTTTAATCAAAGATTTTAAGAATTATTTAAACTACTCCAATCATTACTCAAAGATTTTAAGAATCATTTAAACTCTAATCATTTATTTTCTTAATTAACGTGGCTACGTTGTATCCAAAACGGCGAATGGTTTCCATACCCTCCTCATCATCCTGTACTTCACCAGGAGCATGTCCAAAGACCATGTTCCAGTAGGTGGAGCCGGGAACGATCATGTCGCTGATGAAGAAGAACATCAACATCTCCTGTAAGGTTGAAGTCTGCCCTCCTCTCCGGGCGACGGCTATGGGACCTCCTACCTTCCAGGATAGGAAGTTATCGTTTCTCATGGATACCCTTCCAATCCTCTGCAGGGCGGACATCACATCCCCCCGGGCAGTTCCGAAGTAGACTGGAGAGCCGACGATCAGTCCTTCAGCATCTTTGATCTTGGCAATTATGGAGTTTAAATCATCGTTGATACTGCATTCTCCCAGATCCCCACATTTCCCGCAGGCGATGCATGATTCGATTTTTTTACCCACAAAGGGTATTATCTCCACTTCCAGTCCATGGTCTTCTATAACACCGGCACATTCCTCCAGGACCTGGTAGGTATTCCCACTAGGCCTGGGGCTGCCGCATAATAAGATTACTTTCATAGGTGCATCCTCCAACTATTTTTTCACTTTATTTAATTTTAGAGCGGGATATATATTTATTCTTCGGTTGTGGAGCCCGAAAGACCTAGATACTGGTCAAATGCGTTTATAGTTGATCCCTGTATCAGTGCAGAGGTTATGGTGATGAAGAAAACTATGTTAAAGATCATGCTGGCGTTGCTTACCCCGACTACGATGGGAAGGTGGCAAAGATGATGGGCACTGCACCACGGATACCCATCCAAGATATGAAAACCTGATCTTTAACTGCCACCTTAAAGGGTAAAAGACACAGGAATACAGCCAGGGGCCTGGCAACCAGTATAAGGAAGAAGGAGATTACAAACCCTATATCTATGATTGGAATAATCTGGGAGGGGAAAACCAGTAGTCCCAGGGTTAAAAACATCACTATCTGCATTAACCAGGCTAGTCCATCGAAGAACTGCATTTGAACCTTTTTTATGGAGAAAACCATCGTTATTTAATATTAAAGCCGCAATATAAACACTTAAAAGACCGTTTCCACCAACGAAGTAAGTTACAGCAAATGTTAAGAATGCTAAGGCTACTAAGCACTGGATAAAGGCCAGGGATATGGAGGTTGATATTGTTAATGAGTTTAACCATTCCCTTTCCAAAAACAACACCTAAAATACCTCCCAGTCCAATGGACTGTATTAGTAAGAGTATGTTGGCTTCGATGGAGGTGGTGGGGTTCAGCATAAGGAATATCAAGGTGGTGGTCAGGAAGTAGGCCATGGGATCGTTGGTTCCGCTTTCAAGATCCAGAGTAGGTTCGATATTATTTTTCAGCTTCTTTCCCCCATGTGACCGGAAGATAGCCAATACTGCCGCGGCATCGGTGGAAGAAACGATGGAGCCGATTAGCAGGGATTCTATGAGGGAAAAACCGGTGATCCAGTTGATGAATAGTCCCACACCAACGGTGGTGATCAGAACTCCGGCAGTAGAAAGGGCTATTCCCCTCCAGAGTATGGATTTCACCTCCCCCCCACTTAGTGTCCAGTCCTCCTGAAAAGAGGATGAAAACTAGGGCTATGATCCCGATGAACTGTGTAATATTAGGATCGTTGAAATATATTCCACCTATTCCTTCAGAACCGGCCAGCATCCCTATCAAGAGAAAGAAGATTAACGAAGGGAATTCCCAGTCGGTGGGAGGTCTTACTTAATATTATGCTGATTAAGAGTAAAAGCGATCCAATTAATATCACCTGTTCTGGAAACATATATGCTTGTATCTCCAATTAATTATATATTGTTTAGTTAATTCTATATTTCCATGAAAAAAAATCAGTAATAAAATTTTTTATAGTAATTCTGTTTAAAAATTTTATTTAACCACTCTTATAACTGTTTCTGGTCATGATAAATAATTACAAATAGTCAAATCTCAAGTTCATTAATCTATTACATACCAAAGGATTTATACAAGTTATATTCGGATTAAATCCTAATATTTTGATATTTTCTATTTCTAAGTATTATATTTCTTTATAGAAGAATTTCCCGTTGTTAATGAGTTATAACTATAAAAAAGGAACATTTATGGTTTCTCAGGTCAATACATACTAATGAGGTGTATTTTATGGTGGAACTATATGAGAGGATGGTTAAAGAAGCTTTAATGGCTCAAAGAGCGGATGTGGAGACTGTTAAAAAATATAGGGGGCAAGAATTTAAAATAGAACACACCAAGCCCTATGTCGATGTTGCAAATAAGATGGAAGCAGTAGATGGTCAGAGTGAGTCGGTTTTAAACCTTCATAAAAGGTCAATAAACGTGCATTTCGAGACGTTGAAGGATCTTACCGATAAGGTCAGACCGGAAGACGACCCATTCGTAGAACACTACCAGACTCCAGCTATCCTGGAAATCCTGTACGATGAAGATGAAGATTTTAAATCCAGCATGGACAAATTCATCGATGCTATAGGTAAAAATGAAGCGTTGATAGGTCGTGAAGTGGTAAGGAGATACGGTGGTTTCTACGGACCTACCTGTGTGGTGGATTTTGCCCTGATACCAGGAAGTACCAGCAACGTGGTAAATAGAATACTAAAAACTGTGGATATCCCAGTCGACCATAAACAGGCCATACTATCTTCTAAATCATGGGGTATGAATACTTCCTATGGAATAGGAGAAGTATTTGCGAGTTCAATAGAAGGAGGAGATTCACTAACCGAAGCTATCGGAAAAGAGATAGAGATGATAGAGTCCATTTACAGAACACCGGTGGAAGCACAGGCCAAGTTGATGGATTCCGTGGGTCATGAATCATTCGATGTCAGAAAATACATGGCCCGGTACAAAGACGGGATAAAAAAGACAGTTATTGAAGCGATAGATGATGGAGTGCACTACGGTAACATAGTAACTCTACCAGCCTACTGTGTAGGAGACATAGCACACCACATATCTCAGTCAACCTACAACATGTGTAAAGACGATGTTACCATGGCCATAATCGAAGCAACCACAGATGTAATCGAATCAACACTCAACAGTGCTGTAGCGAATATCAAAGACGAATACCAACTATTATCATTAGCTACTGGTTCTTCTGCGTGTGCAGTGGAATATATCCTTGAATTGGACGGTTTCAACGCCCCAACGGTAATAGATCTTCTAACCAGAAGGTTCCATAACTTCGTGCAACAGTTCCCAAGCCGAGGGGCTGCAGCAGAACTGCATAACTGTGACTTCATGGACATGATCTACCGGGGATGGGAACACCTGGACGCGGAAAGGAAAAGCAAAAACGGTTCACCAGGAAAATTAGAACCAAAAGTCGTCGGTTTTAAAGTGGATCTAAAACCAATAGATGAAAATGAAGTTATCATGAATCCACAACGCTACACCTACCCAGCATGTGCCATAACCGTCAGGTTCTCCTCTCTAATGAGGTTAGCCGACTACCCCTGCCTGTTAACCAGTGAACCAATAACCGCCACCATGATGAGCAATATAATAGCCCTGCACAAAGAAATTCCAGCATCACCAGCCCGTGTATGTAAAAATTGTGCCTCAGCATCCGTGGTAGACTTCAGACATTCCTACTGTCAGTGGAAAGAAGCCGTATAAAATTTTAAAGAGTGAAAAAAAATGAAATGTTACATGTGCGCATTGGAAGGTAAAGATTCGGATGCAGTGGCTATCTGCGTGGTATGCGGTATGGGCCTTTGCATGGACCATGTAATACGGGAAGAGATTGAAATATGGGAGGGAGGTTTCCCCCTTCCCAGTAAAAAATTGGAGAAAACACTGCCTAAAATGCTGTGCGAATGGTGTTATGAGGCTTACCAAAGTGGTTAGTGTGATTTAAATGATTTCATTAAAAAAACGCTTTTTAACCGAGCTCATAGGGACATTTTTCCTGGTTTTCATTGGGACTGGTTCCGCGGTCATAACTTTAATGATCACTCAGGGAGCAACACCACCTAACGCATTCAATATAGGAATCGGTGCATTAGGGGGTTTAGGTGACTGGTTTGCCATTGGTATGGCCTTTGGTCTTACGGTGGCTGTTTTAATTTATGCCACTGGCTATATTTCCGGCTGCCATATAAACCCGGCAGTGACCATCGCCCTCTGGGCAACCAGGAAATTTCCAGGCAGCGAGGTTGTTCCCTACATCGTAGCCCAGCTCATCGGCGCTTCACTGGCCAGCTTCATTTTAGCTGGAGTGCTGGGAATGAACGCAGTTACGGTGGGTGGTTTAGGTGCAACCACCCCATTTGAAGGTGTAAGCTACATTCAGGCCATAATAGCAGAATTAGTGGGAAGTTTTCTACTGATGTTTGTTATAATGGGGGCTGCAGTTGATAAAAGAGCCACACCAGGATTTGCAGGGTTATCAATAGGTTTAACAGTTGCAGCAGTGATCACCACCGTTGGTAACATCACTGGTTCTTCCATCAATCCGGCGAGAACCTTCGGCCCTTATCTGGGTGATCTAATCTTAGGGGGAACTAATCTCTGGAATTATTACCCCATATACGTGATAGGTCCAATAGTAGGGGCTGTTTTAGCAGCGTTTATCTACCAGTATATCTCTTCTGAGGAAAAACTACCTGCTGGAAAAGTAATCAGGGAATAAGATATAAATTTCCTTTTTCTTTTTTTTTGTTATTAAAATTTCGAAATAAACCAGTCTATCAACTCACTGGTTATACTGATTCGAGGGGGCATCCTGGGTATCTCTTCCGGGCCGAACCACTTGGCATCTACAATCTCCCTACCATCCACCTTTATCTCGCCGCTCCGATATTCAGCGGTAAAGGCAACCATCAACGAATGGGGGAATGGCCAGGGTTGACTTCCGAAATATTTAATATTTTTAACCTTCAAACCCACTTCCTCCATGATTTCCCTTTCAACCGCTTCTTTTAGGGTTTCCCCGGGTTCTACAAATCCGGCGATGAGACTGTACATACCTCCACGATAGCCGTGTTTGGCCATGAGTAGTTTATCATCCTTTACAATCGCCGTGATTACAGCTGGTGAGAGACGGACGAAACTCCTAAATCCACACTCCGGACAGACCTTGGCCATCTCATAGGGTGAATTTTCGGTGGCTGCACCGCACCTCCCGCAGAACTGGTGGTCCCGGTCCCAGGTTACCATCTGGACAGCTTTACCCGCCAGGAGAAATATATCCCCCTCTAGAACATCGTATAATGACCGTAACTCTCTAAATTCCATTCCTTTCGGTGCTTCAGTTTCTGGATCCACCTCTGCAGAATAGCAGGGTTTTCCTTCTAATGTGCCCAGGTACTGTGTTCTTACTGGTGCAATCTTTAATTCTTCCAGGTTCCCATAAGGAATGCTGATACCTGTATTTGTGACTTTTACAATCATTTCATAATCTTTGAAGATGAACCAGTAACCAGGGGCGCTGGTTATATCTTTAGGTCTGTTGGCCGGTTTGTATTTTTTGTAAACACTTTCTCTTGCCATAGATAATGATGATATAGTCTTCGTTAAATATTTTTGTTCACAAATAATTTTTTTTTTATGAATTTTGGATTTTCATTAAACGATTGTACTTACTACTTCGATATTTATATGATGTGATTCGATAATTAATTAAATCAAATCTTTTAAAATAGGGGTGATTTGATGGAATCTGACTATGAAAATGCAATGATAGTACTCAAGGGATGGTAGAAAGAAGTAGACTTAGGACTACCGGCGGTGATGCCTTAAGGTTAATTACCAATCTTGGCTGTGATGAGATAAACAATGGTGTGGACTGCCTGGAGAAGATGAAGTTGGTGAAAACAGAACGTGCCATAAACAAAGTTTTCTTCGATTTTGCCAATGTCACAGTACTGCCAGAAGGTTATAACTATTATAATGAACACTTGGGGAAAATAACAAGTATGGAATAAGTATTTATTCTTTTTTCCTACCTTTTTTGCTTTTATTAAATTTTTTAAGATTTAACCCTTGTTTTTTGTGAATCTAAAGTTTAAATAGGGCCATCTTGGCTGCAACTTGCTCAGCCTCTTTTTTTACTTCCGCCGGTGCCTATCCCGTACCTTTCACCGTTGATTTCCACGGCCATGGTGAAGGTTTTGTTATGCGACGGTCTTTCATCCCTGATTAATTTATAAGCAACGGTCCGATCATCTTGATCATATAGTTCTTTTAATTCAGATTTATAATCATAAAAGAACACGGCCTGATTTTCTATATGGGGGATAACGGTTTTGTTGAGAAATTCTTTCACCACTTCCAGTCCCTGATCCAGGTATATAGCTCCTACCAATGCTTCGAAGACGTCACTTTTAACAGAATCCATCTCCCTCCGGGTTAATTCAGCACCAACACCTAGTTTTATATATTTATCCAGACCTAACTTGGTAGAATAAGCATAAAGTGTCTGCCTGCACACGTAATTGGCCCGTAATCGGGTTAACTGGCCCTCTGATAGAGGGGGATTAAGATGGCATAAATATTCAGATATCAACAGGTCCAGGACGGCGTCACCTAAAAATTCTAATCTTTCGTAACTTTCGCTGATGTTGTTTTCGTTGGTGTAAGATTCATGGAGAGGGTGTGGTTCTTTATATACACCGAAATAAATTAAAGGAAATTTTCTATGGTGATGGTAGTGTGATCGTTAAAGATGAAAGAACCCAACCCATCAACGAGAAAGCTGCCACCATGACTCTGGGTGTTCTAATTGCAGTGATAATATGGGTTGGAATAGTTATAACGGCCCTTAAAACTAGTTATCCTCAATATTCGTATGTTGGATACACGTTATTTGTAGTTGCAATATTTTGTCTTATACTGTACATCTCAGCCCGTACTTACTACGCTCGGAAATTTTAAAATGGTGATTTAATGGAAAACTATAAAATTTTTAAATTATCGTCATATTCGTCGCAACGGTGGTTGGATTGTCCCTGAGTCTAGGAGCTATAATTCCCGCCTTTCTTGCAATTTTAATTGGAGCCTTGTTATCCTACGTCTACAAGAAGAACACCAAAGAAGTTCTGTATGATGAACGAATGGTTAAAATCAGTGAAAAATCATCCTGAATTGCCATGACCCTATTCGCGATTTCTATAACATTCATCGGATTATTCCTTATAAGTTTAAAGGATTTATATCCCGAATTTACCCAAGCCGGCTTCACCCTAGCCTTCTCCGTAATTGGAATTTATATTAAGTCTTCTACGGCTACTATAATCGTAAATATTAACAGGTAAAAGATTTATGAAAAATAAACTCAAGATTTACCGGGCTATGCATGATATAACCCAGGAGGAACTGGCCAAAGAATTGGGCGTAACCAGACAGACTATAATAGCTATAGAAAAGGATAAATACGATCCTTCATTGGTCTTGGCTTTTAAAATAGCTAAATTCTTTAAAACACAAATTGAAGACATTTTCATCTACGAAGATGGATAAAGCTACTGCTAATGAATCGAGGAGGAAATATTAAGGAGGAAATATATGAATATGGAAAAGCCAGATGAGATGGAAAGATTTCAAAATGGAAAGGCGGCGCTCTTTACCTTTGCATTTTATGGTTTAACCTTGTTAGCCTGGTCATTGTACGATTTTTTCACTAAATGCGACTTGGGGTGGCAATTTATAAATTTTACTCATGGGTAATGTAATATTCTTCGGATCAAGGTTGATATACAGCAGGAAAATGAGTTAGGAGATACATGGACTGATTTAGGTTGAATTAACCAACCAAACCATGGTAAATCAACAAGAGACTTGCCAGGGCAATGGCAAGTAGGACTATTTTTTTGAAGATACTCTGCGGCGTGACACCCACTATCCGTTTACCTGCGTAAGATCCGACTATCCCTATTACAATCAAAATGGGTATGTAGTAATAAAATTGAGGGTCAAGGAGGTTATTTGAAAAGTATACGGGAATTCTTGCAGCGTCGATAATCACCGCAATGGCAGAAATGGTGGCCACATATTTGATTTTATCCAGATCATATGAGATGAGAAAAGCACCCCTCAAGGCCCCTCCAATTCCAAGCAAGCCCTGTAAAAATCCCGATAAACCACCACCAATCAGGGTGTTAGATCTGGTGGCGGCCACTTTAAAATCAGGACGTAATAGGGAATAAATGGAAAATATCAGTAGGAATATCCCTAAAAGAATTTCCAGTGTAAGTTGGGGGATGAATATTACCAGATAAGCCCCGATGATGGTTAAAATTATACTGGGCACACCAAATAGGATGATCAGTCTCTTATCCAGCCCTTCTCGGAAAAAGCCCACCGCACCCACATTTCCAGAGATATGGGTGATGGCCACCAGAACTAAAGCTGTTTGAAAATCCAGGAAAAATAGAGCCATAGGTAGAAAAATGGTGGATGTACCGAATCCAGCCACTGTCCCCACCACTATGGAAAGGAAGGCCACTATGAAAAAAAGTAAGATCAGCTCATACATCTCATTTTTTTTAGATATGTTTTTAATTTGAGAGATAATTTTATTTTAAAGATAAAATTTTTTTATTTTAAGAAACTACACTTTAAAAGTTAAAGACTCTTTTTACGATGAGTTTCACTATTGCAGGAACTGTCCAGTTTAATCCCACTGTTATTTGGTAGAATTGCACCCATTTTCTCCAGCACAGCCCTGGAATCGACTTTGGTATTTACACATCCATCCCGGAGGAGGGGTACTCCCTGGACAGGGTAATTGGAGAGATTCATCATACATAGGTTAAGATCCTGGTAACAGGCCACTCCCAGAATGGCTTTGAATTTATTCTGTTCCACGATTTTCTTTAAAAATTGTGATCCGGGAATTATATAGACCTTATAACCCATCTCTTCTCCTTTATTTTTCAAAACGCCAATCACGCATTTATTACAGTTTTTACATACTATTCCGGATGTTTCCAGGTTGGCCTGGCACTCGGCATGTCTTAAACAGTGGGGGAGTACTAAAATCTTATCTTTAGGTTTTATTTTATTGAAGAGTTTTTCGTTAACTTTGTTTCTTACTTCCACACCTATCTGGTCTACTATCTTCCCATCGACACCCACCTGTTCTGAGAATTTCTTAAACAGGCCATAGAAAACATCCACAGTGAAGAGTAGTAATCTAGGGAAAATCAGTCTATTCTCCTTAATTTGCATTCTGCCCAGAATGAGAGTGGTTGATAGCAAAACCAGGAGAAATAAACCTACGATAAATACTAGCTGTCCGAGTATCTGGTAAAAATCATAAATCGACATAGGAGTAACCTTTTTTAAAAGATATATTTACTTATTTTAACCTTAGTGAAAAATTTAATTTATTCTAATTTATATGTTTTTTCATTCGAGCTTAATGAAATTTTAAAATTCCAGATTATTAACTTAATTATCTAGTTATTATTTAATTTTAAATTACAATTTTTCAACTATAAAATCAGCGGATCCCTTTATCTCCACACCACCGTTCACGGCCTGTATTTCAACACCGGAAAGGTCTTCGCAGGCGCAGAGAATATCCTGTTCAGGATGAGTACCTGGTTGTATTCCACAATCCAGTCGGATAAGATCTCCGCAGGATACAACAATGCTTAGTCTCTTGGATGTGGGATGGTTTTCTGGGAGAACAACGATGGGAGAGGCATGATCTTTCAGGAGATGGATCATACATCTTACACCTTTTTCTGCCATCTCCCCGACAGAAAATACAGAAACAGCTATCAAATCATCGGCCTGGAGAAATTGGACTACTTCTTCGCCATCAGGTGTTCCTATGAATATCTGCAGGTCTTTTGAGGCTTTGACTATTCCCAGTTCTCCAGAGCTTCCCTTTAAAAACAAAATTTCATCAGGACTTAACTTGACTCTTCTACGTTGTCTGACTGACATGAAGGACATACTACTCTTTTTCCAATACCTCTAAACTCATTTCCACAATCCAGGCACCGGTACTTTTTAGTTTTTAGTTTTTTCATTTTAATGTCAGCCATCGGACCGCCAACAGTACACATTTCATATCACCATGTGAGTGTATGTAAACCGGGATATTTATTTTTTGTGTAACGTTTTTTTTTAAACAATTTTTTATTATGGGATTGTCCCATTTGTCTATTTTTTTTAGGTTGATTTATGTTTGGTGTTTTTGTTTAAATTAAGAATTTGTTGGGTTTTTTACACTTGAAGCTGTTCTTCAACGTTTTTTTATATTATTTATCGTTAGTTTTAGTATTATTTATGGTTTTTGGTGTTGGAGGGTGTTGTTTTTTTATATTTAATGGGTATTATTTGCTGGGTTTTTTTTAGTTATGGTGTTAGGTTTTTGTGTATTATTTTTTATGTTGTGTGCTATTGTTTGTAGTGTTAGTTCTGTTTGTGCTTTTTTTATGGTTCTTCTTTTGTATTTCTGGGAATTTGCGTGATTTTTTTTGATGATTGCGAAGTAGGTTTCTCCTGTGTGGAATCTTTTTTTTGTAGGTTTTTCTTCCGAGATCTGAATTGTAATTCTCGTTCATTTTTATTCTTAATGGGATGTGCGGTGTGGAAAATTTCTTTTTTTCTTCCTTTGCAGCATTCCTGGTTGTAGGTGCATGTTTTGCATTTGGTTGTGGAGTATACTCTGTTTAATACCTTGTTTAACTTTCGGTTGTTTTTGATAGGTTAATTTTTGGTTTTCTGGGCAAACATAGACGTCTTGATCCCATAAATATTGGAAATTATGTTTTTTGAACCTGTTTTCAGGTTTGGAGTGCTTGATATGTATGCTTTCGGTTTTATCGGGCATGATTGTTATGATATTGTTTTTTATAAGTGTATTCTGCTGCTTCATCAGTTAAATAGCCGTTATCTGCGGTTATATATTGCGGGTGCTTTGTTAAATTCGTTTTTTACTTCTTGTGGCCATGGGAATAAACTGATGATGATCCGGTGGGG
>DAQK01000005.1 GCA_002502855.1 Methanobacterium sp. UBA279
AAAACAACAACAAGTTTTGCAAATAACTGGATAAAAACACTCATAAAACCATTATCAAAAAAATTATGCGCATGACTATAGAAACCTCAATAAGGGGAGAAACGGAAGCACCGGAATTTAACAAATGGCCTAAAATGTTACTCGATGGATTAAAAATATTTATCGTCGGACTTGTTTATGGAACAGGGTGTCTGATTTGGTGTGAAAATTTCCTGTTTGTTTGAGCTTGGTTTCACGTTTTGATATATAATCAGTTGTTTCCTCGTAAAAGTACTGCTGGATATTTTGTATATATTAAAATGGGGTCTTCTGGTAATGGTGTAACCGTCAGATCGTAAAGAATGGGTGAAATATTCTTTATTGTACTGGTGAGGGTGGTTTCCACCTGGAGATAACGACCAGCTGGTGTTAGATCCAGGGCAGAACTGTTTGAGGTTATCTCCCACTCTTGGTGAAGCTTGGAACTTCTGACTTTGACCTTTGGGTTTTTCTTATACTTCCTGCACCTTTGGTGCTTGGGATTAAGTTGCTTTAGAATTTTTGTTTATCACCTCCTCTGATTTTGAATCTTCTTTCTTTTCAAGGAGCCAATCAATATCCTCGTAGTATTTTAATTCTCCACCACATTCACAGGTATCAGAAAAATCATCTGGAGATTCGCCGGGCTGGAGTTGGTAGTAACCTCCGCAGTCGTGGCAGACCAGATAACCATTCTGTTTCTCCAACCACTTTATCCTCTCTGGTATAGCTTTATATTTAGTGACGTTTGTTTTTATGAGCTTGAAAAAAGTTTTATAAGCTCTGATCACATCTTCTGCCTCAATCTCTACCCTACCATCATTCACTGCACTGCAAGCAGAAAGTACTTGGATAAAAACATCTTCTGTAGGCGCGTAATTAGAATTCCATACAGTAAAACCGGTATGTTCACATACCAAATCCTGTGTTTCTAGCATAAGTCTTGTCAGTTTCTCGTATAGTTTTTTGGCTTTTTTATTCCATCTGACCTTTCTGAGTTTCTGAAAATATTCAGGAGTTGGTTCAGGGAGATCATCAAAATTTACTGTGTCGAAGTCATCAAGGGCGAAAATTAAACGTTCGTCAAGTCCACTGAAATTAACGTTCAAAGTATCATCCCAGTTGGCCGGCCTGTCAAGGTTCATGTAATAGACAGATTCGATAAAAGTGTATAAAGTAAGAATATCCTTAAAAGTAATAACAGAATCCGTGAAGATGAAGGTTAAGAACCCACCCATTCTTAAATTATCAAAAGCAATTTTTAACATCCTACGACGGAGCAATTTTTCCAATTTTTCCAAATAATCCGCGTCAAGCTCAAATTTATCTTTCGTAGTAACCGCGATTATCAGCTTCTTATACAGATCAGATTTGCTCAGATCTTTTATTTCGGAAAGTAGCTCCTCAAGTCCTTCTACATCATAGTCTTCTAAGTAAGTGAGAATTTTCTTTATATTTTCACGTGCTCTTTCTCGGTCCTTTTCATCAGCCTTTTTAGATAGTTCCTCAATTTTTTCCGAAATACCCACTTTAATCCCCTGTATTATTAATTTATGTTCAATGTATGTATTTTTTTATGTTTTCTATCCTGAAGATTGCATAGGTTCGATGATGGTAAGTTTTTCAAGATCAGCAGGCTCAAGAGGTTCCGATGTAAATATACCTAAAAGTATATCATAAATAGCATTTATTGCGCCAAGAGGATCCTCTAAGAATTCTTTAGTGGATATTATGGTCATAAGATAGTTGATTTCCGCTGTTTGGCTGGGGAAGATTTTAATCAGCGTCCGCTCTAAAAGTTTCATACCCACATTAGGACTTACAACATCTAAAAACTTACTCCACATATCCACAATACTCTTAACTGTAGGGTTTTCAAACAGACTCGTCGCCCGTTTTAAGTAGTCTAATATTGGTTTTAAGTATTTGTTGATTCCAAAATATTTGGTTACTATGTTAAAGGACTTTAAAGTAATTTGTGATTGCACTTATGATCCCTTGAATATATTCACTGACCGCTGAAACAGCAGCAAAGGCCATAAGTTCGATAGACAATTTAATTAAAAAGGAAGTCCATTCTTTAATCTCCTCTTCATCTGATATGGGTTCTTCTATTTCAAGATTCCAATCCGGTATGCCTCCCTCCATATTTCCACTTGCAACAGCCTGCCTCACCCCAGCTATATCTCTACCAAGTTGTGTTGATGGGTTCTGTGGTTCAGTAGGTGGGTTAGGAGTGGGAGAAGTTGGAGGATTTGGATCCGGTATATCAGGTCCTGGTGGGTTTGGTGGATTATTCGGAGGTATTGGATTGGTTCCGGGTTGGTAGATATCCAGGTCCATCAGGTCTTCAATATTAGGAATAGGTGGCAGTGTGGCCATACCGTTGTCTGGTAGGTTGGAAGGTACTTCTGGTATTTGATTATCTGGATCAAGATATGGGATATTCAAGGTGAATGTAGCCCGGTTGTTATCTGGATTAGGATCATATTCCAGCCCAGTCACTGTTCCAATGTTAACCAGGGTTTCTATGAATATTTTTGGTTAGAGTTCTAAATTGTTCTAATTTACTCTTATATATTCTCTTTATACTCCAAATGACCCCCACATTCACAGGTATCAGAAAAATCATCTGGAGATTCGCCGGGCTGGAGTTGGTAGTAACCTCCGCAGTCGTGGCAGACCAGATAACCATGTGATGTTTCCTGTTTAGGTGTTCCATTGATTAGTTTTGATATATCTGTCTTAATGATTTTAAATAATGTTTTATATGCTGTAAATACATCGTTTTCGTCTATTTTATCCTTTTCATTATTTACTGCGCTACAACCGGCTAGAAATAATTTAACTTCATTTTGTTTCGCATTAAATGTGCCTTCTGTAATTCCAAGGTTTTTGAAAACATAAAAGCTTAATATTCTTTCAAGTTTTGAGTTTAGATTTTTGGTTTTTCTATCTTTCCATTTAAGTTTCTTGAGTTTTTGAAAAAATTCAGAAGTTAGTTCTGGAACTATCTTTATTTCATCGAAATGTTCTAAATTTAATACTATTCTTTCACCTATGTCGCTTTTAAATAATTTTCTGACATCATCTGCTGTTAATTGTCTCTCCAGATTCATAGAATAAACCAATTCAAGAAATGGATAGAAAAAATAGAATGAAGTATAATTTATAAGTTCAGAAAAAGGTGGGGGAGCATTCCGGAGATTGTCAGATGCAAGAACCAGCAAATGGCTTTCACGACCTATTTCGGTGGTTTCATTACTCGAAAAGGGCACGGGTTCATCCCAATTCTGATAAACATTAATTAAACGATCATAAATACCGGAATCGATCAAATCTCTTAATGAGGATATAACTTCATCAATATTTTCATTTTTATATTTCTTTTTAAGATGTTCCAATGCAATATTCCCATAATCTTCACGAGAGAGTTTAGGAAATATAGTCCTTAAAGACATATAATAACCTCTTAATTTATTTTTTTGTTAAATAATTCTTTAAGCTTTTCGGAAAGTTCATAATACGTAAGTTGATCTAAAATATATATAACGCGCTCAATATAAGGCTCAAGAAATGGAAATCTCACTGTTAAAAACCTTAAACCAAGTCCAATTATTGTGGTGGGCCCAACGCCAATAAAAGGTATTGACCACAATTCCTGAAGAGCAGCTGTAATATAACTCCCATACTTAATAACAAGATTATAACCCATATTAGCTAACAACTCTTCCAGGTTAGCTCCTAAATAGGATAAATAAACCCATAAGGTATTTAAAGCATTTAAAATACCATTCCATACTGCCATTAGATATTCAGATAGGGTGGATCTAAACTTATAAGCTAAAACTGCTGCGATAAGCCCGAAAACAATCATTACATAAACCCATATTGGTATTCCTTCGTCTTTCTTTTCAGGATCTGTATTCAAGCTTAGATTCCATTCAGGTATGTTTTCTTCAATGTTTCCAGTTGAAACTGCTGCTCTAACTCCTCTAATATCACGTGCAAGCTGAGTATTAGGTGTATTTAGGGGTCCTAGATTGGGGTCTGTTGGATTAGGTGGATTGGGTCCTGATGGATTGGGTCCTGGTGTATCGGGTCCTGGTGGATTGGGATCTGGTGTATTGGGTCCTGGTGGGTTTGGTCCGGGCTCATCAGGTGGAGTTGGCGGATTGGGTCCTGGTGGATTGGGTCCTGGTGGATTGGGGTCTGGTGTATCTGGTTTTGGTGGGTTTGGTGGATTATTCGGAGGTATTGGATTGGTTCCGGGTTGGTAGATATCCAGGTCCATCAGGTTTTCAATATTGGGAATGGGTGGTAGTGTGGCCATACCGTTGTCTGGTAGGTTGGAAGGTACTTCTGGTATTTGATTATCTGGATCAAGATATGGGATATTTAACGTTAATTCGGCCCGATTATTGGCAGAAATTGGATCATATTCTAGTCCAGTTACTGTTTCAATGTTAACCAGATTTCCGTTGTTTAATATTTTGGCTAGGATTTCCAGACTTGCACTTGAACCACTGTCAAGGTTGTCTATGGTCCATAATCCAGTTATAGGATCGTAGTTTCCATTTGTGGTCAGATATTCCATTCCGAATGGTAATTTGTAGGTAACTTTTACGTTATTGGTGTTGTTTGGTCCGTTGTTTCCCACATTTAAGATTATTTTAACGGTGTCGTTGATTTGTGGTGTGTAGTTATCGGTTGAAATGCTTGTAATTAGATCAGATTCTTTTAATGGTTCAATGGGGTCTTCTGGTAATGGTGTAACCGTAAGGTCGTATAGTATGGGTGAAATATTCTTTATTGTACTGGTGAGGGTGGTTTCCACCTGGAGGTAGCGGCCGGCTGGTGTTAAGTGTAATAGAACACCATTTATCACATTTTCCCATGTTGACCAGTTTTGTTGGTCCTGGGAGCTTCTCACTTTCACGGTGATGCTGGTACCGTTTGGTTGGCTGCTGGTCCAGTTGATCATTCCCCAGCGGGTGTTGGTATTTTCTGTGTCGTGGGTGACTGTCCAGGTTCCTTCCTGGAAATAACCGGTAATGTTACTGGTTTTGGTCATGGAACTGGTGGTGTAATGACGCCCTCCAACGATACGTTTGGATAAGTCCACACCATTTATTGCCGGGTCGATACGGTGGATGTATTCATCATCCCAGTCCACCACCCACACTTTGCCTTCACTGTCTACACTTAGACCGTTTGGACCATAACCCGGTTTTATAGTTGCTTTAAGCTCTCCATCGTGGCTGTATCTTTTAACTAAATCTGTACGGCCTCCCCAGTAGGTGCGGTATTCTGAAATCCAGATATCACCATCAGGAGTAACAGTCACACCCGCCGCATTACTCAATGATAGTGTTTGAGTCCAATCCAAACCTCCATTGAGGGTGTTTATACGGGAAAGCCTGCTGTTCCTATTCCATCCACTAGTGTATCCATAACTGAATAGATGTATATCATTATCCAGCGCCAGGCTGGTGATAAAGTAGCCAGGATTAGTGGTAGTCATAGAATCTGTGGATGGGTCTAGACGTAGAAGATTGTTACCCCCAGACCATAATACACCATTCTGGTCAATCACTGATGTGTAAGGGTTATGATTTACGCCGGTGAGATCTACGGTCCTTAAAATCTGTCCATTAGTGTTGATATGATAATAAATGCGGGTGTTGTAGTTACCGGCCCACAGATTATTACCGGAATCTATAGCTATGCTACGGGCACCATTATCATAATTGCCATAAGATCCTGTATAGGTTCCGGGGATGTAGGTACCTTCATTACCGGGTAAGAGTATTGTTTCAAAGAGTACACACTCATCTGCGCCCCAGGCAAGTAATTCGGCACCGGTGATTACTCCGTTATGATCCAGATCACGGGACGTGTCAATTATTCCATTGTTGTTCCGGTCCTGATACACTCCCTTCTCATATAAGCCGATTTTCACTAAACTACTAGTACGGGCGTTGGCCACCCAGCAGTCACCTTCTTTATCCACAATTGCTGTGAAGGTATAAGCATTGGGTCCGGTGCGATATCGAGCCACTTCTGCACCAGTCCTGGTATTCACCTTGGAAACCGTACCTTCATTGGTGTTGGGAACCCATATAAACTCAGGTTCCTCTGAAGATAGTGGTAACTGCAGCTCGTCACGGGTACTTTTATGTTCCACACCTTTCAAGGTACCACTATCGAAATCAGCACTGGTAGTGTAGTTCCCGCTGCCATCAACGGCACCAGCTGCACCGCAGGATAATAATGCTGCTATAAGGATGAGGAAAACCAAAAATGGTTTGTTGCGTGGTGCCCCTTTCCGATTCACGTATGCTCCGAAGAACACCAGAAGCAGGGCAAGACTGGGTAGATTCAGGGCTAAACCAGTATCCAGCATAGGTATGGTCTGATTTCTAGTTGAATTTCTCCCAACAGTATTAACGGTAGATACAGAATTGGTCACATTAGCAGCAGGAGTATTAGGGTTAGGGGGATTGTTATTGAGGGGATCAGGAGTTGGTGTATTGGGGTTAGTTGGATTGTTATTAGGTTTATTAGGCGGATCGTATGGTACTGGTGGATAAATTACTGGTGGACGGATTATAATCCTATTTTTGGTCGAAATAGTGAGTAAATACTGATTGTTTGTTGGATGGGGATCATATTGTCCAGAAGTGATCACGCCATTGTTGGTCAATTTACCTGGTTTATCCACCAGATGACCAATTAACAGAGTGGCTGATTTTCCCGGATCAAGAACATCTATCAGCCACCAACTGTTTTGGATGATTCCTTTTGATGGTATGCCTGGTATGAAATTATCAGGGACGGCATTTCGAATTACCACTCCACGGGCAGTATCCGGGCCTATGTTTTTGATGGAAATGGTGAACAAAGCCACCCCACCAACTGGCACGGGATCGTGACGGGCGGTTTTGGTGATTTCCAGATCCACCAGAGGCACGTAGAAACTGCTGTTTATTATAGGGTTTGGTGTGGGGTCATATTCCTGTTGTATGATCTTAATGGTTTCAGTTATAGTGTTATGGGCCATATTCTGGGTTACTTCTCCAAGGAAGATGATTTCGGCAGTGGATCCCGCATTTAATAGTGGTATGGCCCATGTCCTGTTCTCGTATATTCCCAGTGTAGGTAGAAGGCTGGTGAAACCTGTGGGTAAGGGGATTTCAACTATTAGGTTACGTGAAGGGTCAGGGCCATTGTTTTTTATGGTGGTGGTAAAAATAGCAGTATCTCCCACATTTAGGGTATTATTGTTGAAATTACTGGTAACGTCAAGATCTGCCAGTGGTGGGTAGAAGCTGGCGTTGGCCGTGTCTGGAATATTTGGATCGTACTGGTCTTGATGGTATTTCTCTGCAAAACAGGTGATAGTCTGATGGGCCATGTTAGGATTCACCAGGCCAATTATATTTAATGTAGCTGTCCCGCCTCTAATGAGGCTTCCAATATTCCAAACTCCATCATGGATGTTTTCATGGTTTATATTGTTTAATGTGAAACCTGGTGGTATGGTGACGTTTATGGTTAAGCCAGTCACATCCAGAGGACCGTGGTTATTGGCTTTCAGGGTGAAGGTTACTTTTTCACCAATTTGTGGTGATGGTTTATCCACGGTCATATTTAATTGGACATCCGCCACCAGGGCTGTGACTGTTAGATCGTATAGTATGGGAGTTTGGTTTCCTAAAAAACGAGTGAGTATAGTTTCTGCCTGGAGATACCTGCCAGTTGGTGTTGTGGTTAGTATTTTTCCATTTACAGCTTCCTCCCAATCTGACCAGTTCTGCTGGTCATGGGAGCTTCTGACTCGTACTTTTATACTTGTTCCATTTGGTTCATTCCCGTTCCAGGTGATAATGCCCCAGGGGATGTTTGCCCGGCCGGAGTCATGGGTGACTGTCCAGGTTCCCTTGTTGGTGGTTATGGTACTGGAAACTGAACCGGTCATATCACTGTAACCGTAATGTGTGCTTCCTATGATTCTTTTGGAGAGTTCCACTCCGTTAATTATATTTCCATTGGAGTCAGTTTGGTTATGGGTAGGACTTATTCTGTGGATGTATTCGTCTTCATTATCCACTACCCACACTTTTCCATTGTTGTCCACGGAAACCCCCTGTTGGTGTGTTCCCTACAATTATGGTGGCTTTGAATTCTCCATCGTTACTGTAACGGGTTACGGTTCCTGGTTCTGAATTTGCGATCCAGACATCACCATCATCGGTTACGACTACTCCACGAGATTGGTAAGGTGCGTGTTTTCTCCATTCTATTACTCCGGTTATAATGTTGATCCTGGAGAAACAGGAATCAGTCCAACCAGAGACAAAAAGATGGTTGTTTCTGTCTAGTCCTATGCCATAACTGTAATGTCTTATGTTTATCCTGGTGAAGGTGTTGTTGGATGGATCTAATCTTAAAATATTATTTCCACTGGAACCAGAAGACCATAATATGCCATATTGGTCTATCACTGCTCCGTATGAGGAATGTCCAGTTGATGTGACATCTATATTGTGTAATATTTCACCAGTAGTACTGTTCACGTGGTAAAATCGGTGTGTTCCGTATGTACCGATCCAGACGTTGTTATCATGGTCTACTGCTATACCTCGTGGGCCTGGTGTTCCAGAATAGCTTCCAGTGTATTCTCCGGGTCGGTATGCGCCCTCCAGTCCGGGTATGGCTATTACTTCCCATAGTACACATTCATCAGTACCCCAATCCAGGAGTTCAGCTCCGTCAATCACCCCATTTCCATCTAGATCCTGGCTGGTTTCGATTATACCGTTATGGTTGCGGTCAAAGAATCCACCATTCTCGAGTAGACCAATTTTCACCACGGTCCCAGTTCCTCGGTTCCCAACCCAGCATCCACCGTCCAGGTCGATTGTGGTGCGTGAGGGTGAAGCTGCACTGGTTGATGTGGCTGGTGCTGTTCGATATCTGGCCAACTCTAACCCGGTGGTGGTGCTTACTTTGGATACTGTGCCCTGGTTACTGTTAGGCACCCAAATATAAGGAAAAGCAGATTGACTACCATTAACGAGCTGTAACTGATTATTGGTGCTGTTGTGCTCCAGATTTATTAGGGTTCCTTGATCGAAATCAGAATTGTTAGTATATGTTTCATTAAGGCCTGCTCCAAATGCTGATCCGCAAAATAGGAGAGTAAAAATAGATGACATGATTATGATCGGTATATTTTTATGCAAAATAACCCCTTCCATATTACTTTCTATATGGGGTTATCAATCACAGACATATAAATTTTTCTGTATATAATTAAGATTTGTAAAAAAAAAACTTTAATGACATCTATTTACCATTTAATTTGAGAAGAAGTTATATAAATTAAGATTAAGCATCATAATTCTTGTAAAAAAATAAATTACTCGAATATATAAAATGATATGCCCTGACCGGGACTTGAACCCGGCTAATAGGATCCGCAATCCTACGTGATATCCACTACACTATCAGGGCATTTTCTAAATTATTTCTTTAATATATAAAAATTGGCTTTGTAGAAATCATATTTGAATTTTGATAGTTAAGCTTTTTGTGTAGCGGTATATGTTGTAGCATTCGTTTTTTAGTTTGGTCTCTTTGTTTCTTAGTCTGTCGCTTCGGCTTTGGTTGGTGCCGCCGAATATTCTTTTTATTACTGATATTACTGTTTCTACTAGGCTTCTGTGATGATATTTTGGGTTTGCTGAGGGGGATGTCATTGCTAGTCGGTATTTACCGCTTATTGCTCTTTTTTGAGCGGTATCATGCTGGTTGCGTTTAGTTCTTCGTTTATGACTCTGTGTATTTCTTCTTCGTCGAATGCTTTGTCTAAACTAAAGCCAGATGGTTTGTATTTTTTTTTGTTTTCTTGATGGTGGGTATTGCGTCTTTGGAGTCGTGTTTAGGTCCTTTTACTACTTTGTGAGCTATTATGGCTTGTGTTTATATGTCTATTGCTATTTGGTTTTTGGTGTAGCTTTTTCTCCATTTTTTGCGTTGTTTTTTGATTTTTCCTGAGTAATAGAGGCTTGCTTGGTCACTGGAATGTCCTGTTCCATCAATGGCCACCCAGAGGTCCTTGATATCGAATAATTCCACAGTGAAGTCTAGCATTTTATCCAAGAAATGTGATCCAAGACGTTTGAAGAATTTTTGTAGGGTGGTGAAGTGCGGGACACTTTTTAAACCGAGTATTTTCAGTAATTTGGGCATTAACTCGATAACTGCGGTGAACACACGATAATCAAGTTTTAAACGTCTCATTAAACATGTTAAAGACATAAGCTGGTGCTGAGTGTACTTATGCTTTGATTTTTCACAGGAATATGCTGGTAAAGTATTTTTAGACACTTTAAATGCCACAAGAGTAAATTTTATTAACTCGTTTTCACTTAAATCACTCACGGGGTCACTTCCGTATTTTTGGTTAATACTCAATAAGTGATCCCATCATACTTATATGATTTCTACAGAGCCATAGTTATATAAATGAAAAGCAACCAACAACTAACTTGTCTATGATTTATTAGACGTGTTATGGGCCTGTAGTCTAGCCAGGAATATGACGTGGGACTTCGGATCCCAAGGTCGGGGGTTCAAATCCCCCCAGGTCCGTCTATTTTTTACTTATCATCTAAAAGTGCGCTGGCTGTGTTAAATCCAGAACCCATAAGCACCAGACCAGCAACAGCGGCGGCTTCCATAATTTCTTCCTGTGTAGCTCCTGTTTTAAGGGCTTGTTTTTTATGAACACGTGTGCACTGGTCACATTTAATAGCAACAGCACATGCAAGTGCGATAAGACTTTTCTCCCTGGAGGATAGCGCGCCATCTTTAAGTATTTCTGATGCCAGTTTTTTGAATGCAGAATCAACCCCTTCACCTAGGGCCATTGTAAACTGGTTAGCTCCTGTTTTCTGTTCCATCTATAAATCTCCTTAAATTTAATTCCTTACCAGATCGATCATACCATCCGGCCTTTCTTCTACCTCGCCCGCTTTTATCAGACTTTTAATAACACTGTTTACCCTGTTAACTGCCGGGCCACGGGCTAATTTAGCCCCGAAGAGCCGTACAACTTCACGTATCAGTTCGTCAGGTTCGGTTGCGTACTGGGCTTTCAGCACCATGTCTATTGCTGCTGCAATTTCTTCTTTACTGATGAGGTCCATCTTCACGGGTTGTTTGCCTGTACGCCGCCTGACCATGATGGGGGCGTCTTTGTAATATAGGAAATCTCCTTTCCGTATAACCCGACCGTCCATCAGGGTTAACTCGACAGCTTCTTTCATTATGGCCTGGATACGACGCCCGGCTCTACTCAGTCCCCAGTGGGTTCTGATACGTTTCACCACTTCGTCGTAGTGGATAGGGCCTTCCACTTCAACTACTTCCATTACTGCCCGGGCAACGTCCCCTGCAGGTTGGTTATGTAATTCCCCGGTGACTTTGAAGTTTTGCTTCAGGTTGCTTACTTCATAATTGGATATCTCATCCAGGGGAGATTTTGGAACATCAACCACCTTCTGTGTGGTTTTTACTGGCTCAGTTTCTGGAGTTAACTTTGATTCTGCAACTTCTGATTCTGGTTCCTGGAGTAGTTCAGGTTCAGAGGCAACTGGTTTTGAATCGCCAGTAACTTCTGATCCTGGAATTGTTCCTGCTTTTGAACTTATTATTGATTCTGTGGGTTCTGATTCTGCAGTAGCCACTGCTTCAGCTTCCAGGATCTCCTCCACTGTTTCTTCTTCCTCAACCACAGGTGGGATGAATTCTTCTTCACCCCTTTCCTCATTTAATAGTTCTTCTATAACTTTTAATAATGTTTTTTGTACTTCAGCACGGTTTCTGTACCAGTCCGGTGACCATAACTTATATAAGCGCCAGCCCAACCCGGTAAGTACTTGTTGTCTAAGCCGGTCCCGGTCCCGGGCCACCCGGCTGCTCTGGTAAATTGGTCCGTCGCAGGTGACTCCCAGGAGGTAACGTCCAGGATATTCAGGGTCTAATATGGCCAGGTCAACCCTGAAACCCGCGCAACCTACCTGGCTGTGTACTTCATATCCCTGTTCAGTTAAGAATTCGTAGATGGCGTTTTCAAAGGCGGTTTCATTACTGTCCGGGAATTTATCCACCTGATTAAGTGTTCTATTCTCAGCGTATTCCAGGAATACCTTAAGCGCCCTGAGTCCGAATGGCGAATTCAATGTTAAATGCAGGTCTCTGCCTCTGAAGTTTGAAAATATAACACATTTCTCCCGGGCCCGGGTTAATAGAACGTTTAAACGCCTTTCCCCTCCGTCTTGGTTCACCGGTCCGAAGTTATGGCTTAAACGTCCCTCTGCATCGAATCCATATCCCACACTAACCATTATCACATCCCTTTCATCTCCCTGGATTGTCTCCAGGTTTTTAACGAAGAAATGCTCCTCCTGATTTCTTTTGAAATATTTTTCCATCCGAGGGTTGAGTTTTAACTGTAATTCCAGCTCTTCCAGTATGGCCTGCTGCTGGCGGACGTTGAAGGTACCTACACCTAAACTCTTCGCGTCACCGTACTTCTTGTAATGCTCAAAAACGGCTTTTATAACTTCTTTTGCCTCTTCACGATTGGTCGCGGTTTTACCCCGATCATATACAGTCTCCGGGAGGTGGACCAGTTTTAATCCGAGTTCTTCTGCATCCTGGCTGGGTGAAGGGTAGATCAAGAGATGATTGTCATAGAATTCCTGGTTGGAAACAGCGATGAGGGATTCGTGCCTGCTCCGGTAATGCCACCTGAGCATCTTCGATGGGAAGCTCCTTTTGGTAAGATGCAGAATGCTCTCCATATCCGCGAGCACCGCCAGGTCGTAGTCTTCACTCTCCACGTCGATGAGGATGTCGAAGAAGGTGGTGGGTGGTAGTTGCCGGGTATCACCCATTATTACCGCATATTTAGCCCTTAATAGTGCTCCTAACGCGTCTTCTGGTTTCACCTGGCTGGCTTCATCGAAGATAACGTAGTCGAAGCGCAGGTTTTTCACACTGTATGGGTCCAGGTATTGGGCTATGGAAAGGGGGCTCATCATAAAGCAGGGTTTGATATTCTGTATAATACCTCCGCAGATGGATAACAATTTCCTGATGGGCATATGCCCCCGTTTCCTGGCGAATTCACTCTTTAAAACTCCCAGTTCACTGCGGGGTGATGCGTTGCTTGACAGTGATGGACGGTTTTCATATAGTTTTTTGGCTATCCTGAACCGGTTTAACTTTATAATCTTCCTGTCGAGTTCCTGGAATTCTTCTATCTTCTTCTGATGTACATCCCCCACAAAACGGGAGAGTAATGGTTCTTCTAAAAATAGTTTGCGCAGCGTGGAATCTGCGAAGTTTCCTTCCAGGCAGGGTATGAGGTCCTGGGTTTCTATCTCATCCTTATCGACTATTTCCACCAGTTTGGAACCGATAGTCTCTAAACACTCTGCCCGGGAGGAGCTGAAACGGGACCAATTCTGTAATTCACCTAATCCCTCTTTTAACTGTGTTATCTGGGATTCCAGGTGACTGATAGGGCTTTTGGTCAGGTTGTCTCCCATGACCGAGTCCTGTTTAAAGTGGAGGAAATGGTTTAACTGCCTTACCAGATCAAGTATTTCATTGTAGTTCTCGTGCAACTCATTGGATATTCCTTTTAATTCTTTCTGGTTTATGGAGTCCATTATTTTCAGGGTTTTCTCCGATATCCGCCCCTCTTTTAATGCTTTTCTGAATTTCAGTATCCAGTCTGATATCTTCTTCAGGCTTTCCACCTGGCTCTTTTCTGCCTTCCAGTGGGAGCCGAAGAGTGATCGGGCTTTTTCATCCTGGGCCCTGATATCTTCCTGGAGTTTCTGGCATTTGATGAGTTCTTCCAGGTCTTCCAGTATTTGTTCATCATTTTCTGGTGGTTTGCCCTTGTAGATTCTGCCTATCTTCTTCTTCACCTTTTTGAAATCTCCGCTGAGGAATTTCAGGATCTTCTTCTTCTGTCCCTGGAATTCCGTAAGTAGTGCTGGTAAATCTTCATCCAAGGCATCCTTTCTAAAGCCTTTTAAATCTTTGACTATGGCCTGGTATTCTTCTAAACTTTTTATCAGCTTATATACGTGTAATTTATCGTAGTCCCACCTGGGATTGAGTATGAGTTCTCTTTCCAGGGAAGGGAAGAAGGATATTATCTCCACCGCAGCGATGAGGTGTTCCATTTCATCGAGGGTATGTGGTATGTTAACTCCGGATATCTTGGCCAGTTCCTGGGCTTTCAAGTTTAGTTTATCCAGAACCTGTAGTGCACTGGTGAGGAGGGTTTCTATCTCTTCTTCCTCTGCAGGTAATATGGGGTCTGGTCGGGTTGAATTCCAGGGATTATATGAGACGGGCTTCACCAGCCGATATAATTCGCCCAATTCCTTAAATTTATTGATGGTCTGCTGCCATTGCTTTAATGTGCACTCTTCAGCCTGATCCATGGTGAACCGGGGCATCTTGGTCTGGCTTCTCTCGAAGTGCTTCAGTGACTTCTCCTTCAAACCAAAGATCTGGTAGGGAGTCCACCTGATCTTTCCATAGGGGGAGTGTAACAGGGATACGTATTCATTCAGGTTAGTTTTTAGCTCTTCAATGGTGGTTAAATCGTTGTCCAGGGATAGTTCAACTGGTTTAGGGTTCCGGAGGACGCTTTCCAGCTTCTCCAGTACCTCTTTTTTGTTGGATTTTCTGCTGTGCAGTTCCAGACAGAACTCACCCAGACCCACACTATCCAGACGTCCTTTAACCACTTCTAATGCTGCCATCTTCTCACTAACGAAGAGAACGGTGTTCCCCCGGGCGAGTAGTTCTGCTATGAGGTTTACTATGGTCTGGGATTTACCGGTTCCAGGCGGTCCTTCAACCACCAGGTCCCGACCGCTTTTCACATCCTCTATCACTGCAATCTGGGAGGAATCTGCATCCATAACATGGAACACGTCCCGTGTTGTAAGTTTAACGTCCACCTGATTTTCTTCAAAACCAGGGTCTAATTCTTCACCCTCTGGATCGAATATGGCCTTTATCAGGGGGTTTTCTTCCAGGGGCATGTCTTCTGGCCAGCTTTCTGGTTCAAGGTCCTTGTACATCACGAACTTGGTGAAGCTGAAAAAGCCCAGGAATACTTTATCCATTACTTTCCAATCCTTTTCCAGGGAGATGGCCTCCTTTACCAGGTCTAAATATTCCTGCACACCCTCTTTAGCCCGGGGCATTTCAAAATCAGGTATTTCAACCCCCTGCTCCAATAGTTTGGCCTGCAGGGAGATGTTTGGTATTATGTCTTCACCGGTCCAGCGGAGCTTGAACGAACCCTTCACTCTGCGTCTTTCCAGTTCCACCGGTACGAGTATCAGTGGTGCTTCCCTATACTCTGGGGCTCCATTCTCATCCTTCCATCTCAGAAATCCCAGGGCCAGGTAGAGGATGTTATATCCCTGTTCCTCCATCACCGACCTGGCCCGCTGGTTTATGTAGAAAAGACGTCTTTGAAGCTCAGAACCAGTTAAACTGGTCTGTAATAAAATTTCTTTATTTTTCTCCAGCATCTCCTGGTCCGGTGCAGGAGTTTCCCAGAGTAGAGATGATTCTTCTGTGGTTGAAACATCTTCCCCTGATATATTGGCCCCGTTAAGAATGGAATTATGGGTTAAATTGATTTCTCTTTCTATCTTTACAGTCCCTTCTGTACCATGAGCTGAAACTTTTTCCTTTCCTGAGGATTCGTCCGTTTCTTCTGTTTCAATAGTACAGCTTTCTAGAGAATCGGAACCACCTTCACCAGGAACTTCATCTTCTACGTCAGATTGGGGGGTTTTTCCTGTATCTTCAGATCCGTCTTGATTTAGAGAATCATCTACGGGTGTTTCAAGCTCTGTTTTTGGAATAAATTGCAAGAGTTTCCTCTTGCTTTTTTTAAGAACCAGTCTGTCGTATATTTCAGCTAGATCCCCGTCTTTAACTTCCACGGTCATGCTGCGTGGGCGGAAGTTTAAAAGCTGGTTGCGCATGGTAAGGTCCAGCAAGTTGTGCCTTAGAACATCAATTTGTCTGTATATGTCCACCTTGGTAAGTTCAGACATTCAAGATACCTCTCATTTATGATTGGACGGGAAATTCTGAATATGGGATTTATTAATGGATGTTGGTTTATCTGAACTTTATAATAAAACTAACGGTATCTTGTAAGTTCACTTAGGACTTTTAATCATTTTGTATTGCTTCCTTGAAGAACTCTGGAACCAGATTCTTATAGAGGGGGTTGTTGAGTAACATGCGGAAGTTACCATCGAGTATGTACGTCTCACAGTAATCATCCTCTGCACGCATCCCACGGCCGTAAGCTTGTATTAGGGTCATCACAGTCTTATATGCATACCATTTAGGGTCTTTTTTCCTCCTCTGGTTCACCTGCCGGTCTCCCAGGAAGGGGAATGGTATCTTATAGATCACCTGGAACTGACATTTCTCGTAGGGCAGGTCCACACCTTCACCCATGGATGGGCTGACCAGTACCAGGTTTTCCTGGCTTTCTTCAAACCTGCGCAGCTGGTACTCCCGGTTATTACTGTTATGGCCTATGAGCCGATTATTTTTGATTTTACCCAGGATGTATTTCTGGCAGTTGTAGTTGTGGGTGTGGATCAGTCCTTTCTCGTACCGGTGGTAGTTGATGATCTTCTCCAGGATGGGAATGGTCTTTGGGGCGGTTCGATTTATGGACCTACGGGACATGTTTCCCACCAACTTAAGGTGGACTGGCCGAGCGGATGCCGGGAAGTTACTCTTTATCCTTATCTTATAAGCCTCATCTGCATCTATTCCCAGCCACCTGCAGAACAGGTCCATGTCCAGTATGGTGGCGCTCATGAAGAGACAGGTATCGGCATGTTCAAATAGCCTGTTTTTACCGTACATATCCACTTTTAATGGTTTGAATGCCACGCCGCCTGAGATTCTATCCACCACCCAGTTTTCTGGTGTTTCCTCTAGATTGTCCAGTAGCTCCTGTAACCGTAATTTGGTACGGTTTATCCGGTCGGCCTTGTTTTTTGGCATCTTCTGGACGGCTAATTTTCTGTATGAATCATATATTGACTCTAAAAATAATATCCATTCAATGGGATTTTCTTCTGACATCATACTAAGGGGTATGCTCTTTTTGATGTCATTTTCCAGTCTCTTATTGTAGATGTTGACTTCCATACGTCGCATCAGTTTGTCTTCGATGTTGTGTGCTTCGTCCAGGACCATCAACCTTCTTTTACCGAAGTGCTTTACGTAGTTCAATTCCAGGAGAGCGTAATCGTAATTCATTAAGGTTACCGGACTTTTCACTGCTTTTGCTTTCTGTTCCCAGTACTGGCAGTGTTCATCGGAACGGAAATAAATATTTCCTCCATATGCATCTTCAAACGCAAACCGCCCCCCATCGAATGATGATTTACTTACACCATACTCGCAGACGAATTTCTGGGACCGGGGAGTGGTCTGGCAGGCACCAGAGTCACAACTGATGTCCAGGGTTTCTTTACAGGAGAAGTTTCCCCGGCCCTTCACCAGGGGGTAGCCAAATTGAGCTCCGTACTGTGATTGTAGCTGTTTGGTCATGGTCAGAATATAAGCCGGCTGGTAGATCCCGGCTAGTGTAGTGGCGATGGCGGATTTACCCGTCCCAGTCCCTGCTTCCAGCAGGATGTAAGGAAAACCTTCTTCCATGGCATTTTTGATGTTACTTATTATCTCCAGCTGCCCTTCCCTGGGCTCTGGGAAGGGGAAGTTTTCGATTATATCATCATCGATATGTGGATATTCTCTTTTTATTTCTTCAATCCTTGATTTTGGTATCCCTGAAGCCCTGGTTAGCCTGGCACCGTTTTTATTACAGGTGCAGTTATCCTTGAGCATGCCGCATTGGTTACAAAAAAAGCCGTTTCCCATGGGAATTTATATTTGTGATGCTGGTATAAATACTATTAAACCTTTATAAGTTTCCAGGGAAAGAAAATTTTAGCATAGTTTTGGTCAGATACGAGTTTAGTAAATTGTTGAAGGATAATTATGAATGGAAAACTAATTGGAATAGGTGTAGGCCCTGGAAATGCTGAGCTTTTAACTGTTAAGGCTTTGAATATTATAAAAAATGTCGACGTTATATGTGCACCAAAATCATCGGATTCAAAGCCCAGTTTGGCTTTGTCCATCGTGCAGGGATTTCTTGAGGAACGTGATGATAGTTACCAGTTGTTGGAACCTCTTTTTCCCATGATAGAAGATGAAACTCTTCTGGGAGAATACTGGGACAATGCTGCTGCCCTTATATCAGATAAGCTCAGGGAAGGGATGGACGTGGCGTTCGTTACACTGGGAGATCCTACTATTTACAGCACTTTCTCCTATATCAGCAGGAGAATAGGAGATAGGGGATTTGAGGTGGAAATTATACCAGGCATAACCTCTTTTACTGGCTGCGCCGCGACTGCCGGTATATCCCTTGGTGAGAAGGATGAGATCATAGTAATCGTGCCCAAGGTTGATGAGAGGCTGGAGCGTATCCTGAAATACGGGGACACCTTCGTGGTGATGAAGACCTCCCGACACAGGGATGATCTGGAAAAAATGGTTGACCAGGATTCAAGGACCAAGGATGTTATCTCCGTGCAGAACTGCGGTTTAGAGGATGAAAAGGTTTTCGCTGATTTTGTTAAGGACAAGAAGTATTTATCCACCACTATTTTGAAGTTTAAAAAAGATAAATAAGATTTTATTAGAAAATAAGATTTTTATTAATTTATTCACTTATCAGGTACTAGAAAATAAGATTTCTATTCGATTATATTCTATTAATCTGAAGATTAGAACCCATTTATCTTAACGATTATATTCTATTAATCTGAAGATTAGAACCCATTTATCTTAAAGTTTGTAGCCTATTTATCTTAAAGCAGCAGTATTCGTCTCCCTTGGCGTAACATTTTATTTCGTCTGCTTCTATTTCCTGGTTGAAATGGGCGGAGAATATGGCTTCCAGAATACCGGAGTCAAATGCACAGGCGGATCTTCCAATTATAGGAAGAGTAGCGCATTCAAAACAATCGTACACTCTGATGGTTAGTGGGTCTAGGCTTTCTGCAACCATCCGTCCCATATTATTATCTTCCCAGAATTGGGCGACGTTTTCCAGGAGATTTTCAGTCACCGGATTTTTCAACTGATCGTTAAATGTCTGGCCTACTTTAAAACCGGCATCGTGTAATATGGGGTCTATGTTAACTCCTTCTTCCATAAGTGATACTCTTATGGTTCTTAGGATGTATTTATAGAATTTGAATGGATCTGTGGAACTGGTCACCTGTTTTTTCAGGTAGTCGTCCATGTCCTTCTCGAGTTCAGATTCCCGGGAAATCGTTCCTAAATAGCGTGATTTTATGTAAAAAATTTTTCTACGTCCATCTACAGGGTCTGGTTTATAATCAACTATATCTTCTTTTATGAGGTCCTTAAGGTGGGCTGAAATTGTAGATTTTGATTTACCAGTTAACACCACTATGTCAGAACCGTTTAATCCTTCATCTTTTAATAAGGATAGTATCCTGGTTTTGATTGGGCTTTCTATTACGTTGATACCTTTTTGGGTTCCGAATATTTTAACTTCCTCTACTTCGGACGCTTCTAGTTGTAAATTTTTTTGATTCATTCTCCAATCCTCTAATTTTTGAATTTTTTTTATTAATTATTATATACGTGTTATATGAGTTTTCACTTATATAAACTGTTCGTGTAATTGCGAACCATAAAGTTTATATAAAGGTTCTTATAACTAATAATTAGTTCGTAAATACACGAATTATATCTGGAGGGAAAAAATGAAAGCAAAATCAGTTAAAATTAAAGAAGGAATCTACTGGGTAGGTGTTTTGGATTGGGATATAAGGACTTATCACGGTTACACTCTTAATGGAACAAGTTACAACGCCTATCTGGTGTTTGGAGAAGATAAAGTAGCTTTAATCGACAACACATATCCCGGATCTTCTGATCAGATGTGGGGTAGAATCCAGGATGCCTTTCAGAAAGAGGGAAAGGATCTACAAATAGATATAGTAGTACAAAATCACGTGGAAAAAGACCACAGTGGAGCGTTACTGGAAATTCATAAAAAATTCCCAGAGTCCCCCATATACTGCACAGAAATCGCGGTAAAAGGGCTCCTGAAACATTACCCCGCCCTGGAGTGTGCTGATTTTAAAGTGGTTACCACGGGAGATACCCTGGATCTGGGAGGGAAAACACTGGCCTTTTTAGATGCATTCTTACTGCACTGGCCGGACAGCATGTTCACCTTACTGGTAGAAGAAGGTATCCTATTCCCCAACGATGCATTTGGACAGCACCTGTGCTTTGCCCAGCGTTATGCCGATGAGATACCAGAACATGTTCTTATGGACGGTGCCCAGAAGTTCTATGCAAACCTGATCACCCCATTATCCAAGCTGGTGCTAAAGAAGTTCAAAGAAGTTCAGGATTTAGGTCTTCTGGAGCAGATTGAGATGATAGCCCCATCTCATGGGCAGATATGGACCGATCCCATGAAAATAATCGGAGCCTACAGTGACTGGGCCACGGGAGCTTGCAAAGATAAAATAACCATAATCTACGACACCATGCACTATTCCACCCAGAAGATGGCCCATGCCATGGCAGAAGGTGTTATGAGTGAAGGAGTAGATGTGAAAATGTACTACCTTCACGAAGATGAACGAAGTGAAATAGTTAAGGACATACTGGACAGCAAGGCCATCGCCCTGGGAGCTCCAACCATCTATGATGAACCCTTCCCCTCTGTAGGGGACCTGATATTTTACCTGCGCGGCCTAAAATTCAACCGAACTGGAAGAAAAAGACTAGCGGTGACATTTGGATCAATGGGAGGCCAAGGTGGCGCCCCTAAAAACCTGGCGGATAATTTAAAGGACTGTGGATTCCGGGTTAAAAGCCAGCAGGAATTTTATTATGTTCCAAATGCAGATGAATTAGAACAGTGCTTCATAACCGGACAGAAGTTAGCTCGTGAGATTAAAAATCTCTAAAATTTTCATTTTTTTTCTGTAAAAATAAGATAATGTAATATGAATGGGAGTAATTTATGGTTGAATGGAGGAGTAAGATATGGAGATAATAAACGAACATAAACTGGGAGTTTGTAAAGGCACCGAATTAGAAGAAGCTGTCCAGGCAAATTTCAATGGAGAAACCCAGGAAGTGGGTATATATTTAGCAATGGCCCGTCAGGCACAAAGAGAAGGATTACCAGAAGTAGCAGAAGTCCTCACCAGAATAGCCATTGAAGAAGCCCAGCACGCCGCCCATTTCGCCGAACTGGGTGGCATCATAAAACCAACCCTCAAAGAAAACATAGAGATGATGATCGAGGGAGAAACCAAGGCCAACAACGAGAAAAAAGCAGCGGCCAAAAAGGCAAAGGAATGCGATGTGGACCCCGCCCATGACTTCTTCGATGAAAGTTCCAGAGACGAAGGCCGCCACGCCGAGATGCTCAAAGGAATGTTAAGAAGGTATTTTTAATTAAAAGAATTTTAAAAAGGTATTTTTAAATTTAAAGTCATTTTCCCCCCATATGACTAGATCAGGAGAGAGATAAGACATACCGCCTCCGTTCTTATTTTTTTCTCTCCTGTTTATTTTTAATTATAATAGTTACATCACAGAAATTCAATTTCAGTGGTCAATTCAAATTATAAATTCATCACGTGTTTTATTGGTGAAGCATCGTTAAAATTGCACCGGCACAGGCTGGTGAATTCATCATGATTTTTCCTTTATTTTTTGTTCATTAGTTATATTAACTAAAAATTTTATAAATTAACAGTAGTTATTTTTTAAATTAGAGTATGGAGGGAAAAAGATGCCAGGATTAATCGATGTACATCACCACATCGTTCCTAAAGAATATTTGAAAGATCTTTCAGATCAAGGAGTAAAAGAAGCTTTAGGGGGTGCGATTTCCCAATTGGAGTGCAGATAAGGCATTTGAAGTAATGGATCAAAACGGTATTTCCACATCTGTGATCTCAATTTCTGCTCCGGGAGTTTATTTTAGGGATAAAGATCCTTCTAGGGAATTTGCCAGAGGATTATCAAGAAAGACCAATGAAATATGCGCTGGATTAATTAAGAGTTATCCGGAAAGATCCGGTGCTTTTGCTACTCTACCTCTTCCAGATGTTGATGCTGCTTTGGAAGAACTCGAATATGCCCTTGACGTGCTGAAACTTGATGGAGTATTTCTTTTATCGAATTATGATGGGTATTATCTTGGTGATACACGATTTGAAAGGTTATTTTCCGAACTTAACCGTCGAAAAGTGGTGGTGTTCGTTCATCCGGCTACACCCCTGGCATCGAGGAAATACACATGGGAGTCCCTGAATCGATGATCTTCACCCCACGCTTTTGCAGCTCTCCAAACTCCTGGTCAATAGTTCGAAAATAGTATTCGGGTCTGATTATGTTTTCGCGACAGAAGCCGCCTTACCATTAACTATTAAAGGTGTAAGAGAATATGGGGGTTTTGATGAAAAAGATGTGGCGGCAATCGAGAGAGAAAATGCTATGGATCTATTCCCGAGACTTAAAAAAATTTCTAGATAATTTAAATCTATAAGGCTAATTAGCGAGGCTTTTCAACTCTTATAAATTAATTGGTGAGTCTCTTTAATTTCTTTAATTAGCGAGTTTCTTCAACTTCTCACAGGCATCCTCAGCAGCCAGTATGATGGGATCGATTACCATGGAAAGGGGAGGTGCATAGGAAAATTCCATTGCCGCCAGTTCATAACAGGTAACGCCCCGGGCTATGGCCAGGGACATGGTATCAATCCTCTCGGCAACCCTTTCCTCGGCGATTATCTGACAGCCTATAATCTTGCCTTTAAGGGTGGATATAATCTTTACATCGATCCTTTTCGCCCCAGGATAGTAACGGGCCTTGGTTAGGGCTCTGCTTCTGCCGGCGATCACTTCCATACCATTCTGCATGGCACTGGCTTTGGATGAACCAACGGCACCGAACTCCAAGGCTCCGATCTTGGAGACCATTGCATTGAGGACGGCTTTAAATTCCGCCTTCACTCCCACGATGTTCTTGGCGGCTATTTTACCCTGTCTTACAGCGGTAGTGCCCAACGGAGACTGGGTGTTCTGACTGGTTATGGCATCAAAAACTTCCACACAATCTCCCACAGCATATATGTTGGGGACGGAGGTTTGCATTTTTTCATTGACAAGGATGGCCCATCTTCCAATCTCACAACCCGCCATTTCAGCCAGCTTAATCCGCGGCCTGATACCGGTGGCCATTATAACCATATCTGTATCTATAACTTCATCACCTATGACCGTCTTCTCCACCCTTTTTTTACCAATTATCTCCTCTAGGGGATGGCCGAGGATGATCCTTATCCCTTCCTTTTCGATATAGTCCTGGACTATTTTGGACATGTCTGAATCCAGTGATCTCGGGATTAGTTGAGGGAGCATTTCCGTCACCGTGACTTCCAAACCCATTTTCTTCAGTCCGAAGGCTGTTTCCAGGCCTATGAGTCCAGCACCCACCACTACGGCCTTGTTGCTTTTTCCTGCCCACTTTTTAATTTTCAGGCCATCTTCGATGGTTCTAATTTTAAAAACACCTTCCAGGCTGGTTCCCGGGATATGGGGAATGAAAGAAGTGGCTCCGGTGGCGATCACCAGGTAATCGTAGGATATTTCTTTTTCAATACTCATGTACCGGTTATTTAACCGATATTCCAATTTTTTCTCGTTGTTTATTACTTTAAATACTTCTGCATTTGTTATTACTTTTATGTCCTTCTCCAGATAGTCTTCTGGCTGGTGCATCACTATATCTTCAAAGCTTTCTACATCTCCACTTAAAACGTAGGGTATAGCGCAGGGAGAATATGCTATCTGGTTTTCCATGGTGATAACGGTTATTTCCATATCTTCATCATATCTGCGGATATTTGAAGCGGTGGAAATTCCAGCTGCTCCACCTCCGATTATAACTACTTTCATCCTGATTTTTCTCCTGGATTACCCGTAAAACCGGGCTTTGTCTTATCTTTTTGTAAAATTTACTAAATTTTTTAATTGTAACTTTTTTATCTTTTTTGATATACAAAATTATCAGTTATATTGATATATTTAGATATATCAAATAGTATTACTATTAATACTATAAGTAATATATCATTATCCAGGATCAAAAGGATTGGAAAAAAATGGGATTTTTGGATATCTTCAAAAACAATGTAAATTCCCTGAATAAGAAGGGTATTAGACTTTTAAATAAAGGAGACTACCCAGGAGCTCTTAAATATTTTAATAAAGCTTTGGAAACAGAACCAGATTCATATAAAACCCGTTTCAACCGGGCAATTACACTCTGGGAATTAGGGGAAACCTGTGAAGCTATAAAAGAATATGATAAAGTTCTGGATATTAATCCGGGACATGCAGGGGCATGGTTTAACCTGGGAGTGATTATATCCATATTTGGAAGATACGAGGATGCCCTGGAATTTATCGACACGGCACTGGAACTCGAACCAGACGATGCCCTAGTATGGTACATCAAGGGTCTTATTTTAGAAAAAGTTAACAGATCCAGCGAAGCCTTAAAATACCTGGAGAAGGCATATAAACTGGATCCCGGGCTCGAATCCCTGAAAAAGGGATCTATCGAACTGTTTTAATACCTCTAAAGTGTATTAATTTCCTAAAGCATAGCTATTCCCCTTCCAGTACCGTAAACCACACTTACTATCAGAATAGTCCAGAGGAAGATGCTTAAGAAGTTGGTGATCCTGTTAACATTTGGAGTTGACAGTTTGTAATCAAGTAACTCAGAAAGCATCAAGCCACCATCTAATGGACGGGCTGGAAGCAGATTTATAGTTCCTATGGCGAAATTTAAGACAAATATCCAGTTTAATAGTTCTAGTAGAGGATATAAAACCCATTGAGTTAAAGGTTCATAGTAAGAAGGATAACCACTTTTTAATGCTATATTCGCCTGTCCTTGAACACCTATATAGCCATCAGTTTTATTGTTAGGATTCGGCCCTGCCTTAACGTGATAAGTTCCTTCATCTGTTTGGAAGGTTATCTCATCTCCAATTTGGATGCTATTTACTATGGCTTCATACTTTGAAAAGTCATCGATACTTTGACCATTGATACTGTGAATTACCATTCCTGTACTTAAAACACCGTCAGCTGGGCTGGAAGGAACAACCCTGGTTATCTCCACACCATCAGAATAGAATGCAGGGGCAAGTACAGGGGCAATTAAAAGGTAAAGTAATGCATAACTTATAACTAATGCTATAGCAGCCGTAGTTAAGTTAAAAACAGACCCTGCAGCGTATAATCTAAGCCTTGATTTTTTACTGGCCTTTTCCGTATCTTCCTCATCCGGCTCCACAAAAGCACCGGGGATCACGGCAAAAAGGGCGAGTCCGATGGATTTTATACGTATCCCTTCTACCCTGGCGAGTATTCCATGTCCAAATTCATGTACCACCAGAACTATAAATAGTGCAATAAGTCCATATCCGATGGGGACATATATAGGCTGTCCTGGTAGATCAACTCCTGGGAGGACTACCTGGACTTGTGGGGCTTCTAAAAGAGTTCCCAAGGAATTAACTAGGATTACCACCATCAAACCCATAAAAAATATGGAGACAGGTATGCCTACATTTAAGAAATACTTCCAAAAACGGGGACTTCTCTGCGCTATCCTATCAATTAAGCCCCTTAACCTCTTAGTTCGCCTAAAAAGAAAAGGGCCTTCAATATCTATTTTTAACTGCTTTCTAAATAGAATGGCTACTATCCATATGATAATGAATCCAATGGCATAGTACCATAAAGCTTCGTTAGCCAAGTTATCACCTTTCAGTTAGAGTCGAAATAATTTTTTTTAAATAAATTTTTCAAGTTATGAATTGTCCAGTTATACGTTGATCGGCACTGATTTTAAACATATAATCTCCAGATATTTAAACCCGCAGGGAATCGTAAAGGAGAACATCACACTTCTCTCCCTCTGCAACTCCTTCCAGGTTCTCTTCTATGACGATGTAACAATTTGAATCAACCATGGAACGGATGATGGTGGAACCTTTAATATTCAGTGGTGTTACTATGTCTCCATCAGCTTTGGCCCTAACATAATCCGTTCTACCCAGTGTGGATGGAATTTTACGGGCTGCGGTTTTCTTCACCAGCACGGATGGTTTATATATGTTCTGCATCTTCTCAATACTCTTCCTCACCAGAACATCGTACTGGACCATAGCAGCTACCGGGTAGCCCGACAACATGAAAACAGGCTTACCATCAATTTCAGCAAAAGCGAAAGGTTTGCCCGGCCTCATGGCCACTCCATGAAAGAGTACTTCGCCCAACTGGTCAGCTACTTCAACCACCACATCCCCCTTACTGATGGCCGTACCACCAGTGGTTATAAGGGCATCATGGGTTTTAAGGAGCCGTTCAAACTCATCTTTCACCTTCAAAACATCATCTTCAACATGGTTGAGGGTGGGAACCGCCAGACAACTCTCTACCAATGCTTTCAATGTATAATGGTTAGAATTCACCACTTCAGCACCTTCAATATTAGGAGTGGGCATCACCAATTCACTCCCGGTGTTTAAAACAGCGATTCGAGGTTTCCTATGGACTGTGATTTCACTGTACCCTCCCGAAGCAATTATGGCCAGATCCTGGGGTTCCAGTAACTTCCTCCCTTTTATTATAATGTCACCCTTCTTCACATCTTCTCCCTGGAATGAAACGTTTTCACCAGGAGTTAGAGGGGATTCCACCTGTAACTCGTCACCCTGCTCTTGAACGTATTCATCCATAACTATGGCATCAGCCCCTTGGGGTAATGGTGCTCCGGTGGCTATTTTAACTGCTTTACCTTCTTCAACAATGGCATGGGAGATGCTTCCTGCACCTATCCTGTCGATGACGGTTAGTTCAACCGGACTGTTTGCAGAGGAGCTGAAGGTATCCTCGGCCTTCACGGCATAGCCGTCCATGGCCGACCTGGAAAATGGGGGTGAATCCAGCAGTGATCTTACATCTCCAGCAATCACTCTATGATAAGCATCTTCTAAGGAAATTTTTCCTGTATCAGTAGGTTTTAATGTGTCTTCTATGATTTTAAGAGCCTGCTTGACTGGTAAGAGTTTTGATAGGAACATGGTGACCTCTGTATTTTACTAAATTATCTCTCTATTTGCTAAAATTAATGGATTACATTTATTATATTATCACTGGTTTCTGGAATATTTATCAATTTTTCCTATTTCATTTAATGGATTAATTCATTTATGAATTAATTTTCTTATATTTTCCCATGTTTTTAATATTTGGCTTCCATTGATTTTGGGGTTAAAACCTTTAATAAGCTCTTAGTTAGTTTATTTTTAAAGAGGTAACATTTATACATTTGAAAGTTTAATATTATCTTGTTACGTGGTTTGTTGGAAAAATTTGGTAGGAGGAGTTATTTGAGAAATTCGATAATGGGTATACTGGCCATAATACTCGGTATCCTGATAATGGTCTTCCCGGTGGTGGGTATTGTTGCAGTCAGCTTCATAGCTGGATTTGCAGTGATCATGCTGGGCATCTGGTTCCTTATTGCAGGTGTGGCCGAATTACAGGTCAGCCGACTGGTCGGTGTTTTATTGCTCATATTAGGTATCATAACATTAATTATAGGTTTTGGTTTAGTCTTCTACCCAGCCCTATTCGCCTTCTTAACAGGCATAGTACTCTACTTGGCCGGTATTTTAATGATAATTGCCGGAGTAATCTCACTTTTAGGTGGATTAGATGCTAAACATAGAGTATGGGGAGGGGTATTAGGAATCGTGCTTGGTATAATCTACATAATTTTAGGCATATATGCTTTCCATCCAATTTATCTTGGATTTTTAATAGGAGTCTGGTTACTTCTAACCGGTATCTTCAGTATATTCGCCAGTGAATAATGGTTTTATCATCCGGCAAACCCTTAACAACCAATTTTCTTCTATTTTTTTTAACTGGATGGTAGATTTATCCCATAAAAGAGGTAGATCATCTATAACATGAAGGATGATGAGCTTAAATATCCACGTTTAAGGAAAACAATGCAACGTGGTATGACAAACTGGCGGAACAAGCTATTTAAACCTGAATTCCAGCCGGACGATTTCCGGTTAGAGGATGTTGAAGTGGATATACCGGGACTTGACCCGGTTTTTGAAGATTACCGGATAGTTAATATTTCAGATATACATTTAGGCCAGTGGATAACCCCTAAACATCTTGAAGGAGTAATAAAATTAGTAAACGAACAAAACCCGGATATAGTGGCCATAACTGGGGATTTTGTCTCGTATATCTTTGAAGATGTGGCATGTGAATTGGAAGTGTCTTTAAAGGAATTAAAGCCAAAAGACCTGTCTATCGCAACTTTGGGAAATCATGATCACTGGTTATGGGCAGACAAAATCCGGGGCGTACTCAGGAAATCCGGGATCGTAGATGTAAGCAACGATGTCTACACCCTGAGGCGAGGGGAAGCCCAGCTACACATAGCCGGAGTGGACAGTGTGATGCTTGAAAAACACCGCCTTGACCTGGTAATGAAAAAATTACCAGAGGAAGGTCGGGCCATACTCCTGGCTCATGAACCGGACTTCGCCGATATAAGCTCCACCACCGGTAGATTCGGTTTACAGATTTCAGGCCATTCCCACGGGGGACAGTTTGTAATACCTGGACTGGGTACCATAATTAGAGGGCCCCATTTCGTTAAGTATCCCCTCGGCAAATATCAGGTGAAGGACATGGTCCAGTATACCAGCAGGGGAGTAGGTACCAATGTTTTCTGGTTTAGAATCAACTGCGACCCGGAGATAACGGTGTTTACCTTGAAGGCGGCGAGTTAAATTTGAAAATTTACTGCCCTAGAGGGGTGGTCAGAAATTTTTCAGTAATCAGGTTTCTCATACTTACAATAGTATTTGTTTACAAGCCCATATTCTTCCCTGACAGGGTATTCAGGCTATTTACAGATTTTATTAAAATCAGGATCTGAATATAGTGCTTCTCCGGTGGTGCAATACATTCCCGGGACCCGGTCCCTCTCAAAGTACATGTCACTTTCACTGGAGTAAGCTATCTCAAGCATAATCCTTCTTTTCCTCTCGGTACATTCACTTTCCTTTTGGACGGGACAGCCAGGGCATAAACATCTTTTGATGTTTTTCAACACTGAATTCAATTTTAACCAACAATTAACACCCCCATCAGATTCTATATAATAGTTATAGTGAAACTGGATCATTATTTTATTGGTGGATAAGATAAAATATTCCCCAGTACAAATTTGAAATAATTTTATCAAGAAACCAGAGGAGACATTTAGAAGTGGATGATGATTTTATGATAGAAATAGAATCTTTAAGCAAATCCTTCGGTAAGATAAAGGCCTTAGATAACCTCAACCTGGATATAAAAAGGGGAGAGCTCCTGGGGATCATCGGGCCCAACGGGGCGGGTAAGACCACTGCCATCCGGATCATCTGCTGCATCCTCAAACCAGACTCAGGTGATGTGTTGGTGGACGGTATGAGCATCCACCAGGAGCAGATCAAGATCAAATCCATGATTGGATACTTACCAGAGGAGCCTAACCTATACGAGCGTTTCAAAGCCAGAGACCTTCTAAGTTACTTCGCTGAACTTTACGGTGTCCCTAAAGGAGAGATCGATAGCCGAATAGAAGAGTTATTGGAATTGGTAAACATGAGCCATCGGGCAGAAGACAGGATAAACACGTTCTCTAAGGGGTTAAGGCAGCGTGTGGGCATCGCCCGGGCGCTCGTACACGACCCTCAGATACTGATATTTGATGAGCCCACCATGGGCTTGGACCCAGCCACCGCCCATAACATTCGAGAATTTATCAGAGAACTCAAGGGAGATAAAACCATCATACTATGCACACATTACATGGACGAGGCTGATTCACTCTGTGACCGGGTGGCCATCCTGAACCAGGGCAGAATTATGGATATGGGCACTCCACAGGATCTTAAATCGAAAATCCGTGGGGATTTAATCCTGAACATCAAAGTGGAGAATCTTGGTGGGGACGTAGTTAAGGGGGACGTAATTAAGGCCATCGAAGGTTTTTCTACGGTAGAAGATGTGGAGCTGGTTGACAATCAATACACCATCTCCCTAAAATCAAAAAACGATATAAAGGATATAATCAACGTATTTGAAGGAAATATCCTTTCGGTAAACACCAAGGAACCTACTCTGGAAGATGTGTTTATTAATTCGTTTAAACAATGATGATGTCGCAATGATGATGTTCGCTAAATATGTTGGATATTTGAAAATAACTTTGGGGTTACCATCTTGAAATTCACCACCATAACTAAATGGGAACTCAGGGAAACACTCAAGAGTAGAAAATTTTTAACCATCTTCTTCCTGCAGATTTCAGTCCTATTTTTAATGTTATTCGTATTTAATGCATTTATAACCAACATTGAATCGCAAGAGGGAATTTCCATAACCCCCTCCCTTTCAGGATTTGCTTCCTTGAGTGTGGATGATGAGGGCCGTCTTTTTTCCAAATACATCAACACCGAACTCATAACCGTCACCCATGCCAGCTTCGATGATTCCATGAAAAATTTAAATTCCGGTAAAACCATGGCAGTAGTGCTGGTACCGGCTGATTCCCTGGATAAGATAAGGAACATCGACACCATCGAGGTAAAACTGTATCTGGACCAGGCCGATCCGAAAAGAAGCGTGGTGAGGGATGAAGTCAATAATACCGCTAAAATATTGGCTATTACCCTGTCAAATTCATGGATAGATTCTCTAACACCCCAAAATTCCAAACCAGCCGTGGTAACTCAGGAGAATACTGGTGAGTCCCTTCCCATGCAGATAGTTACCAAGGCCATGCTAGCTATACTCCTCTTTTTACCCATCTTCTTATTTGGAAACATGATTATAGACAGCGTTGTTGGGGAAAAAGAGAGAAAAACAGGTGAAATACTCATGGCCATGCCCATAAATTCTTCAGATATTATCATCGGCAAGAGCATGGCTGTGGTGGGGGTTATAGCATTGCAGGTTGCTATCTGGATGGGGATACTCTTAATAACTGGTTTTGAAATATCAAACCCACTCCTGGTTTACCTCCTGGTAATTATAACTGCCGTTCCAGTCATAGGAGTCACGGTGATCATCGCCGCCTATTCAAAAAATTATAAAGAAGCAGGTATAGGGCTGACGTTTGGTTATGTGGCTATAGTAGGGATTTTAATGATTCCTCCGTTGATTTATATAACAAATAAATCTCTCATATCTAATATTTCCCCTCTAACCATGGTAATAAGGCTTTTTTCAGGAGATGTAATTCCTGCCTGGCATTTTCTGATTCCCCTGGGATTCGTGATAATGGTGAGTGCCATCACCTACTGGATTTCCATAAAGCTGTTCCAGCGTGACGATGTGGTTTTTGGGCCCAGGCCGGGATTGATAAGACTTATTTTAGAGTTTGGTGGTTTGAAAAGGCGCGGTGGATGATGCCCTTAATAGATGGAAAACTTTAAATATGATGTAATGTATTTCTTACATTATATGTAATATATTTTTTACAAAGTGGGGTGATTTTATTGGTGATAGCCAAGCCAGAATGGTTTAAAAAGGGCAAAGGAACATTTAACTTTGGAATGACCTGGCAAGGAGCTGTTTATTTACTGGCTACACTTTCTTTGATTTTTATAGGAATGATGCTGCCTCAAGATATAATAACTACATTAACCATTGGTGGGCTGTTTTTATTCCTGATCATTGATGTACAGTACGCCTCTTTGAAAACAATGGATGAAAGAGAGCGTTTACATTATTCCATTGCCATGAGGAATATGGCATGGGGAATGATAGTAACCATAGTAATGGTTTCCCTTGTCATGCTCAATTTCAACGATGAAGTTAATTTAGGCGTATTAATCGTAGCATTGGGACTTGTTGGGTTTATAATAAATGTAACAACACGATACAAATTAGAGAAGAGTAATTGAAATCATTAACACCCTTTGGGGAGCCTATGAAAACCAGAATTAAAGAACACCGTAAAGAACTTAAAATGACTCAGGAAGAGTTAGCGGAGGCAGTGAATGTAACAAGGCAGACCATAATCGCTTTAGAGCAGGGAAGGTATAATCCTTCATTAATCTTAGCCTATAAAGTGACTAAAGCACTAAAGAAGGAATACATAGAGGATATCTTTGAATTAGAAAATGAAGATTTTAAATACTAGAACATAAATTTAATAAGAAGTACACTAGAAAGGAAAAGAATTACACAAGAATGGAATTTTTAAGCAGACGGAAAATAGGAATTAACAGTTTATCATTTAAAAATCTCAGAAGAAGAAAGCTTCGCAGTATACTTACCATGCTGGGAGTGGTTATAGGAGTGACCGCCCTGGTGGTTCTGGTGGGTCTCACCACTGGGATGACCAACTACATGAAGGAATCCACCACCAACATGATGGGTGATGTCATGATAATGAACAGCACCGGGGGAGGGAATATCATGTCCCAGCCGGGCAGTTCATTTTTAAGTCCAGAAGCGGTGGATAAATTAAAAAACATGTCACAGCTTTACAACATCAAGGAAGAGGTGCAGTTTTTCACCGAATTTAACGGGACAAGTATCTATATTGTAGGAACCAAGGATAGGAGCCAGATAGAAATAAATGGAACACCCGGAGTAGTTATAAGTCCAGTGATAGAAGCTATGGGTTACCAAATCGGGAACAAAATAACCATTGAAGACCAGGAATTTACAATAACCGGTACATTCAGTGAAGGCGCCATGGGAATGGGAGTACTGGTATTAGATTCAGATAAAGCCCTACCCCTGAATGATAACAAACCAACCAGCCTCACCGCCAATACCCGGGGAGATCCAGAAGTAATTAAAGAAGAAGTAGAAAACACAGTCGATGGAATCACAGTTTCCACCAAATCCGACATGTCAAAACAGATCGACGACATGATGAGCGGCCTTACTCTCTTTATAGGTGGAATAGCCAGTATAGCTCTAATGGTGGGTGTTATCAGCATCATCAATATCATGCTGGTCAACGTAACCGAGAGAACACGGGAGATAGGGGTATTAAAGGCCATAGGATTTACCAGTAGGGAAGTCCTGGGCAGCATACTATTAGAAGCAGCCCTCATAGGTTTCATAGGAGGAGTGGTTGGTTTAATCATAGCTGCCATACTACTGCAAATTGCAATAATGTTATTCGGTTCGCAGATCGGTGATATCCAGCTGGTTCAGATGCTGCCTGTATGGTTAATCGCCGGAGTATTAGGGGGCGCGACGGCATTAAGTGTCCTGGCCGGTTTATACCCTGCCTGGAGAGCTTCCCGATTAAACGTGGTGGAGGCGCTTAGAAATGAATGATCAAAACAACAACGTCCTGGAATTTAAAGACGTCTGGAAAATATACCGGATGGGAGATGAAAAGATCAACGCACTGGCTGGTATTAACCTGAACATAAAAAATGGTTCCTTTACTTCTATAATGGGACCATCCGGTTCAGGAAAATCAACCCTGCTCCACGTGGGCGGGATACTGGACATGCCCACCAAGGGCACCCTGCTCATGAACGGCAAGGACACCAGCACACTATCTGGAAAGGAACAGGCCACATTCCGCAGGAATAAGATAGGATTTGTTTTCCAAAGGTTCAATCTCATGCCACAACTTTCAGCCCTGGAAAACGTTTTATTACCCATGATAAAACCAGATTTAGAGAAAGCCAAGGAATTACTGGATAAAATGGGTTTAGAAGGGAAACATAACAAGCGGCCCAGCCAGCTTTCCGGTGGAGAGCAGCAGAGGGTGTCCATCGCCCGGGCCCTGATCAACAACCCCTCATTGATCCTGGCTGACGAACCCACCGGTGAACTGGACACTAAAAATGCCGAGGTAATAATGGGTATACTGCAGGATCTTAACAAAAACGAAGGCGTTACTATAATCATAGTAACCCACAATCCCTTGGCTGCTGAATTTACTGATGAGATAATTGAAATGCGTGATGGGAACATTATATGAAGTGATGGAAACATAAAGTATCATATGAAAATACTTGCTCTTTCAAGAAAAGAGGCTCAGGACATACTTAACAATAAGATCTACCTGTTGATAATATTCGTACAAGTATTCATCATTCTGGGAGCCTTCGCCATGGCTATTGTAACTGCTGTAGCCACAGATCCGGCCCTCTTTGATTCATATGGCATCACATCCAACCTTAAAGTCGGGGTAGACCCGGACATAAGCAGGTCAGAGATGGCTGGATATTTGAAAGAGCAGAGATTCACCCTGATAGTTTACAACAGTGAAAATGCAACCAAAGATTTGGGCAAAGACCTGGTAGCGGTAGTGGAGAACTCATCCCAGGGTGAGGTAACGGTACATATAGATAACACCAACGCATTCTACCCGGTGGTAAATCAGAAAATCAACGATTCATTAACTAAATATGAACAGGCCAAAAAATTAGAAGCAGCCGGGTTAAACCAGTCCACCATTAACATCGTCCAGAATTCGATTATATTAACCGAGATAACAGTTAATGAAGATGAAAAATCGCCCATTGCCATAGACAGCAGTTACTTCGTGGAGGTGATGTACGGGTTCATCGTACCATTCGTACTCCTACTGCCCTTCTTCATGGCCAGTAACATCGTAACCGATAGTGTGGTGGGAGAAAGGGAGAGAAAAACATTTGAAGTTCTCCTGATGGCACCCCTCACCAGTTCCATGGTGATAATTGGGAAGACAATTCCTATTTTGTCTTTTTCTGTACTGCAAAGTTTGGCCTGGATTCTACTTTTAGACCTGCTGAAGGTGCCCATCTACAATACAGCCATAATATTCCTCATCCTACTCTTTGTTGGGTTAGGGTTCATCGGTGTGGGCATTATAATATCCATGCTGGTGGACAGTACCAAAGAGGCAAACTCAGCCATAACCCTGGCCCTGGTATTTGCCACTTTCATACTCTTCTTTCCCCTTTTTACCAAGGTCCCTTACTTTGAAGCTGTACTTAACTTCATACCCACCGTGTTGCTAGTTAAAATATCATCTACTCCCGTGGTAGATCCATGGCTCTTACTTTCAACCATTCCCACCATTTTAGTTTCTACGGCCGTGTTTGTTTTATCGGTACGATACTTCAGGCATGAAAGGGCCATCAAGCTTTAATGATTGAAAATATGAGTCAAATTTTAAAAAAGGGATAGATTAGAGAGTTTAACCCCCTCCAAATTTAGGTATATGGAGGAGCGTTGAGGTGGGTTATTTTTTTTTAT
>DAQK01000052.1 GCA_002502855.1 Methanobacterium sp. UBA279
GGTGGTTCTGGTTCTGGTGGTTCTGGTTCTGGTGGTTTTAATGATTATCTTCCCTGGATATTATTAGCTATTTTAATCATTCTATTATTTGTGCTTCTTCTCCTTATATTTCCGATATTAGGAACTATAATAGTGGAGTTACTTGTAGCAGTTTTAGATTTTTTATTTTTTGCTGAGTTACCGGGAGTATTAGGGTTAATGTTTAGATTGTTTTTTGCTTTAACTGATATTACTAGTTCTGTAGGATTTTCATTAGCTGCGATCTCGATATTTCTGGATTCTGCAGTTGGAAATGTAGCAGGAGTTCTTATCGGTTTATTTTTTATATATGCCGGTTTTGTTATAGGTCCATGGGGACTATGTTTAATAGGGTTACTGGTACTAATGATAACAATTTTTTTCACTTTGACTAGTATTTTTGATAGTGGGAAAAAGTGGTTGGATAATTTGATAAATAGATTTTAAGGTAGTAATAAATAATAAATATTAAAGTGATATCATGTCATGGCGTGATAGATTATTTCCAGTTGAAGAGGTAACTGAGAATAAAATTAGAGAGTATATTGAAATTCTCGAAAAGGAAAATGTCCCGGGTTTAGATGTTGTGATAGACTCTATAGTAACTATTTCTAATTCAGGGGTTTATGACGAGTCTAGAAGAGCATATGACTCAATAAAATCTAAGTTCTATTGGTGGGAAAAAAGCATCCACAATGAAATTCCTGAAAACAGTGTTTATTTTCTTGCTCATGAAAACTTAGACTATATAAATTTCATACCTCAAAAATCAGCCAGAATAATCAACTTCTTCACGTTCATGTGCATGTACGATTTCATAGCAATAAGATATTTCATGACTATCAAGAGAGATTTTGATGATTTGGATGTCTTGAATGTTTATTTGAGTGGACTTGATGAACGCCTTATTTTCGGTCTTGATAATTTTGACAAGATATCTGATTGGCCACAACCTACGGTAGAATTCTTTAAAAAGCTTAAAGAAATTAGTTGGGAAAATAAAGACATAAAAACCTTTTCAAACCGATTAGGACTCCTCAAAGTGAATATGACCATCACTAGTTTTGGGCTTCCGAAATATGCTCATTTTTCAACAATAGAAAAGAAATTAATAGAATTAATAGCAGGATGTAATGCCGTAAAGGATAATAGAGATTGTATAAATAAAGAAGATATAGTGATTGGCTATAAAACATATTTAAAACTTTTAAATACAGATGTAACAAAATATAAAGCCCGATCTAACTTTAAAGTAATAAATAAGAAGGACGATGGTGGTTATTTAGTCTGTGATAAGTGCAATCAATATTATAAATTACGGCCTGGTGAATCACCAGAAGATTTCACTGATGAGTGTGAATGCGGTGGTAAACTAAAATATTACGATAATATTGACTGGCTTTATAATACACTTTCTTAATAAGTGGTAATATGTCCTTAGAAGATTCAGAATCACTCCCAGTAAATTACTATTTTAAAAAGAAAATAGAATGGATTCTAAAAGAATATAAGTATGTTGAGGGCTTAAACGAGGTAATATGTCAACTAATTGAATTGAAAGAGTTAAATTTTTATAATAAATTAACTGATAAACTCCAAATTGATAGAAGAAGTTCTATATTAAGACCTCTTAAAGTAGGAATTCCTCTTACAAGGGAAGAACTACAAAAAGTACCTCTTATAAAAATTGGATCTGAGAATTTAAGTGATCCGTTTTTATATCCATACTTTAAAAAGGACTTAATTAATTTCCCAGATTTTTATTTTCTTTATAAATTCTTGGAAGCTGTTTATTTTCTGGACATTGGTCATATTTTAAAAAAGGAAGATTTAGAGAAGTTATACTTCAGTGGATTGGATGAAAACATAATTTCCAATCTTGATGATTTTGAAGATCTTTCAGGACTTGAAATCACTTCGGAATTTTTTGTTAAGCTCAAACATCTCGATTGGGAAAATGAAGAGACTGATATTTTTTTCAATCAATTAAATCGAGCCAGGATAGATACGGTCTATGATTTTACAGAATTCAGTGATGTTGATTATTCTGGAAGTATGACTCCATCTGGAATCGGATTGGATAGACCAAATGTGCAAATGTCGGCATTCCCACCGTTACATAAAAGAGCTTATGTTCTCTCCGGTATCCCTATTAATCGGGGAGTTATAAACTATGGTATATTTTTTAGTATTTTAGCATATGGAAATCCATATTTCAACTTTCCAGCAACAGAAAATGCATTTCTACTGTTCCTTGCAGGATGCAGTGCAGTAAATTCTGATCGTGATGTGATAAATGAGAATGATGTAATTAAAGCTTATAAAACTTATTACAAGCTTTTAACAACCAATATTTCCGGAATAGTTGATAAGTTATTGGAAGAAAAATTTATGTCAAGATAAACCACTACACAACCTTCCCACGTGGAGAACCCTTAATAACCACCTTCTCCATCACATTAAACTTCTTCTTAGGCTTCATTCCCAACAACAACTCTGTCTGCGCTTGTACGTAGGGTAAAAATCCGAAGGTGAGCATGTTAACCATTATCGCCCCGGTTTCTATGAAGTCCCAGATGTGACGCCACCAGGGCCAGTTTTCTGGTACGGGGATTATGTTGCGGCGGAGGATGACGATGGGTATGTTGAGCAGTGTGGCCCCTAGGAGTATGTACCCCAGTAAACGGGGTATATTATATGATATGGGGATTTCCAGAAATATCTTACTGAAGAAGTTTAATAATGGAATCCCGAAGGTGATGAGGTAAACCACGGTAAGGAAGAAGAGCTGGTTATCAAAAAGAGTCCATAATATCCTTAAACGTTTTTTCAATGGTATTTTCTCATTGTAATAGAGCCCTGCTAAAGTTATGGGGAATACGATTATACCCCAGCCCCAGCGGTGCTGCTGCTTGTAGAGGGATCGGTGGTTTTTAATGTAGCTCTCATTTTCCACAGCGTCATTATAGGTGGGGATGTAAACTTCTTCACCAGAAAAATCACCATCGAAACGGACCTTGGCATTCCAGTAAAATGCGGTGTCGTCGTTTTCAATGTCCGGGCACCAGTAATTAACATCTTCAACTGTTTTAAGGCTGACAGCATAGGATGACCAGGTATCCTTGCTTTTCTTAAGGACTGTCCAGCTGTGTAGAACCACAAGGGTTAGGGACGTGGAGAAACCCCGTACCAAGGCAGGTACACGCCAGAGGTTATTGTTGAAAGTGTGTACAGCACTGGAGTAGAATTTATTGTACCTGCTTTCGGAGCTAAAGAATTTGTAGGTGATGGCTGACATGTATTTCTTATGGGGGATCTGGTCGCAGTCGAAGGTGAACAGCAGATAATCCTTAGAGTCTTCTCCCCTTTCTTTGATTTTCCGGGTAAAGTGTCGTGTGGCCCAGTTGATGTTACCTCCCTTTACACCCATGACTTCTCCCTTGATATTTGCAGGATGGACGTAGTAGATGATTTCCCTGAAATGGTGCCCGTATTTTTGTTTTATGTATTCGAAGTATTCGATGCATTGCTGGGCGTGTTTTTTCTTCAATGGCCACCACGAAGGATATCTTCTTAGTGTCCACGTCTGAATCTGCCCATCCAGCCACTGAAGGTTCTATGGTTTCCAGTCCTTCGTTGTATACGGGGTAAATCAATACGTATTTCAATTTTTCGTATTCTTCCCTATATTCATTCTGGATTTTATCCATCCAGTCTACCTTGACATCCCGCCGCGTCCTTTTAATACCTAACCAGAGGCCATAAACAAAAAGAAACGCCCGGTATAACCAGTAAACCACGATAACTGTAATATATCCCACCAAAATATAGGGAATACCCATGAAGACTGCAATCAGCGGTGTAAGTATGAATATCCAGGTGAAAATACCAGGGATCATTTCAAAAATCCGTCTAATGCTTCCAGGGGTTTGGGTTGGGAATCCCATATGCCTATCTGCAGGGTTCACCTTATCGGGAGTAATTTGCTTTTTGGTAAATAAATCGTCTAAAATAGCTTTCGCTCTTTCTGATATTTCCTGTGAAATATGGTTAAACACAATTTTAGGATGTGGCGGCGGTAAAAATTCGGAAATGGTATCTGATTCATTTTTAGTAAGGTTTTCTGAACGCTTACTTTCCAATCAGTCACCCCCTTTATCAGTATAATTATATTAGTCAGAGAATAAAATAATTACGGAAGCAAAGGTTTCCACAAATTTTGAAGGTGCAATGAGATGTCCAAACTCTTCGTGGTTGGTATTGGCCCCGGTTCAGAGGATTATCTGACTTTTAAGGCCAGAAAAATCGCTGATTCAGTGGAAATTCTTATTGGTAGTAGAAGGGCGTTAGAATTATTCCCGGAGACGAGTGGAGAGAAAATAGAGTTGGATCCTAAGAATATGGAGAAAGGCTTCGGG
>DAQK01000010.1 GCA_002502855.1 Methanobacterium sp. UBA279
CCAATACGTGAAATTAAACCCAAATAACCCATTAATTTTCACACTAAATCAGACACCCTGTCTGAAAATAAGATTAACGGGTAAACTGAATAAAAAGGACCTCCCTGAACTTTACAGATGCACTTTATGTAACCAAATGCCATTATATGGGTTTCAACTAAAGTGCAAGGGAAAGAGCTGTGAAGAAAGGTCTTATTTCACCCACGTAGCTGAAATCTGCTGAGTAGCAGGTGGGGGAGTTATGGTACATGACAGATCACTGGCATGTACAAAGGCAAAGAAAGCCATAGATAAAAGTTCCACAAAAATGGTCACATATTGTCCACTTTATTACCTTAATATGTCATTTATGGAACCAGATAAAGTGTTTGACATTTATATGCTGTTGGATGATCTCTTGTTCAAACGATAAGTTTTCTTTAATTAGTTATCCTGTTATTTCGGATTCTGTGGCAGTCAGATTTCATAAATTTTCTTTTATTCTTATTATCATGATTAGTTTCAAGTGTATGAATTAATTTTTTTTGATTTCACATCATAACCCTCACTTCTGTCAATTTAAGATTTTTTTGTTTATTTTTTGTTTATTTTTTTGGGGGTGTTTAGAAGTTTTTTCTGTTGTTGTATGGGTATTTCCTTTTTGGTTTTTTTGGTTTTTCTGGGTGTGGGTGGTTTTTTTTTAACTTTTCTTAAGTTTCGTTTTATTGTTTTATCGATGTTTTTCCATAGTTTTTTTCTTTTTTTGGGGTTTTTTGTGAATATTATTGGGAATAGGTTGTTTTTTAGTTTTTTCTGCTAGTAGGTTGATGTTTATTTTGTATTCGCATTGGCAGTTTTTGTTTTTTGTTTGTATTTTTTTGTTGAATTCTATTTTGGCGCTTATAAGTATGTTATACATGTGTATTTGTGCGTAGAAGTCTTGTTCGATGGTTATTCTTTTTTTTTACCGGAGAAGTTTTCTATGTGTAGTTTATTTTTTAATACATCGTATCCTGTTTCTATTTGCTATCTTTCCCCGTATAATTCTTTTAATTCTGTGGGTGTGGTTGTTTCGGGTGGTAGGTTGGTTATTAGGGTTTCTATTTTTTTCCTGTTTTGAGTGGTATGTTTACGATTCTTAAGTTTAAGTGTGTTATTTTTTCTGCTTTTTCTTTTAGTTCTTTGTTTTTTTATGTTTCGTGTTCTGGATGAGTTTAATTTTATTTCAACAGACTCGTCATTGGTTATCGTGTGTTTTCTTTCTTTTTTTGTAGTCTGATTTTTTGAGTCTGGATATGAATTTGCTGTTTTTTTCGATTAGTTGTAGGAATAGTTCGGTAGAGGCGTATGCCCTGTCAAAAACTGCTATTGCTTTTTCTAAATTTATTATTTTTGCTTGCATTTTCAATATTTTGAAATGCCAGGCTATTTTCACCGATATGTGATGGGGAAATAATGGAATCAATTATGAATTCATTTTTAGCATTTGATATGACTGAAACTCTTGCTTTAGGGCTTTCTGTTTCTTTTAAAGCTCTTAATTCCACTTCAAATTCTTCCCGGGTGGTGGGTGTGTTGGGATTGTCTAATTGCGATCCATCAACATTTAAAACATGATAACCTTTAAATTTCTCTACTTCCCATTGATTACCCGAGTAAATTTCTTTTAAAGCATTTTTATCTGCATCTTTAAAAATTAAAGGATTTAAAAGCAATCTTTGTTGAGACAGATCTTGTTTACTAATTGGTATCACATCATCACCAAAACGTTCTTTAAAATACTCATCAATCTCTAAAACCGATGATTTGCCTTTATTTAATAAAATGTAGTACACAAAATCTTTAAAGACCATTTTACGATGTCTAGAAAACTTATTTTCAACTAAAACATAGTTTTCTTTTTCATAATTAATTAATTTTTCCAAATCCGATAAATAAAACTCATACATACTTAAACACATATAAAATCACCCCAATACTATCTAATTCTAAAATAAAAAACCATATACTTACAATTCCCAGAAAATCTAATGTGGCACAATTTATATTCATATTTAAGTATTTAAAACAAGTTATATTTATTTTTTATCGGTTATAATAACTTTATTAATAAAATAAAATCGTTATATTAAAATAATCAAAGAAACAACCAAAATTATCAGAGAAAAATCTTAAATTAACAGAAGTGTCTGAAAATAGTAAACTTTATATACCATGAAAGATTTAGGTATACCTAACACTACAAAGTTTAGGCATACCTAAATTTTATGTGAAGGTTATATCATGAGATGTAAAATATGTGGATATGTTTTTGACGAAACTAAAAAGACCGAAACTTGCCAATTCTGTTTGGAATCAAATTGTGGTATGGTTAGATGCCCTAACTGTGGATATGAAACTATACCTGAGTCGAAAGCTGATTCAAAATTGGTAAATTTCCTAAAAAAGAGGTTTAAATCTGAAAATAAGTAATTCAGGTCGTTTTAGATCTTTAAATTTTTTTAATTTTCCTAAATTAAAGGAGGTGGTAATAAAAATGGTGAAATATAGAGTATGGTTTTAGGACACTCCTGCCAAAAGATCATCTAAAAATTTCTTAAAACCATTACTCAAATCTTATTTCCTCCAAAATATATGACTTTAAGCATCCTCCATCCTCAGCTCAAATGTATCAAAGCTTAAAGTCATATGTTTTACATTCCTCCCCATATATGGCTTCAAGTCTCCCCTTAAATCCTCTTTATTCTATCACGTGACTTAAAGCCATACATATTATATTATAACTCATTTTCCAAGTTCCTGAAGTAACATGGGTAAAAACGCCCCAACATCAGTAACGATACCTATCACCTGGGCACTGCCCCGGTCACTGAGTTTGGTGACTGTTGATGGGTTTATATCTACGCAGATACTTTTAACCTCCGAGGGGAGTATGTTTCCCATGGCTATGGAGTGAAGCATGGTGGCGATCATGATTACCATATCCACATCCTGCACATACTTACGCATGGCATCCTGAGCCTCCAATACGTCGGTTATTACATCGGGAAGGGGTCCGTCATCCCTGATGGAGCCGGCCAGTACGAAGGGGACGCCATTTTTAACACACTCATACATGATCCCCTCCTTTAAAATACCCTGTTCTACCGCGTTTTCTATGGATCCTGCCTGGTTAATCTTATTTATAGCATATATATGGTGCCTGTGTCCCCTGGTCACTGTTTCACCAGTTTTAACACTGATACCCAGGGAAGTGCCGTAGATGGCGTTTTCAATATCGTGGGTGGCCAGTGCGTTCCCGGCAAAGAGAACATCGATGATTCCCTCTTTGATCATCTGGGCCAGAATAGGGGCGTTACCAGTATGTACGATTGCAGGACCGCCCACCAGTGCAATTTTTCCACCTTTATCTTTGATTTTCTTAATTTCCCTGGCAGTTTTGCTCATTATGGATTTGAAGGGCTTTTCTGTGGATGCATCGCTGGACATGAACTCGAAAACACCCAGTTTACCCCTGGGCCTTTCTGGGGGCACCACTCTTATACCTTCCCTTCCTACGACTATATTATCCCCTTCTTTTATATGGGCCAGGGGTTTGCAGTAGGCCCTCAACTCTTCGGTGTCTAATACGATGGCGCAATCCATCTCTATATTTTCGACCTGGATCCAACGATTATTAAATCGCACATAGGTAGGATGGTTGGTGGTGGAATAGAATTCATCAGGAAAAGTTTTATCTTTAGGGGATGCTTTAAATTCCACTTCATTGATCTCTACTACTACAGCACCTATCTCTGAAAGTTCATCAAGTATCTCCCCCAAATGTTCTTCACTCTTACCTTTAACCTGTAGTTTAGCATAGCTGGTGTCCTTTTTTAATTTACCTACCTTAAATTCCAGTATTTCAAAGTCACCACCCATATCCATGATTAAATCCAGCGCTTTAGGGATAATTAATGAGTCTATGATGTGTCCTGAAAGCTCAACTTCTCTCGTGTACATTTTTCCACCTGTAGATAAAATTAAACATAATATTAATTGGTTAAAATTATTAGAAATATTTTATTTTTAATTCTATTTAAAAATAATTTTATTTTGGAGTAAGGAATTCTATTTAAGATTTGAAAAGTTAAAATTCAGAGATCTGGCCAAAAAATTGGGATAGAAATATATGCAAGTAAGTCTGTTGTTTTAAAGAGCCTTCTTCCTATCATCATATTATTTAGTGGTTATAGTGGTAATCGTAGTCAATGTCTCATATTTATATCCTAAATTTAGATGGAATTGACAACCCAAATCTAAATTAAAAAAATAGGAAAGGATATTAATAAAAGGTTAGTTTTGGGATTTTAAATAAATAAATAATGGCTTAATAGGGGAGTTAAGATTTTTTAACTCCTCTACCCCTCTTACTACCTGGTTTTTTATACTTCCTCTTCGGTCTGGTTCTCTTGTTAGTTCCTGATACTTTTGACATAATTTTCAACTCCTTTTAATAATTTTTTTAGATTCATAAACAGATATAATCATAAACAGCCTGTGCAGCATTTACCGAGGTTATATCCCCCACGCACTGGGAGGAGACTTCCACTAAATCGAAGCCAAGGACATCCTGACCCTGCAGTGAGTGAATTAATCTCTGCAACTCCAGGGGATCTAAACCTCCAGTGCAGGGAGTACCGACTGATGGTGCATACGCCGGGTCTAACACGTCTATATCCAACGTAACATATATTAGGCCTTTAATGGATGAAATTAACTTTTCTACATCTTTTAGATTCTCTTTAACCCAGGATGAAGTGAGATATTTAACCCCAGCGTCCCGGGCGAATTCCACCTCATCTTTGGTTCCGGATCTGATTCCGACTTGGATGATCTCATCCGGGTTCAAATCATAAATCCGCCTCATCACCGTTGCGTGCGAGTATTTATCGCTCTGATAGGTATCACGGAGGTCCATATGGGCGTCGAAGTGTAGAACAGTAACATCCTGAACACCAAGTGCCTTCAAAACGCTGTAACTGATGCTGTGATCCCCACCAAGTGTTATGGGGTTAAGTTCTAATTCTTTAATTTCCTGGATGGTTGATTCCAGGTGCCTGCTGGTTTTCTGGAAGTTCCCATGGACCACCTGCAAGTTTCCCAGGTCATAGAAAGGTTCAGAAGGCTCCTTATCCAGGTTGAGATGGTATTTCTCCAGGTTGTAGGATGCTTCCCGGATTGCATTGGGTCCAAATCTTGCTCCTGGAAGATAAGTAGTAGTACTGTCGAAGGGCACCCCTAAAATACCGTACCGTCCTGATTTTGGTCGGTCATCATTAAATTCCTTGGAAAACACAAATTTTAAAGGATTTTCAGTGTACAAGAACATGTGCATATCCTCAAAATTTAAGGTTCATCCACAAAATCAGGACCAAAAAAGGATTGCCTTTTTATCATCCCTTTATTCTTATTTTATCCGCATCAATTTCTTCTTGCCCAGGGCAACTATGTAGCCTACTTCTGCACCTTCAACCAGGTCGTTACGCAGGTCATCAGGTATAGGGACCTCGAATGTTTCGTAGGTTTCCAGATCCATAAGCTGCACATCACTACCCATTAAAGCCAGAACCTGAGCGGTTCTTTTATCTATTATAGGGACGTCGATTTTAGCGTCTACTGGTTTAACGATGCCTCTTTTCTGGTTGTCGAAAATTCCAATGGCATCTACTCGTGCCTTGGCTGCCCCGTGCTTTCCCGGGGAGGATGTCTGGATGTTCACTATTTTAGATGCTTCACCATCTAATATGACATATTTACCTACTTTTAAAGTTTTAACTTCAACTACTTTTTTTGACATTTAAATAAACCTCCGATTAATCCGTATTAAAAATTAAATTTCTAAATTGATTAGAAAACATTAATTTATAATAAAGGAATGCAAAGATTAGATCGTTTATGTTAATACAAGGGCTATATTTTTTTCAATATTTAAACTTTGAGTGATAACATGAAAGTATCCATAACTTCAGGAAAAGCAGAAGGCCCAACAAAACTCAACGCCTTTGACAATGCCCTACTTGATGCAGGGATAGGAGATGTTAATCTTATAAAAGTTTCCAGCATCATACCCACCGGGACAGAAATAGTGGAGCTCCCCCAGTTTTCAGCGGGGAAGATGGTTAACACCGTGCTTTCCCATGTCTCCTCAAGCCGGGAGGGTGACCAGCTATGCGCTGTTATAGCGGTGGCCATATCAGATGAACTGGGATGTGTGGTGGAGCATGGTGGTATTAATCAGGATCCAGAGAAGGTTAAGGGAGAAGCACTGGACATGGTCAACACTATGATGCAGGTTCGCGGATTAGAAATTAAAGATATAATTGTTAAATGCCAGGAGCACCAGGTTAAAAACCAGGGTGCAGCCATAGCAGCAGTGGTTTACCTGGAATAAGGAGGCAATTAAGGAAATGAATGATTCTAAGTTCTGGAGTGAAGTTTCCTACCAAATAATGCGAGAAGTTGATCGGGCAGTCACTCCACTGGTTGGAGAAAAAGAAGCAGGAGAGACAGTTAAAATGGGGGCAGACGGCACACCCACCAAACTAATAGATTTAGTTGCCGAAGAAAAGGTTGTTCAAGTTTTAGAGGAGGCCGAAAGGCCTTTAACCCTGGTTAGTGAGGAGATAGGAAGGATAGATATCGGTTCTGGCTCTCCAGAGGTTGTCTTTGTGGTGGATCCCCTGGATGGGACCAACAATGCGGTTAAAAATATACCGGCCTATGGAATATCACTGGCCATTGCAGAAGTAACCGATCCAGACAGATCAATGACCATCCATGATATAGAATTAGGATTTGTGAAAAACTTCGCCACAGGAGATATTTACCAGGCAATTCAGGGCGGCGGTGCCAGTTTAAATGGCCAGGATATCAGCACCTCCTCCCGGACGGATATTTCAAAGTCATCCATTGGTGCTTACATCTACCGGGCGGACATGGAAAAGGTGGATAAGCTATGTAAGATGGTAAGGCGTATGCGAATCCTGGGATCAGTGGCTGTAGAGCTTTGTTATGTGGCGGATGGGACTTATGATGCTTTCCTGGATATCCGTGGTAATTTAAGGATAGTGGATGTGGCAGCTGCCAAACTGATAGTGGAAGAAGCAGCAGGACTGGTAACTGATGAATATAACCAGCCATTAAATAGTAAATTAAATGTTTTAGAGAGAACCTCCATAATTGCTTCTGGCAACAGTGAAGTTCACCAGGAGTTAATTAGACTCATAGGGGGGAATATGATATGAAAATAGGTGTTGTAAGCCGTTTAGATATGGAAGAATCCATACAATTGACTGAAAAAATAGTTGACTACCTCATGGAGAAAAATGTGGAAACTGTACTGGATAAATCAGTAGCAGAACACTTAGATAAATACCATAACATTGCAACTCCCCTGGAAGAAATGGACACTGATATTATCATAGCCGTGGGTGGGGACGGGACCATTTTAAGAACCCAAAGTTTCATATGCTCCAAAAACATACCACTATTCGGTATCAACATGGGTACCGTCGGATTTTTAACTGAAATAGATCCTGAACTGGTTTTTAAATCCTTAGAACAGGTTTTAGCTGGTAAATTTTTTGTGGAAAAAAGAACTCAACTCCAAATCCAGCACAACCATAAGTTACACACCGCACTAAACGAAGTAGTAATCATGACCCGTAAACCAGCTAAAATGCTGCATGTAGAGATAAGTGTGGATGAAGAGGTGGCAGAAGAACTAAGGGCGGATGGATTGATCATAGCCACACCCAGTGGTTCCACCGCTTATTCCATGTCGGCTGGCGGGCCAATAGTAGATCCCCGTGTATCAGCATTTACAATAGTTCCCATTTGCCCGTTTAAATTAGGATCCCGACCAATGGTAGTGTCGGATAACAGTGAAATAAAGGTTAGGTTACTGCGAGAAGGTAAAAAGGCCATGGCAGTTATTGATGGCCAAATAGAAGAAGAGATAAACTACATGGACGAAATAATATTTCGTAAATCAGATGATTACGCTCGTTTTGTAAGACTAACCAAGGACTTTTACCGGAAAGTAAGAGAAAAACTCATTCAAGGCGGAATATGCGAATAACGGATGAAAATATGCAGGATAAGGTATTAATTGTGGACACGACCCATGGGGGGGTTAAACTCGCCACTGAGTTTTCTAAACTAAACTATGAGGTTTATGCGTGGGACATCTACCACACCCTTAGTGAGGAGCAGAAGAAACAACTCCAGATTGAGAATGTTAAATTGGTGGATGAAAGTTTCTTTCTAGGAGGAAATAAAGCATTAGTAGTGGCTCCCATTCACAGCAACTTAAAATATTCCGTGGACATGACCCACCACGATGCAGTTGCATATCTACTGAAGAAAGAGATAAAAATCCCCATGATTGAAGTTACAGGGGTCAAAGGGAAAACCACCGTTGTACACATGCTACGGGAGATCTTTAAAGATACCAATCCACTTATTTTAACCAGTTTAGGTGTAGAAATTAAGGATAAGCTATTAGAAAGAAATATAAGCATAACCCCTGCGAATATCATAATCGCGTGGGAACTGGGCCAGAAATACAACCCTGGAATTTTTATATGGGAAACTTCCCTGGGCGGGACAGGACTGGCCCAGGTAGGAGTTCTAACCAACATAGCCGAGGATTATTCCATAGCTTCCGGAACGAAAACAGCCAGCCAGGCCAAGGAGCAGATTTTTAAAGATGAATTGGTGGCCTGTGACTACGATTCCTACCAGAAATATTACGCCCAACATGAAAAGAAAACCAACACCTTCGGTTTAACTGAGGGCAACGTTAAAGCTAGAGATATCAAATACGGACTTACAAAAACTTCCTTTAGGGTAGAGGTCCAGGGGCTTAAAACAGTTTCTGGTGAAATTTTAGATGACAGTTTTGAGGTTATAACCTTTGCACCGGCCCCATATCATGTAGAGAATGTCCTCTCCGCTATATGTGCCTCGTTGACCTGTGGAAAATCTGTTAAATCTGTTAAATCTGGGCTTGAGAATTTTCATGGTTTGAAGGGGAGAACAACCATCAAACATGGGGGCAATACAACTTTGATTGAGGAGATAAATCCCGGCATAAATGTGACAGCCGTTAAAAGAGCTATAGGGATGGTAGAGCATCTTCCCAGGAGTGCAGTGATTTTTGGAGGTCAATATGGGGTTACCTGTGAAGAAATTGATGAGGAATCTGTGTCCCGGGTGTTAGACGAATTAAAATTGGATATAGGGCTTATACTCACCGATGAACTGGGGGCGTCCGTTAAAGATAGGATAACTAGAAATTTTAATTACTGGGAAGAATGCAATGATGCGGTTGAATATGCAAGAGCAAAAGGATACCGGAACGTTTTACTGATTTACAGGTCGAATTTACTGGACTTAGAATATAGATAATATAGTATAAAAAACATTCAAATATGTAAAATGTTAAATCCTAAAACCTGATTATTATTATTAAAAATACACGGCTAAATCCTAAATTGTTCAATTATAAATACACTTTTTTAAGAGTTTAACGATACATAATAACTTGATTCAAATTTACATAGTAAGAAATTACCCTAACTAGGGGAGGATGACATTTTGAAAGCAGGTACCAGGGGGAGCAGACTGGCAATGGTGCAGACTGAATACATAATAAAAGAGTTATCTGAAATCACCAGTGAAGAAGTAGAAGTGGAGATAATTAAGACCACCGGAGATAAGATCAAGGATTCCCAGCTTTACAGTATGGATATTAAGGGAATATTCACCAAGGAACTGGATAAAACAGTTTTAGAGGGAGAAGTTGATTTTGCAGTCCACAGCCTCAAAGACCTCCCCACAGAACTGGTAGAAGGTCTGGAGGTGGTTTCAGTGCCCCCCAGAGAATCTTCCAGAGAAGCGCTGATCTCACCATATGCTTGGGACGAGATCCCCGAAGGAGCGATGTTAGGCACCAGCAGTCTAAGAAGAGAAGCTTTTATTAACTACCACCTAAAGAATGTAAAAATAAAGTCAATACGAGGAAATGTAGAAACACGTATAAACAAAGTTATAAATGGGGAATATGAGGGCATAATATTAGCTGAAGCCGGGCTCAAAAGACTCGGACTGGAAGAACATATTAAACAGGTATTTCCTGTAGAATATTTTACTCCAGCAGCTGGTCAGGGAGCACTGGCCATAGTGGCTAGAGAAGATAACGAATTTAAGGATATACTCGAAAAATTAAATCACACACCATCGGCCCAGGAAGTTAAAGCTGAAAAAACTGTTTTAGAAGAATTAGGCGGGGGCTGTCAGTGGCCTCTGGGTGCGAATGCACGTGCAGAAGGAGATAAGCTTCATCTACACACTATTCTACTCACCAGGGATGGTGAAGTTATATCAGAAGTTAATTTAAGTGGTCCACTATCTGATGCCCAGAAGATGGGTGAAAAAGCGGCTAAAATTATCAAGGAGGATAGCTAGTGAGAAGTGTTAATGTTGGCGTTATTGGGGTGGGTGCCATGGGCCAGAATCACGTGCGTGTCTATTCCAAAATAAAAAATGCTAACCTCCTGGCTATATCTGATTTAATGAAAGGAACCCTGGCCGAGGTTTCCAAGGAATATCACACGGTAGGATATGTTGATTATGGTAACGTTCTGGAAATGCCCGAAATAGAAGCAGTAAGCGTCTGTGTACCCACCACCTATCATTACGAGGTGGTGATGAGTGCCATTCGAGAGGGAAAACATGTACTGGTGGAAAAACCCATAGCCTTCACCCTGGACGAGGCCAAGGAAATGGTGGACGCTGCAGAGGATGCTGGGGTTAAACTGGCAACTGGACACGTGGAAAGATTCAATCCAGCGGTACTCGAGGCTAAAAGACTTATAGATAATGGAGTTATCGGTGAGGTTGTATCCGCCTCTGCAAAGAGGGTGGGACCCTTCCCGCCGAGGATAAAGGATGTGGGAGTTACCATCGACCTGGCCATACACGAGGTGGACATCATGTTCTATCTCTTTGACAGTCCAGTATCCAGGGTTTATGCTAATATGGGAAGTAGACTAGAAAAATGTGAATTCGAAGACCATGCCGAGTTGATGATGAAATTTGAAAGCGGGACCGTCGGTGTACTGGAGACGAACTGGCTCACTCCCTACAAGAAGAGACAGTTAGAGATAATTGGTGTGGATGGTATAATATCTATAGACTACATAGATCAGACGGTGCAGGTATACGGGAAAAACGCCCAAAAGGTCAATGTAGCCCATAAAGAACCTCTAAAGGAAGAATTAAATTCATTTTTATCATGCATAGTCAAAGACGAAGAGCCGAAAATCACAGGCGAAGACGGAATACATGCCCTGAAGGTTGTACTGGCCGCTATGAAATCCGCAAAATCCAAGACCCCCATAAATATGAATGAAGTTTGATCAATAAGGATGTGTTAATATGAATGAAAAACTCATAGAAGAGGCACATGAACTTAGAAGCAGAGGTTTCACCACTGGAGAAATCGCAGATGAACTGAACGTATCCAAAGACACAGCAAGATGGCTGATCCTTGGAAGTGTAAAGGGTAAAGGAAAAGAACAGGAAAAAGCACCCCTGGACATAGCGATAAATTGGAAGAGCCTGGGCGGAAGCTCGGTGAGGATGAACTTCGTCTCCGCCGCTCTGGCAGATATGGCCTTGGAACACGGCGAACCAGAAGTAATCGTGGGAATCGCAGTCAGTGGAATACCCTTCGCCACCATGATGGCTGACATAATAGAAGCCGACCTATCCATATTCCACCCCACAAAAACCCGTAAAGAAGAGGACGCCAAGGGAACAGTAAGCAGCAACTTCGCCACCGTGGAAGGCCGCCGGATAGTAATCGTAGACGATGTAATCACCAGCGGAAGGACCATAACCGAAGCCATAAAAGCCTTTAAAGACTTAGGTGCCGAACCTATTGCCGTAGTTGTCCTGATAGATAAAAAAGGAATAAATTCGGTGGAAGGAGTGCCTGTGGAGTCCCTGATTGGAGTTAGTAGGTTAGGGTGAATTCTTTTCTTCATTAATTAATTTTTTTAAGATTCTCTACTTTTTTCTGGCTTGTATTAGCATCGAAGCCATATCCTATTTTTACAGATTTTAATATTACTATTTTACTTCTCACCTGCTCTTGGCCAACCCTCACTTATTTTAATCATCATAATTTTTCTCCTGGAGGGATCGTGTAATGGTAGGTGTAAAACCACAGAAAAAGTCGGGTATTAAAAAGCCCAGAAGTAGTGAACTGCTCATAATCCCTACAAAGAAGCTTTTAAACTGGTATAAATATGAGAGGGAGGTGTGAAACGTGGTTGAACATTGTTTAGCATGTGGACATAAGAAAACAGATTACAAGTCCCTGCTGGTTGGTATGTACTTCGTTTGTGCCTGGGTATTTGCCATCGAAGTACTGCTGATGATTTTACAGATAGGATAATATAAGATGTTGATTGGAAATGAGGTTAGGCTTAATAAAAAAACAGTAACACAAGGCAGAGTTCTTTAACATAGCCATATTCAAGGATGAAGAAGATTTGATCATATTTCCCTATGAAGAGTTCCTGAAGACTTATGACGAGGTATCAGCTAATTTACGTATCGCTTGTAAGGTGGTTAAAGAAGTTCTTGCAGATTTACTAGATGATCCAAGGAGAGAATTCGAAATACACTCTATAAAAAAAATTTAAAAATAAAGAAAAAAAGAATTATCGACTAAAAGAGCCGTTAATATGTTTTATCTTTATGCTATTCCGATAAGCGGTACATTGGTACTGATAAGTTCTCCTCCACCCTGGATTTGTACGGTTAAACCGGACATTTCTACGTCTTGTTTATCTATCACCATTTTTATGGGTATTCGGGTGCTTTTATCATAGTAAATCACTGCTTTTAATTTGGCTCCTTGGGCTTCAGAGGTTCCTTCGACTTTCCAGCAGTCTATTTTATGACCTAATATATCTATTGTTTCAGAGCCGACGATGGTGTAGGTTGAATTTTCTGCGGTCATAGTATCTCCATTTTTAGTAAGGTTTTTAGGCAACATAGCTGAAAAGGTTCCATTTTCATAAAGGCCAGTTCTAAGGTCGATAATACCAGTATTTACTTCAGTAACGTTTTGGGTGTCACTCTGACCACTTATGGTACTAGTAGAAGTTGATGTATCAGTCGAAGTTTCTTTAATTAGATTAGAATCATTAGTTTTTTCGAATGTTTCAGTGGTAGTAACATTAGATTTAACATTAAAGCTTAGTCCTGCTACTTCACCACCCATATCAAGATTAATGCTGAGTTTAAGGTTCATCCCATCGAATGGTACGCCGGGAGTGATGGTATTTATAGGAGTACTGTTTTTGTAGGTTGGTGCCCAGGCAATAGGTCCATGATATTCAACAGAGTTTGGTTTCTGGTCTCCAATATCAAATATAACCAAGATGTCTTTGCTTTGCCCTCCTGGTATTTGTATTTGTCTTTGGAGATCTGTACCATCACCGGTAAATACTGAATATTTTTCCACGGGTTTACCATCCATTAGCGGGGTAAACTGGTCATTGGAAACTGTTAAGGCATCCTTACCATTATTTTTCACGGAAATGTTCATCATCAGATATTGACCATTCATCGGTTTTTTATCAATAATATTATCTGTATAAAAAGCAGAATTCACGTTTAAGGTTGTATCAACCTTGGCAAATGCAAAAAAACTAAAAGTTGCCACTAAAATAACAATGACTAATATTACTGCTAGAATAATCTTTTTTTGTATATTAAATCCCCCTACGTTGTGGTTGATATAATAATGAACGATTTAAATATATAATATATTCTATTTATCACTCACTTATATTCTGAATAATGTATATAAAAAGAAGCCTGGGAATTATTTAACTGGATGCATAATGAGATGAAAAAGCAGGATAGGTTGAATGATTATTAATTTTATTCGCTCTTACCCTCGGACATGTGCAAAAATGCGGCGATACA
>DAQK01000024.1 GCA_002502855.1 Methanobacterium sp. UBA279
GATACGATAAACACTAAGCTTAGATCTGCAGGCCAAAAGATATATACATCTGTTAACAATTTCTTACAAAACCAATACACAAAAATTGCAGATGTCCTAAAAATTAATAACCCAAATGGTGGGGAGTATATGCGTAGGTCTGCTACACAAACACATGGTTCAGATGTGCATCCTCCAGGATATTATACAGTTCAAAAATCAGATTTATTTGGGCCCCGTACACGTATTTATCAAGGTCGTGTTTATATGGTTCCAGGAAAATATCCAAACTATAGATATGTAATTTCCCATGTGCAATTTGTTATACTTGGACCTTTAACTTTATATGGTAATCTCGGATATTTAGGATTTGCTGGAAGAGCTTTAGGTAGTGTATCATGGGGGATTGATTTTACTTCACCTTTAACTGGAGTAGTTGATCTTGTTTTTGATTATGAAGGAATGAGTCAACCTGCTTATTGGGATGATATAAATCAGTCATATGGACCGTGGTATGGCTATGATTTGTAAAAAATAGAAATTGTTAGTTTATAGATAAAAAATTTATATAATGTAATTGTGGATGATTGTATGGAAAAAGGATATCAATTAATTATCGGCGGATTTATATTGTGGGCATTTATATTGTTACAATATGGGTTTAGGTACTTAGTTGGTTTGCCTGGTTTGCATTATGGTTTTCCTGTTCTTATAGCCATTATATCCCTACCTTTTTTTATTACAGGTGTTTTTTTGATTAAAAAATATTATAATAAATTTATTTATTTAGTTTCTATGCTTATACTTTCATTATTCACACTTATATTAGTTTATTTGAACATTTCTACTGTTCCATATCCTGTCCCTGTTATATATCAAATTATTATTGGGGAATCCCTATTCATATTGGTATTTATTCTTTTTATCCGTGATTTTCTTCGTGAAATTGATAAATCAAAGAAAATTTGAGTGTAAATTAGTTATGTTCATGATTAGGAAATAAAAGTTGTTTGGACTTAATTATAATCTTTTGATAGGTAGATGAAATGAATAATGAACAAACAACTTCAGAAACTACAAAGAAAGTTTATGATCAATTTATACTTTCATGTGGATTTGTAGCTGCAAGTGGAATATGTTTTGTTTTTGAGAAATATAGTTATGTTTTTAAATTTTTTGATTTTAGTTATGTTTTTAGATTTCTTGCTTTATTTTCTTAGGTATTAGTATTGCCATATTATTTTGTTTATGGTCTTTATTTAAAAATAGAAAAAAACCAAAAACTATGAATACAACAATTAAATTAGTGATGGGATATGTAATTTGGGTTTTTATTATCTATGTTATATCATCTTCATATTTACCACATATGTAGTACCACTGGCTTTCAATACTTTATAGATGATCTTTTAAGGTTCTTGGTTCCCATTTTTCTTTTCTGAGCCTTATTTTATTCGTTCGATGATGTATTTTATAGTGATAAGTTTCTAGGGAACAATCCGATCTGGACGGGCTGCTAAAAATTTTGGTAGAAGTGTTTGGAGAGGTGTGAAATATTACGGAAACAGTGCAGTATCATATGTTAAGCGGTATGGTGTGGTGAATACGGTTAGGAGGGCTGTTGATACGATAAACACTAAGCTTAGATATGCAGGTCAAAAGATATATACATCTGTTAACAATTTCTTACAAAACCAATACACAAAAATTGCAAATATAATAAAAAATCCTAATCAAAACTCTCCCAGTCATGTGATACTTAATTCAGGAGTAACTCCCATAACCTCCAATATATAAGATACAAGTATATGGACCGCACACTGCATGGGAATGGCATGTAGACAATGAACCATATATCTCTGTGATTCCTACCGGGGCCGGGGATGATTTCACTGTTATTTATAATCCTAATGACGGTTACTGGGATGGAAGTGGATATGTTGATGAGGGAGTATGGCGGTGGGGACCTCACCCAGAAACAGGTTGGTATGAAAAGATAATTTGGTACTCGGATGGAATTACAAATATTTATCTTCATACTTATTCGGAAGGGTAGATTATAAACTACAGAATCATATTATTTAATAGAAGTTATAGTAAAAAATATCATAAATACTGGTGATACAATTGGAGAAATTATCACTCATTCATCTTAAAGTCCCTGATCTTTATCCCTATCCATATATAATAGTTACATATTCAAGTAAGATATCATATAACGAAGGCGACCATTTAGAGGTTTATGGAGTATATGGTTATCCTTTTGCAATTGGGAATGAGACTCCACCAAAAACAGTTCCATCCATTAAGGGAGCCTGCATCGAAAAAGTCTAAAACATCCAGTCTAAACCTTTTTACAGACATCCTTTTGACCATAGCATCAACGGCATCCTGAAGGTAATCCCCTCTATTTAAAATAATAATTGAGCTTAATCTGGATAGTGTGTAAATTAATAAGAAATGGTGAGGGGCGATTAATTAGGGGGGATAAAAAAAAAATAAAAAGTATGCACTTTTTTTTTATCCTCTGTGCATTCTCCTTTCTTTACCGAAGGCTTTACTCACATCTATAGGTGAATTGAATTGGTTTCCTGGAAGGTTTTTTAAGATGTCGATGACGTTAGAATCGGCTTTGTTGTTCTGGGCCTGTTGTATTAAATCATTCCTGTCTGCTGGAAAATCTATGCCTCGAATGGCGCGTTCTACATCTGCAGCGGTAACTGCCACTATATCACCTTCTCATAATTTGTTTTCAACTTTGATATTGATTTTTATGAGTTTAAATCGTTTTTAGACCTATTTTCTAGTTTATTCTGGTTGAAATCTCCCTTAATTTTCGTTTTATTACCTGTCTATTTCCTCTATTAATTTTCAAATTTCTAAAATACATCTTATTTCGGCTTATTTCACCTTATAGTTATGTTTTCAGAACATAAATAATCAACTGTTATTCTGGTGTGGTAATGATGTCCACAGGGCAGCAGTTAATTCCTTACTAAATCCTTTAATTTATCGTAGAAAATCAGATCATTAAATATATTCACTAAAATAAGGATTTCATAAGTTCTTATACCTCTTAATAATAACATCAGTATCATATACAGAATTGGACAGTATATTAAGGCGAAAACAACGTCTAAAATCCCATGGGGATTTACCAACCATAAGATAAGTTCTATAATTGAGGATGAAAATATGGATTTTATGATGAATGTAAGGTAGAAAGTACAGTTAATAACCTTAAAGGCAAAATGGCTGGTTGCAACAAATGTTATGATGAACATGACAGGCTGGTAAAGGCCACACTAACTATCCCGAACCTGTAACCCAGAAGAATATCCAGAACCAGATTCTGTATGATTATGATCATCCAGATATTCCCGGTTAACTTGGTCCTCTTAATCAGTATTATGATCTGAGTTACGATTCCAAATATATAATCCATAAAAGATACCACCCACAGCCACCACCGGGACCAAAAAAGAAGCTGTTGGAAGCTATTTCAGGGGTGGACAGTAGCAGTAACAGGGGCTCTGATAGGAACGTTAAGATGAAGGTAAAAGGAATGGCCACCGCCAAAAATAGTTTCAGGGAATGGTTTAGGAAACGTTTGATACTATGCAGATCATTTTCTAGATAATACTTGGATAAAATGGGCAGAAGCAAGGTATAAAAGGGGGATAAGAGCACTATTATTAGACTACCCACTGTGTACCCTCCCGAGTAAAATCCAACGGCTTAAGACCTATTAAAAACCCGATTACGTAGCGGTCGCTGGCATCCAGTATCCAAGTGGATATGTGGGTGGGGACGATGGGAACAGTGAAATGCAAGTATTCCCGTAGATTGATGAACCTGGGGAGGATAAACCCTATACTCTTTATTATTATCCCCAGCATCATGACGAAAATAATCAACTGGCCAATTAAAAACCCAACAACCGCCCCCAGGACGCCGAATCCATTTACCACCAACGTTGCAGTTAAAACCACCATTAAATGAGCTTGAAGTAAGTAAAAAAAGTTATAAAAGCCTGGTTTTCTGTAACGTCCGGAAGAAATCAAAAATACCAGTATATTGGCCGCGAAAAGTATGCTCACTGGAAGTATCAAAGCCACAGCAAGGTTATCGTTAAAGAGGGCTCTGGATATGGGGTCTGCAAATAGAAACAACAGTAAGCTCAGCCCCATACTTACCAGGGCTATAACAAAACTTATGGTATAGAAAGATTTCTGTATCTATTCCCGGCTTTTGGAAGTGGAAATGTACCTGACGAAGGAATAGGGAAGTCAGAGGATTGCTATAGCCGGTACTATGGTCACCGTTATTGTAAACTGCACCCCACACACCAAAATTTTCAGTGGTTAAATTGTGGGTCAGGAAGGGATAAGAGGATGATGGGACTGAGTGAAACCAGCAGGGTAGGATAAGCCCATTACGCTGACGTTTCTCGTGAAATAGTGCAGTGGATCCAGAAAAACCCTCCTGAAGGATAACAAGATATAATACTATGTGGAACTGGAAAACTTTAAGACATTTTCAATCAGAAACCCGCCCAAGTAATACGAAAATGAAACCAACCATGGAAATGGGCACCGCGTTGATGATGAAATCCAAAAAATATGCCGACAGGTCCAAACTGCGATACATACACGGATGAAGCAGGGAATATTATTACTCCAGTGAGGTAACAGTAAATCATGCAGGGAATATTATTACTCCAGTGAGGTAACAGTAAATCATGCAGGGAATATTATTACTCCAGTGAGGTAACAGTAAATCATAGTTACCAGCACCACCAGGATTCCAGCCAGCCCTCCCAAATATGTAGCTCCTTTTCTCTTCTGTGAGTAGGAAAGTGGTTACCATTCCTGAAATAAGGAGGGGTAGAATGAATATAAAGAGAGAAACAATGGAATTAACCCCCTGGTTTGAGTGAAGAAGCTGGTGTTATGCATGGATGTTTACAAATAAATGGGTGTTTTCCCCAATTAAATTGAATAGCCCTATCATAATCAATCCTATTATGGAACCGGCTATTATGGATAATCGTCTTCCGAAGTGCCTAAACCTTATCCTATTCACATTCATGTCCATCACGAATGCGTCTTCTAACGCCTTATTTTCCCATTTAGATTATTATATTGTATTTTGATCAGTATATTTTTTAGTGTGCAGTTAGATAAATAAAAATGAAATAAGATAATTGAGTATTTCAGATTGCATATGCACTGAGGGTAGGTGATTTTCATGGCGAAAATTGGAGTGATGATAGATAATTTCTTTGAAGACGTGGAATATACCAGGCCAGTTAAAGCATTTAAGGATGCAGGACATCAAATAACCAACCTAGGGATAAAAAAAGGAACGGTAAAAGGTAAAAAAGGAACAGCAACTGTGGAGATAGATGAAAGGATGAGAGACAGTGATTACAACTCCTTCGATGCTATCTTCATCCCTGGTGGATATTCTCCAGATAATCTGCGAGGCCACCGGGAAGCTGTGGAATTTATACGAAACTTTTTCTACACAGATAAACCCGTGTTTGCCATCTGCCACGGACCCCAACTATTGATAACTGCCCAGTTAATCGAGGGAAGGAAGGTTACAGGATGGAGATCAATAGTCCAGGATATTAAAAATGCGGGAGCAGAATTCCTGGATCAGGAAGTGGTGGAAGACGGGAACCTTATCACCAGCAGGCAGCCGAGTGATATTCCCGCATTCATAGAAGCGTGCCTTAAAAAACTGGAATAAGTCTTCCGTAGTCTATAACCGTTGATTTTCATACATCAGAGGAGATTCAGTCAGGTTTAGGGGTAGGGTACTTTGTTTACTGGCTTTGAAGATCTTCCATTTTTTATCCACCACCTGGAAGGAACTCAGAGTTTCACCTTTACTTTCTGAGGGGCCTAAAAATAGTATGCCGTACCTGTTTAATGCGAAATTAAAGTTGGATAACAGGATATTCTGGGCTTCTGGTTTAAGATAGATTAAAAGGTTCCGGCAGGATATCATGTCTAGATTGGCGAAGGGAGGGTCACTTATTACATCATGAACCGCGAAGACTGCCATCTTCCTTATCTGATTTTTCAACTGATACTTACCTTTCTTTGGGGTGAAGAACTTTTCCAGGCGCTCAGGGCTGACATTTTCCCTGATATTTTCGGGATAGATCCTTTTACGGGCGTGGTCGATGGCGGCTCCGTCGATATCTGTACCGAATATCTGTACTTTAAGCTGCTTCTCCATGGACTCCATGAGTTCCTGAAGTATAATGGCCAGTGAATATACTTCTTCACCATTTGAACAGCCAGGCACCCAGATTCGAAGGTTAGAACCCTTATCTTTACCAACTATCAGTTCAGTTAATGCTTTCTTTTTGATAATGTCAAAGGCTTCCGGATCCCGGAAAAAACTGGTCACGTTGATGAGCACTTCCTGAAACAACAGGTCCATCTCTTCCGGGTTTCTCTTTAGATATTCTATGTACTCCGGGAGATTATCTATCCGGTGTGTATTCGCTCTTTTGGTGATCCGGCGGTACATGGTACTTACTTTATAGTTGGAGAAGTCGTGTCCTGTACGGGCTTCTATAAGGGTGAATATGGTCCCTAAATCCTTTATTATCTCTTCATCATATGTTGCTGCCATGGGTAAACTCTTTAAAATAGATTTATATGGTGTTAAAATTGATTATATACTGAAGATTGGGTTATTTTCATAGATTATGATTTAATTAGACAGATTATCTTTTAATTGCCCCATCATGGGGGTAATTCTACAGTCCTGAGCCAGTATTTTTCTATGGATTTAATTACTTTGACGAATTCGTCCATATCTATTGGTTTGGTGATATAAGCATTGGCATAGTGTTTGTACGTGTTTTTTATATCCTGTTCTGACTCTGAGTTGGTCAGCACGATGATGGGTATATATTTGAGTTCTGGATCTGCTTTGATCTCCTTTAATATTTCACGACCATCCTTTTTAGGGATATTCAGGTCTAATAATATAATATTTGGCCGGGCAGAGTCCTTAAATCCTCCTTCCTGTTTCAGGAAGTTCATAGCATCCACTCCATTGGTTACCAGGTGGATGATATTGGGAACTGCAGCTTCCTGGAAAACCTCTGTGGTGAGTTTATTATCTCCCAGGTTGTCTTCAATTAAAAGGATTTCGATGGGTTTATTTTTGCCTTTTTTACCAATATTCATTGGACTTCACCTTAGAAACAGAGAAGTAAATATTCCATGCTCCTAAATCTTTCATTTCAAATAAATTCTAAAGCTTTCAATAAATATATGGAGTAATAGATTTATATAATTTCGCTTTTTATTGGATTGAAATTTAGCCTATTACACCTTCTCCTGTACGATTATGTGGAATGGATCATCGTGAAAAAATCAAATAACAAAACATATATTCCTCATTATAAATAGTGGCAATTTGTATGAACTAAAAAAAGTATGGGAGATTTTAAAAAAGTATGGGAGATGATGAAGGTGGTTTTAGGAATAGAAGATCCCTGGGTCCTGGGGGCCTATATAGGGAGCATCCTGGTCATGCTTTTATGCGTAGTTTACGGAGCATTGAACTGGAATAAAGGCGGAGAAGACGAGGAAGAACAGATCAAAGAGGAAATAAAATGGCATGAAAAGGAAAAGGAGATGGAAGAGGATGAATTAGGCCTCTGGGATGAAGAAGGGTAGGTGATTTATATGGCTAATGATTTATTATCTTTATATAATCGTCATAGTCCTGATTTATTTAGCACTTGTTGTATACGGGGGTTATGTGGCCTGGAAGCGTACCAAAACTGCGGATGATTACCTGGTAGCTGGCAGAGCAACACATCCCTTTATTATGGCTTTAAGTTATGGAGCTACTTTCATCAGTACATCGGCCATTGTAGGTTTCGGTGGAACAGCTGGTAGTATATGGTATGGGGCTGCTATGGCTCACTTTCCTGAACATACTGGTGGGTATATTCATAGCATTCGTGTTCTTCGGTAAAAGAACCAGGAAGATTGGACACAATTTAGGTGCACTAACTTTCCCTGAATTTTTATCGAAGCGTTTCAACAGTAGATTTATCCAATGGTTCAGTGGTGCGGTGATATTCTTTGGAATGCCCTTATATGCTGCTGTGGTTTTAATTGGTATGGCTCGTTTTGTGGAGACAACAGTTAGTCTTGATTATAATATAGCCCTTAATTGGTATGGCAGTAATTGTAGCGTTATACGTTATTTTCGGTGGTATACGTGGTGTGATGTACACCGACGCTCTCCGGGAAGCATGATATTTGTAGTTATGATCGTCTTACTGGTAGCGATATACTGGATGTTTCAGCGGAGTTTAACAACTCCCTGAATATTTTACTTTTTTTAACGAACTTTTCTTTTTAAATCATCCGGTAAACTGTAATTTCAATTTCCAGGGGACAACTTTAAGAAATGATATAAGTAGTAGTAAAACCAAATATAATGTCTATACTAATCAGTCCTACTATATAGTGGTGATAAATTTGAGAATAAGGGAAGAAATCATTGGAAAAGAGGTTCTAAACGGACAAGCCGAAGTTCTTGGCCGGGTAAAAGATGTAGAGGCAAATGAGGAGACCAATGAAATTGAGGCATTAATTTTAAGTAAAGGGGGTATCTCAGAGAGCCTGGGACTTTCCAGTAACGAAGTCATCGTATCAATTGAACAGGTAAAGCAGATTGGAGACAAAATACTCCTGGAAGATAAAATAGAATATAGTTTTTGATCTAATTCAGTAAAACAATTAATTTAACATTTAAAATTAGCAATCAAATGAACAACTCATCATAAGGACTAACTATCGAATGAACAACTCATCAAAGAATAAACTGATCCAGCTTCTAAAGGAGAATAAGGTAATAAAATTCGGTAAATTCACCCTTTCCTCCGGCCGGGAAAGTGATTACTACGTGGATATGAAACGGGCAGTTACCAATCCTCTAATCCTATGTCAGGTCGCGGAGATAATTTCAGAAAGGCTGGATAGAGATAGTGTGGATAAAGTTGCCGGGCCGGCCTTAGGCGCCATACCCATAATAACCGCGGTTTCACTGGGAACTGGAATACCCATGCTCATGATAAGATCGGCCAAAAAGGACTACGGCACATCGAACCTTATAGAAGGCGATCTGAGTCCCGGGGACCAGGTGGTGGTCTTGGAAGACGTTACAACCACGGGCCACTCACTCATAGATGCCGTAAAGGCCATAGAAGAAAAAGGGGGGAAAGTCCAGAAGGCCTTCGTGATAGTCGACCGGGATGAAGGGGCAGTGAAGAATATAAGAGATGAAGGGATCGATTTTGAACCCCTGGTAACGGTTGATGAGTTACGGTAATGGATCCCAGTTAAATTCCTTTTTTTTATGAAGATTTTTATTCTGTTGTAAGATTTTTTAATCTCGTAGATGTTTTACCAGATGTCCCAGTTCTGGTAAAATAATTTTAAGACCTAATTTCGCGGCATTGGGGGATCCAGGCATGGAAATAATTAAAGTCTTTTTATAAACCCCGGCAGTGGCCCTGGTGAGTAAGGCACCGGTGCCCAGTTCCTGATAGGTTTCATATCTGAATATCTCCCCGAACCCATCCAGTTCCTTATCAAATATCTTTTTAAGGGTTTCAATGGTTATATCTCTTTCTCCTATACCAGTCCCGCCGGTGGTGATGATGACGTCTGCTTTTTTACCGGTTAAATCCTCCACTTCCCCAGTTAGATTCTCCACTTCCTCAAGCAAGAGATCTGCATCATCCGGTATTATGCTGTAGTTGACTACCTCATGATCCTGGAGGGAATCTATTATAAGTCTACCAGAGATATCCTTTTCTTCATCTTCAAGATATCTTGAATCGCTCAAGGTGATAACTCCCACTTTAACCTTTATGGGGGATTTCCGTCTATGTTCTTCCATACTTTTACTTTTCATATGATGCACCATTAGAAAGATTTGGGGATTAATTTTATTTTATTCACACTTAAAATAAATAGATGGAATGAATTTTAGAATTTAATCGAATTTTCAGGAAAATAAAAAGAGCTATTGGGAGTTATTTAAATAAATGGATACGAGGGAGGGCATCAGGTCCAAATCGGAGGCGGTATATTCCGTTGTGAAAGAATTAAAAGGAGTCTTAAGATGCTCTCCCTCGAATATATTTTTATACTTTAACACATAAAAACCTTTTGTGGTATTAGGGTTTAAAATACCAAAAACCAGTTAATGCCATTATAATCTAAAAATAAGGAGTTATCAATTAGATATGACAAATTTATCCTTTAATATTTACTTTATACTTAATATAAGAAGTTATTAATTAGATATAACTGAGTAATCCTTTAAAATTTACTTTAAATAGAAAATAACACGCATAACAAGGTTTATATTTATGTCAAAAAAAGTCTTTGTTCTGGATGCCTCCGGGATAATCGGCGGATTTCTCTCTGGAAAATATTCAAATTACACCACCAGCCAGGTGGTAACGGAAATAAAAGACATAAAATCTGAGCTTTCCCTCCAGGATGCCCTGGAAAATAAACAGATAACCATAAAAGAACCCTCAACCAGAGATATAGAGGAAGTAGAAAAGGTCATAACCAGATCAGGGGACTTACTAAGGCTTTCAGATGTAGATAAAGGGGTTATAGCCCTGGCAGTGAAACTTAAAAGGGATGACCTGTCTCCCACCGTGGTCACCGATGACTACTCCATCCAAAATGTACTTAAAATCATGGGGATATCCTTCAGGAGCGTACTTACCAGGGGAATCGAAGATGTGGTGGGATGGATAAAATTCTGTAAAGGATGTAAAAAAACATATCCCGCCAATTACACAGGGACTGAATGTGAAATATGCGGTTCCCCCATCTCCAGAAAACGCACCAAGAGGATAAACTGTGAATAAAATAGAGATAGAGAGTGAATAATAGAGGGATAAACAGATGAATATAGGAATCGTGGTCCATGGCCCGGGAATAGTTGATACCGGATATGCCTGGAAGATAATAGAAATCCTGGGTGAATTTGGTGAGGTAAATGCCAGATTAGGGGGTACCATGGGCAGAACCGCAGTGATAGATGCTGGTTTAGAAGGTGTTATAGATATAAAGCGTAAACTCCTTCCCAGCGAGTCCATCAGGGCCTTCACCAGAGAGGGTATGGATGTAATCTTCCTCTTAAACTATGGTAAATCCAGCCAGACAGGCCACGCATTCGGATATAAAGTCCAGAAAAAGTCCGATAACCCACCCCTTATCCAGATCGAAAGACCCGGTGAAGTCGATGGAACCGTAATATCCTGGAGAACGGATATGGACGAATTTGCCCGGGAAATAGCCCGAAAACTCAAGTTGAAACTCCTCGACGGATCCGAGGTAACCGCAGAGATAGAGGCCAGAACCGGATGCCTGGAGGAAGACCGTAAAATATACCGTAAGATAGCAGGTGTCTCACCTGGCGAGAACATATTCGTAAATGGTATGGTAGTGGGAAGATCCACATCGAGTGATGTCACCTTAGTGGCGGAAAACGGGAAAATAACCCGGATTGAAGGTGGTATATTAAAGGAGCACGGTATCAGGAAACTGGGGGTTATAGATCTGGAGAAGGGCATAGTAAAAACAGGCCTGCTCAGGAGATCTGTGGTGGAGCCCCGGGTCATAGATGGTTCACGTTTAAACCTTGATGAGGCAAGTAATCCTTCTGGAACAAAAAACACTCCAGAACCAGATGTTGATATGGTAAAATCTGTCTGTAAAGTGGCCTACCTGGATCATGCCGCTGAAGACATCTACCGGTTAAAGGACACTGATCTGGTGGTGACGGTTGGTGATGACACCACACTAGTGGCTGCAGATATATTGTTCAGATTTAACGTCCCTATTTTCGGGATAACCGATGGAGATCTGGATAAAGTGGTTGAGAAGGGATTTAAAGCACAGGGATCTGTCATAGTTGAGTTAGAAAGTGGATGGGACGATCTAGTCGGTGAAAAAATCTTCAGGGAATGTTTCAGGGGTAAAGAGACCATAGAAATTGATAATATAGAAAATTTTAAAAATGATTTAATACAGATTATAAAACAAGTGAGTAAATCCTGTAAAATAAAAGAATAACCAATTTATTATGGGAAAAGTATCCATAAATTATCGAGAAGTTAACCTATTCGAAAAAAAAAATTAACCAACTAAAGGAAACCTATTTTTTTAAACAAATTATCTGAGGAATACCATTGGATTTAAAAGATCTCATTACTTCTATCCGGAATTATGAAGGAATCACCCGTAAAAATATGATCAAGGGAGTAACCAGCTTACTCAAGGATAGCTACAACATCACCGGTAAAACAGTTCTGGGTTTTGGAGATGACGCATCCGCCATCGACATCGACAACCAGCAACTACTACTACTGGCTACTGATGGAATGTGGGGTAAGTTGATGGAAGCAGACCCCCGATGGGCAGGATACTGCTCAGTTCTGGTAAATGTAAACGACATCGCGGCCATGGGTGGGATACCCACTGGTATGACCAACGTCCTCTCGGTACAGGACAAGGAGACCTGTAAAGAGATAATGGAAGGAGTCAATGAGGGTGTCCTGAAATTCGGTGTGCCCATGGTAGGAGGACACCTGCACCCGGACACACCATATAATGCACTGGATGTCGCCATAACAGGACTGGTAGGTAGAGATGATGTTATAACCAGCGGGGGCGCCCGGGTGGGTGACCAGGTGATTGTGGGTATTGATCTGGATGGCAAACCCCATGAAAAATTCCCTCTAAACTGGGACACCACCACCTTCAAAAGCTCCGAGCTGGTTCAGGACCAGATTCGGGCCATGAACCGCATAGCCCGGAAGCACCTGGTAACTGCCGGAAAGGACATAAGCAACCCCGGAACCCTGGGAACCCTGGGAATGCTCCTGGAAGCATCCGATGTAGGGGCTTCCATTGAACTGGAGAAGATACCCAGAAATCAAAGCCTGGACTGGGATTCCTGGCTTAAAATATACCCGGGATCAGGCTTCGTATTAACCACCCCTGAAGAGAATGTTAAAGAATGTATAGAGCTCTTAGAAGAGGTTAATATAACGGCCAATACTGTAGGTGAGATCATACAGGATAGGATATTCTACCTATCATACCAAGGTGAGAGGGACGTTCTATTCGACTTCCATAAGGATAGGATTATGGGTGTCAAACAAGAAATATAAAAGAAGATTTACAGATGGAAAACTGATTTAAAATCTGGAGATAAATAATTACAATCCTAGAAAAATATATTCAAAAATATCACCTTAAAATAAGTTATATCACATCAAAATAGGTTAAAAAATTAATTAAATGATTTGAATAGACAATAAGAGGTTTTTTCCATGCAAGTAAAGATTAACGGGGAGAAAATAGACCTTCCTGAGGGTTCAACCATAAGAGATGCCGTAGAGGCTTCCGGTGCGCCGTATCTGGAAGGATGTGTTTTAGGATTGATCAAGGGAACCGAAGAAGTGGAACAGTACGTGAACAAGTACAAACTTAAAACAACCAAGGGCAGCATAATAATCGAACTATTACCTGACGCCCCTGAAGAGCTTAAAAACACCTGGAAAAAGAGGTACCGGGATTTTGAAGACCTGCGCATCAGATGGACCACCACCAATGATGTGGCCATCGGCCCCATAAAAACAGATCTGGAGCCGACACATGATGAACATGAATACGAGCGTTGGGATGTGGTGCTGAGTCTATCTGGATTTACTGCAGACGCCACCCACATAATCCTGATGAAAGATAAAACCCAGGCAGTATATGGGGTGCCGGAAACCACCGGTGGAAGTAACGGTGTATTCGCCCAGGTGATCGGTGGTAAGAGAACGGTGATGAAACTGGATGACCAGGATGAGATTACGAAGGTTAAACCAGTCCTGGAGAGAAAAAGCGTGGTTAAAAGCGCGGCCATAACCGATCTGGATACTGAAGTATTCCCAGGAAATGAGATCTTCACCTACGTCAAAGTAAGTTTATCAGGGAAATCACCCAACTCTGCCGAACACTTCTTTGCATTGTCCGAAGACGATAGAATGCACATCGACTACGAATCGGATTCATTCGTCGGCTTCTACGGGTTACAGGGACTGGAAAGTCCACCGGAATATGTTGGTCAGAGGAAGAGGGGAACCATCACTATTAGAAATACTGGTAAAGGAACCGGAAGGGTTTACATATACCGGGAGGACCGGGTCTCCACACCATCCCATTCAGTGGTTGGTCACGTGGATAGCGGGATACAGCTACTGGATATTGCCAGGGAAGGAGATGAGATAACCTTCAAAACCAGTCCACAGAGGATAATGACCCTATCTTTAACCCAGAAGGAAGCCCAGGAATTACTGGATGAAAACGGGATAAAACAGGTTAGAGATGGACTCACCGATGACGATGCCGTGGTGGTGGTCCAGGAACCCCGCTACACCATGGATATAATCGGCGGGAAACAGGTTAAAACATTCGGTATAAAAGAAGAAAATCTAATCTACCTTGATATTTATAATGAAGCAGCACCCCGTTCTTCCTGGTACTTTAGAAAGATCACCGGACTTTTAGATATGCCGGTGGGTTCTTTAAATGTTCAATTCGCCTATCCTGGCACTAAAATCATGATGTTCCGGGGAAGTTCCCGGGACAGTAAGGGACTGGTACCAGAAAACACACCAGAAGGAAAGGTTGGCAAGGGTGAGATAGGCTTAACCAACATGTCAAAGAGGAATGTGGGTATATTAGGGGTTCGATTTGAGGACAACGTGGAATTCGGTCCGACAGGAGAACCCTTCAAATCAACCAACATCCTAGGTAAGGTAGTAAAAGGTCTAGAAAACCTGGAAAAATTCAAGGAGGGAGAAACAGTCTATGTCACCACCAAAAAAACCTGAATCATTACCAAAAAACCCTGATTCTGGAAAAGAGTATACTCCTAAAGCAGGCCATGATAAATCCCCTGAAACAGGCAAAGATAACTCCAACATCGCAGAAACCGGTTGCCTGCTCCATCAAAGCGAACCGGCAGAAGAAGACGGTAAAATAACCAAGATGATAATTCTAGGTCCCTCAGCCAAGATTAGCAACACTGAACTGGTGAGAAATCTCCATATGATGGAATTTCCACTCACCATTAAAACCACTTGTTACGGTGCTGCCATAAGCGGTGAGAAGGAAGACGTTGACGAGGTAATAAAACGAATAAGAAAACTCGATCCCTACAACATATTCATCAAAGACCGGGGATTTCCACTAGGAGACCCCCGCAGATGCCGTGCTAAAAGGGGAGGCGCCAGAGAAGGATTCCACCAGCTGGAGAAGGAATTCGAACTCCTGGACGATGTAAGTAAAGCCCTTAAAAACCCCCGCAAGGTCAAGGTGAAAAAGGTGGAAAAGATCTCACCAGAGGAATTTAAGAAGATAGCTCGCGAGTGCAAATAAATGTGTGAGATTAAATTATCCTTATAAAAAAAATCATATAGAACCATAAAAAGAGGAGTGTTATTATGAAGTTAACTGCTTCTTCAACAGGAGAAGAAATAGAACCACTGGCCCTGGCCATACACCGGCTGGTAAATGAACTGCCCCTTACCATGCGTACCAAAAATTCCAAAGGCCTTCGATTAGAATATGGTGAAGTGGTGGAGTACGATTACACCGGACCAGTCCTGGAGAAGGTAATAGAAAAAGGTGAGAAGATCAGTGAAATACCCGAAACCGGGCCATACAAAGGAACACCTGTACAGGTGGTCCCACTTATTGAGGAAAATGAAGTAGTTGCCGCCATAGGGGTGGTGGATATTACCCAGGGAATTTACAGTGATCTAAAGGAGATAACCAAAAGACCGCAGGAAGTGGATGAAGATAAAAGGGGGGACATAACTTGAAAATAGCTATATTCCCACCAAACTCCATGATACTCGCTGATCTGGTGGAGCGCCGGGGTCATGAGCCACTGGTCATGCAGAGGCAGATAAGGAAAAAAGTAACTTCCGCGGAGATAGATTCACCACCACTCAACATCACCACGAAAGAACCCATTGAGGGTTTAAAATATGCTGCTATAGAAGTACCCTCTGGTGTGAGGGGTCGGATGGCACTATTCGGTCCACTCATCGAAGAGGCCGATGCCGCTATCATCATGGAAGACGCACCCTTCGGTTTTGGCTGTGTGGGATGTGCCAGAACCAATGAACTGTGCATGTTCAACATCAGGAAGAGGAACATACCAGTCCTGGAGGTCACCTACCCCACCAGCAGTGAAGAAACCATGGAACTGGTCAACAAGATAAACGAATTTCTAGACGGCCTGGAGGATAAAAATGGTTAAAATAGCACAGATATCATGCGGAACAGAGTACAGTGGTATTCAGGATGAGATAGTGAAGGCAGCTGCTACTTTCGGAGCAGAGATCGTTATCCCTGATGTGGAACTTGACTACATAAACGAGGCCTACCAGAAATTCGGTTTTACAGCAGCAAGCTCCGGTATCCACTTGATGGTCGCCCGGGCCATGTCCATAGTAGAGGGAAAAAGCGATGCCGATGCGGTGTTCATAGCCACCTGTTTCCGGTGTGCCGAGGGAGCACTGCTCCGGAATGAAATCCGACGTTTCATCCAGCAGAACACCAACTTACCGGTGGTTACTTATTCTTTCACTGAAAGGACCAAGGCAGATGAACTCTTTATCAGGATGGAGGCACTATCAACCATAGTAGCCCGTAAAAGTTTACTGGCCCGTGAAAAACAGGAAGGCCTGACTTTGGGAATTGATTCTGGGTCAACCACCACTAAGGTGGTGTTGATGGAAAACAACGAGATCATAGGCACTGGATGGCTGCCCACCACCGATGTGATTGACAACGCCCATGAAGGAACCAAAAGTGCACTGGAGGGCACCGGATACAAGCAATCAGATATAGAAGCCATAGGGGTAACTGGATACGGAAGGTTAACCATAGGAAAACATTTGAATGCAGATCTTATCCAGGAAGAACTCAGTGTCAACTCCAAAGGAGCAGTATTCCTGGCAGATCGCCAGAAAGGTGAAGCGACTGTCCTGGATATTGGTGGAATGGACAACAAGGTCATCACGGTTAACGACGGCATACCAGACAACTTCACCATGGGTGGAATCTGTGCCGGTGCATCCGGTAGATTCCTGGAGATCACATCCCGAAGATTGGGTGTGGATATCAGTGAATTAGGTCCCCTGGCTTTAAAAGGAGACCATAATAGGGCTCTTTTAAACAGTTACTGTATTGTGTTTGGAATCCAGGACCTGGTAACTTCCCTAGCTGCAGGTAGTACCAAAGAGGATGTGGCAGCCGCTGCGTGTTTCAGTGTAGCTGAACAGGTTTACGAGCAGCAACTCCAGGAGATCGATATACGTGAACCACTAATACAAGTGGGTGGTACTTCCCTGATTACGGGCCTGGTGAATGCGGTAAGCCAGACTCTGGGCAATATAGATATAATCGTACCAGAATACTCCCAGTACATCGGAGCTGTAGGTTCAGCACTCATCGTATCCGGGCTGGGTAAAATGAAGGATTAGTAAATAAACATAATCAATGAAAATGGGATAAAAATGAAGGTAGAATGCTACGATGAAACTGGGGCGGAAGTCTACGACATGGTGGTAAGGCAGATACTCCAGGATCTACAGATTACCAGGGCAGTGAAGGATTTAAGGGTCTACGTAGATCCCAGAGAACCAGTGTTCATCATAGTGATAAGCTACGAGAAAACAGCCCCGCCAGTGAGGTTACTGGACTTCGCGGAGTATGAAAAAAACAGGGAAGCAAACGAGGTTTTTTTAAAGATCAAGGATGAAACCTACCTTCCAGAACTATTAGCTGCATTATGGAAGACTGAAGGAAGGAATAAGGTGCATCAATCCAGTAGATACGAGGTTATAGTGGATGATCCCCGTACCGATATTAAAAATATGGTGGTGTACAACCCCGAAGAGGACCTACGGAAGAAAATATACGATGCCCTGTTTAGAATAATTCCTGAGGGTTTGCGGGTGGTGGATCACTACTCAGAAGGTAATTATATAGCTCTTACAGCTTCTGATGAGACTATAAAGGATGAATGGCTCCAGAAAACCCAGGAAATCATAAAGGATATGAAGGCATCGGAGAATATATACAAACTCTAAAACAAAAAAGTATTATTACTCCCGAACTAATATATTTTTGTCACTGTTAAAACAAATCAGGCTTACTCTTAAAAACAAAATCAAGTACAATCAAGTAACATTCATCTACATTATTTAACGTATGAATAAGCTGAGGATGGAGGAAAAAGATAATGAAGGAATCCAAATTCGCCCATTTAACCAAGGTACACCCTTGCTTTAACGAGAAAATGCATGATAAAGTGGGACGGATACATGTGCCCATCGCTCCTAAGTGTAACATCCAGTGTAACTTCTGCACCCGGGAGATAAACAAATGTGAGATGAGGCCAGGGGTAGCGTCCTGTATAATGAGCGTGGAAGATGCCATCGCACACGTGGATAAGGTGACCAAGGAAATGCCCATATCTGTGGTAGGGGTGGCCGGTCCAGGTGACGCCCTCTTCAACCCGGAGACCTTCCAGTTCTTCCGGGAGATGGATGTAAGACATCCCGAACTCATAAAATGTATAAGTACCAACGGACTGCTTTTACCGGATAAAGCGGATGAACTGGCCGAGATCAACATAAACAGTATCACCGTAACTGTAAACGCCACTGACCCGGAGATAGGTAAACAGATTTACTCACTGGCCATACACCATGGCAAAGTCTACGATAAAGAGGAAGCCTTCGATGTGATATCCAAGAATCAACTAGAAGGCATAAAGCTCATCTCACAAAAAGATATCGTGGTCAAGGTAAACAGCGTCCTGATACCCGGATTAAACGATGAACACATAGTGGATATAGCCCGGAAAGTCAAAGCCCAGGGCGCATCACTGATGAATGTAATCCCACTCATCCCACTCTACAAATTTAAAGACACACCAAGACCAGACTGTATGGCACTAAGTACGGTGAGAGATGCCGTTGAAGAGATAATACCAGTATTTAGGGCCTGCACTCAGTGCCGTGCTGATGCCTATGGCGTGCCTGGAAAAGAAGATAAGCATCTGGACCTGACTCCAGCCAGTCACTACTGAAAACCATTTTTTATTTTTACAAACTATTTTTATTTTCTATATTTAATCTATCTGAGGTAAAATTCCATGAAAACACTGTACTTTAAAGATAACCACCTGTTCATCTTGGACCAGACCAAGTTGCCGTCGGAGGTAACCTACTTTGAATGTGAAACCTACCAGGACGTTATCCACACCATAAAAAACCTGATGGTGAGGGGCGCCCCGGCTATAGGGGTGGCCGCTGCATTCGGCATGGCCCTGGCTGAACTAGCTGGTGAAGACCTGGAAAAAGTGGCCGAGAAGATTAAAGCCGCACGGCCCACTGCAGTGAACCTGTTCTGGGCAGTGGATAGGATACTCGATGCTAAATCTAAGGGTAAATCAGCCCTGGATGAGGCTCTTTTAATGTTTGATGAGGACATCCATACCAATAAGGCCCTGGGAAGGAACGGTGCCAAGGTGATAGATGATGGAGATACTATATTAACCCACTGCAATGCTGGGGCACTGGCCTGTGTAGATTATGGAACTGCTTTGGGAGTTATCAGAGCGGCAGTAGAAGAGGGTAAGAATATATCCGTGGTATGTGATGAGACTAGGCCGCTCTGCCAGGGAGCCCGCCTGAGCGTCTTTGAAATGCAAGAAGAAGGCCTCCCAGTCAAGTTGATCGTGGACAGCGCAGCAGGTAGACTCATGCAGGAAGGTAAAATAGACAAGGTGATAGTGGGAGCTGACAGGGTAGCCCGTGGAGGGGCTGCCAATAAAATAGGCTCCCTGATGGTGGCACTGGCAGCCAAACGGTTCAACGTACCCTTCTATGTGGCCGCACCGAAGAGCACCTTTGATGAGGGAATATCCATCTACGATGTGGAAATTGAGGAGAGAGATCCTGATGAAGTTCTATATTTCGGGGATTGCAGGGTTGCACCGGAAGGGACAGAAGTGGAAAATCCCGCTTTTGATATCGTTCCCTCAGACCTTATAACCGGTATAATAACTGAAGATGGGATTTTGGATCCGATTTGATGGTTAATTAATCTGGGGGATGCTTTAATATTAAACTCAAACAACTCTGTAAAATAGCCAGTAACTGCACTGAATGTCCATTAGGTGAAAGCAGAACCAATGTAGTTTTTGGAGAAGGACCCGAAGACGCGAAAATAATACTGGTAGGCGAAGCCCCCGGTGAAAAAGAAGATCAAACCGGAAAACCTTTCATAGGTCGCTCCGGTAGACTGTTAACCGATATTATAACTGAATCAGGGATGGATCGACGCGATATCTATATCACATCCATTGTAAAATGCAGACCAGAAAATAATAGATTGCCCAAGAAATTAGAGTACACCACCTGTATAAGTCTCTATTTAAATAAACAAATCGACTTAATAAATCCTAAAATCATTGGATTACTTGGTAACAGTGCTATCTATGCTTTAATCGGTAAAAAGAATGTTACTAAGATTCATGGAAATGTCTATGAAGTTGATGGTAGAAAATATATGGCTCTTTTCCATCCGGCAGCGGCTGTACGCTTCCGTAAATTAATCCCCCAGTTAGAAGAGGACATGTTAAAGCTTAAGAATTTAATTTACTGAAAATAAAGACTATTGAGTTTAGAAGTTCAATATGGTCTAAGTTAATCCCTTTCTAAGTTAATCCCCTTTTGATAGTTCTTCTTTAACCTTCCAGGCAGCTTCATATCCTGGTTTAATCTTTAAAGCCTTTTCTAATGATTTTTTGGCTTCATCTAAATTTCTTATCTCCTTATATGTCATGCCTTTATTGTACCAGCCCTCTGCATTTTCCGGGTCTATCTCTGTTACTTTATCAAAGCATTCCAGTGCTTCATCAAATCGTTTAAGCTCACTAAGGGTAATTCCTTTATTTATCAGGGCCAGGGTATGCTCGGGATATAAATCAAACACCTCATCAAAACAGGCCAGTGCATCTTCATATTTTCCCATCTTTCTCAGTGATATGCCCTTATTTACCAGGGCCAGTGTAAATTCTGGATCGAACTTAATTGCCTCATCAAAGGAGGCCACTGCTTCACTGTACCTCCCCAGCCTTTCCAAGAGCAAGCCCCTGGTATTCCAGGCAATCTCAGATTTCGGTTCCAGCTCTATCGCCTTATCGAAACACTCTAATGCCTCTTCATACCGGCTTTTCTGGGTGAGTTCCACACCCTTCTTGTACCATGAGTTGGCGTTCCGGAACCGATCCCTAAATCCCATTATTAATTCTTCCTTCTATTTTTTTTACAATCCTGTTATCATTTATCTTCCGGAATACAATTTATTTCCCTTCCACAGAGTTATCCCGCTGGAATAATCGGAACACTTCCTCCTTTTTACCCCAGAAAATGATAACCAGCAAAATCAGGCCAAAAATAGCAATTCCCAACGTATCTATTACCGGGTCGGGTGAAGACAGGCTGGTGAATAGGGAGGGCATGCTTAGCCCCATGTCCTCTGGATGGCTGACTATTACGGTGGCGAAGATGTTGTTGAAGATATGAACCCCTATGGCAGTCTCCAGACCATTTTCACCCAGGGTAATGATACCCAGAGTTAAACCCAGAATAAAAGCCTGTAATACGAGATCAACACTCAATATGGTGTAGGATCCGTTAAAATAATGGGGTAGTGAAAATATCAGCGAGGTAACTAATAAGAGTAGCACTGGTTTTTTGGTCAAAAGTCCCAATCCCTGCATCAGGTATCCCCGGAAAAATAGTTCTTCGAAGGATGCCTGTACCGGGAATATCAGGAGACTTAGAACCAGTATTAAAATGAAAGGGTTTAGATTAAAGTTAAATTTTAAACTGCCGGGATCAAGTATCAGGGATAGGACTAAGCTTAGGTTAAGCAGGGCAAACCAGGCCAAACCACCCTTCCAGAATCTTTTCCAGTTGAATCTGGATTCGGTGGTAACCAGTGAAAGGAATTTTCTCTGGTGTATATAACGCACTCCGATGTAGAGGAAGAAGAATGAAATCACGTATGTAATGGCAATAAATAACATGAATATCAAAGGATTCAACGTGAAATTCTCCACTAAATAACTTGCATCAAATCCCTGAGTTAAAAGATAGGTCATGAAGAAAATGCCTATCATAATTCCCAGAATGATGGGGGCTCCCCAGATCAGGATGATGGTGAAGAAGTACCTCCAGAAGTTGTTTTCACCAGGATAAACATTGTCTAAAAAGGGTAATCTGGACATTTATTTTACCTCTACTTTCCATTATACAAGAATTCTTATATAAACATTATAATTTAATTTACCTTAATTAATAACGGCATCAATTCCCATGTGCCACTTCCCGGGACTGGACGATTTAACCTTCCTTTTACCCTGTATAGTGACTTTACGGGCACCGGCTGCTTCCTTTATTCTTTCCACTGGCGTGTTGAAATCCGATGAAAACTCGTAGTAGTGTAAAATACCTCCTTTTTTAAGGGAGGAAATCGCATGTTCCAGGTATTTACAGGCGGTTCCCGGGAGGTTCATTATAATACGGTCTGCTTTTATTTTTTTAGTTAAAAGGAATTCTTCTGCATCACCTAAGACTGGATTAATTTTTCCTTTGAGTTTGTTAAGTTCCATGTTCCTTTTTAAATAGTAGATGGCTTCTGGATTTATGTCAACGGCGTAGATCTCCACCGTCCGGCGGCGGGCGATACTCACCGAGAAGGGACCCACACCGGCAAAGAGGTCCACGATCGTCTCACCATCTTTAACCTGTTCGACGATCCTCTCCCTTTCCGTAGCCAACCTGGGAGAGAAGTAAACTTTACGCACATCTAAGAGAAATCTGGCTCCGTATTCTGTATGGATGGTCTCTGATGCGTCTTCACCGGCCAAAAATTCCAGTTTACGGGTCCTGGTTACACCCTTTACTTCACTGCCCTTGCGGTAGATGGCCTTCCTCTTGGTGAATTTAAGGGCTGAATCAGCGATTAGATATTTTTCAGACTCCAATTCATCAGGTATTTCTAGTATCACCACATCCCCGATGATATCGAAGGATTTCCTTATATCTAGAATTTTTTGGTGGGATATGCGTCCTTCCAAATAATTTTTCAAGCTCTTTGGACCTTTTTTATGGGCTTCAAATTCCACATCAACGATTTTGATGTTTTTCAGGCCAATTTCATCCATCACATATGTATCTGGCTTTTTCGAGAGGGGGATGTACACGTAATCATCAGAACGCTTGATTTTATGTTCCAAATTCATCAGGGAATGCTTTAGGAGGATCTTCCTCACCTGATCTGCCTGTTTTCTTGGAATTTTAAGCCCCAACATAAGGATCACATTGGTATGTATATGGATTTCTTCTAACCCTGAACTATTAATTCTTATTGTAGTTCATCCATACTTATCCATTGACACAGTTCATATTCCAACTACTGAATTAAAATAAATTTGTTATCTATTGAAATTTAAATTATAGGTGACCCCATGTTATATCTGATTGGTTTAGGACTCTACGATGAACAAGACGTATCCTTAAAGGGAGTGGAAGCCCTTAAAAAGGCGGATGTTATTTATGCTGAATTTTACACATCCCGCCTATTCCAGGGGAGCATTAAAAGTTTAGAGTATAAATTAGGGGTTCAAATAAACGTACTAAAAAGGGAAGAGGTGGAGGAAGAGAACATCCCCCTTAAAGAAGCACAAGATAAGGATGTTGCCTTCGTATGTGCGGGAGACCCGTTAATTGCCACCACCCATACTGATTTAATGATTCAGGCAAGAAAAAGAGATATAGAAACTACGGTTATCCATTCTTCTTCAATTTTAACCGCTGCACCGGGATTAGCTGGTTTACAGGCATATAAATTTGGAAAGGTCACCACCATCCCCTTTACCGAGGAAAACTACTTCCCCCACTCCCCCTATCTGGCGATTCGTAAGAATTTAGAGGAAAAACTGCATAGCCTGGTTCTCCTGGATATCCAAGCCCACCACGACCGGTACATGACAGCCAACCAGGGATTGGAATATCTGCTACAGGTGGAAGAGAAGAGGGATGAAGGAATTATTACGGAGGACACATTAGCTGTGGTGGTGGCCCGGGCAGGGGCCGAAAAACCACTGGTACGTGCTGATATCATAAGTAAACTGGTGGATGAAGATTTCGGTGGACCGCTCCACTGCCTGATAATACCCTCTGATCTACATTTCATGGAGGCAGAAGCCCTGGTAGTTCTTTGTGGGGCTTCAGAGTCAATCATTAAGGATTCTATTTAATTTAATCAATATGGAGAATTAAAAAGTTGAATGCAAAACCATTCGTTAAATGGGCGGGAGGAAAAGGACAACTACTGGGAGAACTGGAGAATAGATTACCTTCCGAGATTCTACAGAGTAAAACCATTCACAGATATGTGGAGCCCTTTGTAGGTGGGGGTGCCATGTTCTTTTTCCTGAATAACCGATACAAAATTCAGGAATCATACCTCTCAGATAACAATGAAGATTTAATTCTCACCTATAAAGTTATTAAATGTAATGCTAAAGAGTTGGCAGAGGAATTATTGGAATTAGAAACTTCTTATCTAGATAAATCTGAGGATAAAAGAAAGGATAATTATTACAGGATAAGAGAATCCTACAACAGCCAGGAAATTGATTATCAGACAAATTCTTTAGAGTGGATTAAAAGAGCCGCATATTTCATCTTCCTTAATAAAACCTGTTTTAATGGTCTTTACCGGCAGAATAGTAAAGGATTGTTCAATGTTCCATTTGGTCGTTATAAAAATCCTACAATATGTGATGAAAAGAATTTAAATCAGGTTAAAATTGCCCTGGAAAAGACGAGTATTTTTCACGGAGATTTTACTCAATCTTCCGATTTTATCGATGATAAATCCTTCGTATACCTGGACCCGCCTTACAGGCCCTTAAATAAAACTTCTTATTTTACTAATTATTCTAAAGAAGGGTTTAACGACGATACACAGAAAGAATTAGCCGATTTCTTCAAAGAAATGAACCATAAGGGAGCTAAACTTATGTTGAGTAACTCAGACCCTAAAAATCAGGATGAGCATGATAAATTCTTCGATGTTCTTTATAAAGACTTTAAACTGGAGAGAATACCTGCCAAGAGAAATATCAATCGGGACGCTTCAAGGAGGGGTAAGATTAATGAGTTAGTGGTGAGGAATTATCCCTAGATGATATATTTATCAGTTGTTTGAATAAATGATATCTATAGAGTACTTAAATAAAGTCTAGTAAATCTTTAAAGGACATAAAATAGATTGGTAATTTTTAGTGAGATCTGGTTTATTTGGTATTTTATTGGTTATTTTTTCTTTTTCTATTCTGATCGGTTTATTTCTTGTTAATTTTTGTCTTTTTTATGTTCCATTTGAATGTTTGGGTTTAAATTAGGAATTAATTGCTTATTTGTTTCATTTGCTATGCTTTTAGTGTGATGTGGGTAGTAATTATGAAAAAGGCAACACCATTCAGACCAATTAAGGAAAAGCCCTAAATTTAGAGATCATTGAAAATAGAAAGTAAAACTATTTTTAGGAATTTGAAGATGACTATGAGAATTTTATAAGTTGTTGCGATTTTTTCTTTTTTTGATATTTCACATTTTTTTATATGAGTAATAATCGGGCGGTGTTAAATGGTGCAAATAGTTTACAGAGTCATAATAGTTGGTGGTTACTATGATCTATTCATATTAGTTTCCCACTGAATCACTAAAAAAGATTAAGGTTATGTGACAACTAACGATCTTCTGAAAAAGAAACATGATTTCTTTTCTATTGTGAGAGGGCGGTAACATTTGTGATAATTTAGTGTGGCTCTGTTTTTAGATTTTAACTGAGTATCTGTTGTAAAATGAAGATAATACCAATTAAGATGTGTTGGAGGGGTTATATGAGTTATATTAGGAGAAGTTTAATTTTAATATGCTTTTTTATAGTGTTAGCCTTGTTTATGGGTGATGTTTCGGCGGCGAGTTTGAATGTTACTGAGATAGGTTTGGCTTCGGAGGGTGTTAAAAATTATACTGAAGCTAATGGTAATATTCCGGGTTATGTTGAAGTGGCTGATAAAAATAGTAGTGCCCCTTCGTTTTTAAAAACGCTTACTAAAACAGCGGTGCAGCTCAATTCGGGTTCAACTGCGTCTGTGAATATAAGCAGTGTTAATGGTCCTACTGGTCCTTCTGGGTCTGCGACAGGTACGTTGTATAAATCTGAGTATGTTACGGTTGCAAATAATGTCTATAATTATATTAATTCCAATAGCAGGGCACCTAACTATGCATCTAGCAGTCTGGGTAACATTCGTTATGAATCACTGGTTTATGCATATGCAAGAATAGTAAATTTCTATCGTGTTAATGTTCGTTTGCCTGATTCTGTGGCGATAAGTAATATCGTTGGTGTGGATTCGGCTGGTGTAGTGATAGATACAGTCGCTCCTACTGTATCCAATAATTTAGCGTCTGGCTCATACAATACAGTAAAAAATGTGACTTTAACTGCTACTGATCATGTTGACGTCAATCCAAAAATATATTACAGTTTGAACAATGGCACATGGAATAATAAAGCTAAAACTGTCACACTAACCTTAAACCAGGGAGTTACGACTTTAAAGTATTATGGTCGTGATGCAGCCGGTAATCAAGGTGCAACACAGACAAGAACTTACACCATTGATACTAACGTGCCAAACTTCAATTTGGATATATTGGAATATGCAGCAAGTTCTGTTACAACTTATATAGAAGCTAATCATAAATTACCAGATAATGTGACCATTAATGGGACAACAGTAAATATGGCTCAATTCTTGAAACTTATAACCGTAGCAACGATTAATATTAATAGCAGTACAAATTCTTCAATCCCTCTAGAAAATTATACAGCAGCGCCTAATCCTTCAGAAACCATAACTACAAGTGGAAATCTTAATAAAACTGATTATTTAAATGTTGCAAGTTATATTAGTAACTTTATGGATACCAATGGGCGGGCACCAAACTTCAGGGCAATCAGTTTGGGAAACATACGTTATGAATCACTTGTTTACACATTCGCCCAGATTATAAGCTCATACCAGGTAGCAGAAGTTCTGCCAAACTATATTATCGTCCGGCCATGGGCAGTTGTTGCAAACAACAGCACTGCATTCGTAACTATGGGTCAGATAAAAAATGCAGCAGACACTGTGCGATCCTACATAGAGACTAAGCATACCTTACCTGATCACGTTACTATTTCGGGATCTAAAGTAACCATGCCTAACTTCTTGAAATTTGAGACCGTGTACCTGACAAACGTAAATAATAATTTAACCCAGTCAATTCCTCTGGTGAATTACGGAACGGCCCCCAACCCTTCTGAAAGCATTACTGGTGGAGATCTTAACAAAGAAGATTATTTAAGCCTTGCAAGTGATATCAGCACTTTTATGGATACCAATGGGCGAGTACCAAACTGTAAAGATACTGTAAGAGGCGTTATACGTTATGAATCACTGGTTTATATATACGCCCAAATATTGAACTCCGCCAGCAATAAGCTACGCTTACCCGATTATATAACACTTACGCCCTGGACAACTATTACAAATCAAAACACTGTGTTTATAAGTATGGATCAGATAAGCGCAGCGACTTGGGCTGTGAAAAATTATGTTGAAACTAATCATGCCATACCAAGTAATGTTAAGATTTTTGATAGGACTGTATCTATGCCCCAATTTTTAAGACTTGAAATCATTGCAATTAAAAATATCAAGGCAAATCTATATCAATCCATAATACTTAAAAGTTACAGTGCACCTACAAGCCCGTCTGAAGATATGTATGTGGCTAAAATAGGTATAGATAATTATATGAATACTATAGTAAATATTAAGTCATTTATGGATGATAATAATCGTGCACCGAATTATGCGGGGACTACAGTGGGTGATATGCGCTATGAGAACCTCATCTATACCTATAGTCAAATATTAAACTATTACAATGTGAACGGTGCACTTCCCAAGTATGTTACAGTTTATCCATGGAGTATTGTTACTGGTTCAAGTACTGTTACCTCCAATGAAAATCAAATAATTGCCACAGCAGTAACAGTTAAAAATTATATAGAGACCAATCACATCATACCTGCAAGTGTAAATATTGCGGGTCAATCTGTAAGTATGCCCCTGTTTTTGAAACTTTTAACTACAACACTGCACAATGTAAATGGTACTTATGCTGGTGGAATCGCACATGAAAGTTATGCTGCGCCTGTATCTCCATCAGAAACAGTGACTGGTGGAACACTTAACAAGACGGAGTATCTTGATATTGCAAGGAGTGTTGAGTCCTTTATGTATAGGGAAAGAAGCGCACCTAACTATGCAGAAAGTAGAATTGGTAACATACACTATAAATCACTTATATACATGTACAGTCAGATTTTAAGTTCTTATAAGGCAAATAATTATATTTTACCTGACCGGATTAATGTGAGACCGTGGAGTGTTGTATCAGATCCCAATACCAAGTTTATTACACTTGATCAGATAAAAACAGCTTCAAAAACTGTGAAAAATAGTATAGAGACAAACCATACACTTCCGGGTAGTGTGCCTATATCTGGGACATCGGTTAGTATGCCTAAGTTTTTAAAGCTTCTGACAATGGCTATTACTAATATTGGTGGTGGACTTAATTCAACAGTTGTATTAGAGGATTATGGTGCTAATACAGGTACTACTGATGATATTTTGACTGTTGGTTCATTAAAACGTCTTGATTATTTGAATCTTGCAGTTGTTGTTAATTTGTTTATGGATGAAAATAACCGGGTTCCTAACTTCTTAAATGCTTCAGAGGTAAATGCTACAAATGAGAAGATACGCTACGAATCATTGGTTTATATGTACTGTGTGGTCATGGATTATTATAATAACGAGACATCATTACCAGAAAATGTGACGATAGTTCCATGGACAACAGTTATAAATAATAATACTAAATTTTATTCTTTGGACCAGGTTGGAGAGGCAGCAAAGCAGACGGAAAGTTACATTAAAGCAAACCATCAACTACCATCACAAGTTACGATGTCTGGAACTACCCTTAATATGCGGCAGTTCTTGCACCTGACAGGCACCGCAGTTTTAAATATTGAAGGATCAAACTACACGCCGATTTACACTCCTGGCTTGAATTCACCGACAAATTCCGCAGAAAGCATTACAAAAAGTGTAACTATTGATGCCGCCAGTTACATTAAGCTTACAAAGGATATCCTCTCATTTATGCGTACAAATAGTAGGCCACCGGAAAACATGACGATAACTGGTGTGGGTAAGTTAAGGTATGAGTCACTAGTTTATATGTACAGCCAAATTTTAAGTTCCTATAACCGAACAGGCACCCTTCCACAGCAAATTTCAGTTACACCCTGGACAGTTATCTCAAATACAAGCACCAAGCTTATAACAACTGATCAAGTGAAAACAGTCTCCCAAACAGTAAAAACATATGTAGATGCAAATCATGCACTTCCAAGTAGTGTGACTATCTTAGGGACTCAGGTAACCATGCCACAGTTTTTAAAACTTTTATCCAAGACAGTTATTAATATAGAAAATTACTTCGATGTATCTGTAACTTTAGACAGTGTAAACAGTCCAACTGGCATTTCTGAAAATATTACGAGTGGCGCTATTTTAAGTAGTGAATTTACTGATATGGCCACAAAAGTATTGTCATATATTGATTCTAATGCTAGGGCTCCTGGTAATCTTACAGATACCAGTATTGGGGATATGATACGATATGAATCCCTTATTTATATGTTTTCCAAGGTCATGGCAGGCTATAATGCTACTGATGTTGCACCTGAAACTGTTTCAGTTATACCCTGGCTTTCATTATCGAATCAGAATGGTGTCTTTAACTTCAGGACACAGGAAGTATTTACGAGTGTGCAAGCTGCAATAGATGATGCAGATACAATTGCCGGTGATACGATATGGCTTAGAAAAGCATTGTATACCGAAAATATTGTACTTAATAAACGGCTTACAATAAGGGCTGTTGGTGAATTTAATGTGACTATACAAGCATTAAATCCTACTTTACCGATCATTACTATTAACAATGGCGGTAGTGGTTCAATTATACAGGATCTTATCCTAAAAGGTGGCCTTAACGCTGTAGGTATCTTCATCAACAGTTCAAATGAAAATAAGATGCTTGGCTGTAACATAACCAATGTTACAAACGGTGTAAACATCTACAACTCCACAGACAACATCCTCTCCGGGTGCAATATTTATAATAACAGTGCTAATGGAATACTCATAAGTCTGGGTGGTGGTAATGAAGGCATTATGAGTTTAATTGGAATAAAATATCTGGTCCTGTTCTTGGTGTTTCAGCATTAATAGATGGTTTTATAACTGTTCAATTAGGCGCTTCTGCGCCTTCACCTGAAAGAAGAAGAGGACAACTGATTCTTGGAACATTTGTGATGGATAGAGGATGGGCTATACTGAATGAAGCTTGGAATGATCCTTGGTATATTTGGATTCCTAATTACAGAAGTAATAATATGGTTCTCCAAAGGGCATCATGATTAGTGTGTTTTTGTCATGTTGAAGTAAATTAAAATTGGGAGTTGTAAATGAGATGATAAATTGGAAATATTGTATCATAGGGGTGGTTTTGATCGTGGTTCTTGGAATGGTTATGGGTATGGTTGAGTATGGTAGTTTTATAGGTATCTTTATTCCAGGAATAATCGTAGGATATCTTATTGGTGATGGGTATAAAAATGGGGCTAAAAATGGTTTTGTTGCTGGAATTGTTGGTGGATTTGTATTGGGGATTCTGCAAATGATACTTAATTTTCATTTCATACAATCTTCTGATCCAGTACGTTTTATTTTTATATTTGCACTTTTAACTGCAGCAACTTCAGCAATTTTAGATGCTTTAGGTGGAATCATTGGGTCCCTAATAAGGGGTAAAATATAATATATTTATGGGTTGACACTGTATCTTTGATATTTTTTAGATCATGGAGATAGAAAGGAATGGTTAATTGGAAAATTAGTATTGTTGGGGCGGTTTTAGTAGCTGTGCTTGGATTTTGTTTACAGTTGTTTGTGGGTTTTGGTTTAGTATGGGGTGCTTTGGTTTCTGGGATGATTGTGGGATATCTTGTAAATAATGGATTTAAAAATGGGATTATAAATGGATTTATGGCAGGATTGATAGGCGGATTAGTGCTGGGAATTTTATTTTATCTTGTATATATTATAGTTCCGCATACAAGCAATATTGATATCTCACCACTTGTTGTTCTAGTTACTAGTTTGTTTGGAATGGCAGTTATTTTCTCGTTTTTAGGGACTGTAGGTGGATTTATTGGATATATGATAAAAATTTTGGCAAATAAGATGAATTTAAATAATGAGTAAATATAACAAATAACTGGGTTGGTATCTACTTTATGTAAACAGTATCGGCACTCTATTGTCGGGGAATAGTTTCTCGGGGAATTATTTAACGGATTCCTCTAGTGTGGATACTGGTGAGGAGGTGATGGCCAGTACGATTTATAGTTGTGGTCCGGCTGCTTTGGCTACGATTCTTAAAGCTTTGGGTATTTATACTACGGAAGCCGAACTCGCCGAGCTCGCTAAGACTGATGAGTCTGGTACTAGTCTTTGGAATCTTAAATTAGCCGCTGAAAGTAAAGGTATATCTGCTGTTGGTGTAAGGTTAACCAGTGATGAGCTTATGGAGAATTATCTGGTAGTGCTTGATATTGATGGAACAAATCACTTTGAAGTCATACTGAACATTACAGATACTACTGTGTATCTCTTTGACCCTAATCTGGGTAATATTGAGATGAGTCTTGGGAAGTTCAACGAACTCTACACTGGAGTTGCTATGATCTTCGGTGAAGATGCACCTGCTTGTGCAGTAAATTTAACTCCAGCTGAGATGGATGAGATTAAGGCCAGTGGATATATTAAGATTCCTCATTTCTATGTGGTTAGGCCTGGTTACTGGTATTATACTTATCATTATGTGAGTTTTAGTTTGCCTGTACCTTATATTTACAATGTTTGGGTGTCTCCAAACAAGTTTTTAGGATTTATAAACATTCCGGGGCATTGGGAGCCACGAATTGGTATACGTTGGGTAACACGCGGATACTACATCCCTATACCACATTATGTACCACCAAAAATAGGATTATACTACACCTATATAAGAACCCCTGATCTAATTCCTAATTTAAGTAGTTCTAAAAAATCTAAAAAAGAACTTAATGAAATTGCGACAAGACAGGAAAAACTCTTAAATGAAAATCCAGTTGGAGAAGTTCATTATAGAAAGGTTGGTGTTACTTGGTTTGAAGACCAGACCCCGGAACAACAAGCACTAACTAGAAAAATAACACAACAATCAGCGAATTTTGTAAAGGGTGCTGGCTTATTCGGCGGGGGTATAGCAGTGATATATTTTGGTAGTCCACTCGGTTATATTTCAGGCTTTTTTGGACAACTCATGATTAATAGGGGCCTTACATTAATGGCAGAGGGTACCGATTATATATAGAAGTAAAATTTAGAGTAGTGTTTATCATGAGCAATGTAAGGATATTTGTGATGGTTATTGGGTTTGCTTTGAGTTTCTTTTTCTTGTTTTATTTTTTTCAGTCTGGTTCTCCTTTGGATCTTTTTTGGACGAGTATTGGTTTGCTTTTATTTATTTGTGGGTTCTATATTGAAGATCATCAGATTACAGAAAGATCACTTATTTTTTGGTTTTCAGGTGTTAATGTTTTTCAATGGACCATCTTAGTTTATATCTATTTTTTCAATCGAGTTTACATGACAATTGATTTTTATTTAATGTTAATTGCTGTTTCATTGTTTACAATAAGTTTATTTGGTCGATTTTTTCATATTCCACTCTTTTCCTTTAATAATGATAAGAAAATTGAAACTGTTAGGAGTGAAGTTAAATGGAATAGAAAGCAAACTGCGTTGGTATTATTGGGGATAATTGTCTGTTTTGCCTTTTTAATTATCTTTTTTCTGTTTAAATATCTTTTATCTTTATATTTTTCTCTAATAGGGACTATGATTATAATATATGGTTATTATCTTGAAATAAATAAAATTAAGATGTCGTTTAAATATTTACTATTGATGTTAAGTGTAATTATTATTCAAGTTATACTGGCTTTTTTCATGAGAAGTATTCATATCATTTTATATGATGAAATGTGGAATCTCTTATTGATACCTGGTTTAATTTTGACCTATTTATTCTTACAAATTCGTAGAAGTGATATGAAGTATATTGGAATATGTAGGGAGAAATCTGAAGACGATTATGCTCCTGTAAATAATGATATTCACATACATAATTATCCATATACTAAACTGAATTTATCTGTTGTGCAACGTACTCCTGAAGCTTTTATTGGAGAAAACGTACAGATAACTGGACAAATTACAAGTAAAGAGGAAATTAAGAAAGAAAATAGGACAATTACAAATATTGTACTCGGTGTACAGGGATTATCTGAAAAGTTATATTTAATCGTGTCTTATCCTAATATTTTTCCGTTTAAGGAAGGGGATAATGTTACTGTTTATGGAGAATATTATTTCCCTGCAGAAAATCAAAGACTGAAAGAAGTGGCAGGTAAAAAGTTACCTGGAATTAAAGTTGCATACATGAAAAAAGCATAAAATGTGAAAATTATCCAATGACACTATTGAGGATGGAACAAATCACTTTGAGGTGATAAAAAGCATTAACAGTACGATGGTGGTTCTTTTCGACCCTAACCTAGGTTTGATTGAGATGACACGTGCTAAATTCGATAGAGGATTTTGATTAACCTAACTTTTTAGATTTTGTTTTTTGTGTATTTTTGAATTTTTTACAAGTGTTTTTTACTTATTTTTGGGCTAATTTATATGTTTTTCCTTATTTTTTCCTCTTTTTTTTGATAGCGTTCGCTAGGTTGTGTTTTTTTGGAGGGTGATGAGTTGTTTTAGGTTGTAGCCAAAGCAGCTGAATATGTTTTTTAGTGTGGATTCGCCGGATGGTGGTGACTAGGTGATGGCCGGAATGGAAGATATTTTTGATCACGGCGAAGGGTCGTTTTCAGGGCGCTCTTTTTACGGGTGATTCTTTTGTTTGCGCATTTTTTGCCTGGATGGTTATTTTATGTCCACGGACATTTCGGTCCATAGTGGCGTTATAACCCTTTACAGGGCGCTCCAAAATAGCCTCTGTCCCGGTAAACTACTTCTCCAGGTTCACTAAGGTCTATTTTTGGCTGTCGTGCACATTTGCAGGAGTGGTTTCCACCGCCCTTATCAAACCGTGATCAATATCGGTTTTAATGTGTAGTTTGTAGCCAAAGTGTGATTTTTACCGCCTTTTTTTAGCCCAAGTACCTTCCTTGTTTCTCCGGGTTTTGGCCTCGGGCCCGCGAGGCTTATCAGCCCGGGCTATAGCAAGGAAAGTCGCATCTTGCATAACACCCTTTTTAACTTTCATATTAATTCTCATCTAGTTGTCTTTGCAGTTCATCCCCAAATTTCCTCATCTTTACCTGTCTTAGCGAGGCGTTCCCGGAAATACCACACCGTAGTATGGTCGGGAATTAGTTTCTGGAAATCCCAGAAACTTCATAAAACGAAATTCGGTCCGTCACCTGGCGTTCTAGCTCAGGATCAGACAAAACCATATCATGCCTGAAGAACCAATAGCTTAACCATCAATATTTCATCATAATTAGGGCCTACCACCCTTTTCGGTGTGATTATCATACATATCCGCAACGATAGGTCTAAATTTATCCCAATCAATCACATTATTTGGCTTCAATCAAATTTGTCACCCAACTTCTCAACCCGCTCATACGCCTTATTCAATGCAAACTGTGTTAACGATTTCATAAGCACCTACTTGTACAAACAAGCACATAAAAAACTTGCTAAACCAAACCGAAAAATATAAGTTTTTCAAAATTCTCTTAAAAACACCGGTACTAAAAAGAGGGAGTTATCAATGGAAAACATGCTAAATCGGAGTCAACTGAAAAAAGAGCTATTTACCTTTTTAATTATTACTTTCGCCGCAACCTACATTCTCCAATTTTTCGTTTTCAACCGGGCGGGTTACATATCCTCTCCCCTGTCCCCGGTATGGAGCACTACCCTGGCAGTGAGCATGTTCATTCCCGCCGCCAGTGCTATTCTCTGTATGATTTACTTTAAATCAAAGGCCCTGACCAGGGAAACTAAAATCATATTTGCCTTTTTCCTGCTTTATGCTGTATTGTTTGCCTTTGAAAACTATTGCTGGCCAGTTATGGGGACGGTAATGAACCTGCCGGTTCTTTCCACCATCATTGCTGTTCTGGGAATGGTAACGGTAATTGCCCTGAACCTAAAGAAGAAATGGGGGAAAGGCTTGGTGTCCTCCCAGTTATCCTTCGGTAAAAATCGTAAATACTATCTTATTTTGCCACTGGCAGTTTTTGCCCTACTTATCCTGGAATACCTTACACTTAATTTCACTGGATTGGGCACTCCCCTGACAGAATTTGATATTTCTGCATTTATAGTAACCTTAGTTTCTTATTTCGTTTTATATTTCTTTACAGAGTGGACCTGGTATTTCGGAGAAGAACTGGGATGGAGAGGATACCTTCAGGACAGATTATTCCCTCTTTTGGGAAGTTATAAAGGTGTTCTGGTACTGGGGGTTATATGGGGTGTCTGGCATTATCCCATGAATGCCCTGGGATACAATTTCCCAGGACAACCTATTCTGGGTAATATCCTGATGACGGTCTTCACCATTGTATTTGGTATTATCTTGAGTTACGCGGTCCTGAAGACAGGGAGCATTTGGATAGCGGTGGTAATGCACTTATTTAACAACAAACTGAATGGTGTTATTTGTGCCTACATAGCCTATTCCCCGGATGTTCTCCTGGTTAACGCCCTAAGCTGCATATTTTTAGGGATATTAGCCCTGGTACTTTTAAGATCCAAGGTCTGGAAACAGGTTGAAAAGATCAAGTCCTCTAAACAGGTTAAAGATCAAAGCCTGGAAACGGGTTGAAATGATCTAAGGCCATGAAAATGGTTCAAAAAGTTCCTGAAATCAATAATCTCTAAATATTTATCCTTCATTTTTTTTAGTTACCTTCATTTTTTTCCAGTAGTACTTCCACCTTCTCCACAGTTATTACTTCCACCTTCCGTCTATACGAATCAACTTTCCCAGCAAAAAATAGTTATTAAGTAAACACTAACATATGTAATGGGGATGGGGGGTGTACTTTTTTTTAGTTATTCCCTTCTTTATCCTTTAACCATATCGACAAATTAAGCAATCACTGTAAAAGGAGGTGAAAAAGCTTGAAAACCAAAATTATCTATATCAATAAATATATCTATTCCTTATCCAGTTGTTTTATGGTCTTACCATCGTGGTTGGAACATTTGGACACCATGGGGTCCAAGAGAAATAGGTGGATTTTGGTATCCTTCCGGATATAAAATAGAATATTACCACATTCGCAAAACGATCATAATACCTTACCTAGTACCCGGATACTTCGAACCGTATGCGGCTTATGTTCGAGAAGCAGATGCGAGCGATTTAAACTACAAAAATTTCATTGGTGCAACTGCCACTTTAGCTAGTGCAGGTTATTTGGGAGTGGAAGTTTCTGGAACAGTTCTAATTTCGGGTGTAGCTGCATCCTTAACAAAAGGTACAATCGCCAACGCAATTTTTTCTGCATATGGTTTCTATGGAACTGACTTTACCAAAATTGTTAATCCTGATCCTAATCCCACTGGAGCAGGAGAGGGATATGTAAATATGATAGACCCCAGTATGGAATGGATGGTTTCTAACTGATAAACAACGACAAACATGGTGGCCAAAGTATTATATGGTTATTTTAAAAAAAGTGTATATCAGACACTTTATTTAATAATTTTTTAGGATTTAAAATTAAAGAGTCAAAAAAATGAACGACAGAAATTTTTTTATTATACTGTTATTGACTTTAGTTGGTGTATTTTTTAATTACTTATCTTCAGGAAATCCAGGATTGCTAGTTTTTTGTTTAGGTATTATCGGAGTATTGATTTCTAGATCAAAGCTCATCAATTACAATCGAAATGTTTATTACGTAATTTTATTATTTATAATAATAGTCCAAGGCATAATCTTGATTGATAACTATTTATATAAACTAACATATCTGCAGAACATTAGAGAATACGTATTCTTTGCTTTCGGAATTTTAGCATGTATTCTTGTCATCACATTGCTTTTTAAACCCAATATCTTTAAAGAAATTGAAAAAATTAATGAAAGTACATAACCATTATTTACTAAATAATGGATCCCATGAAAAATTTAATATATTTACAGATATGACAAAATAATGGAGTGAGATTACTATCAAGACTATTGGTCTCTTATTATCGAAAATACTTAACGATAATTAGGCTTACAGAATACATCTGTAATAGATTCTGGTGAAGTGGTAATGGCCACTACAATCTACACATGTGGACCAGCAGCACTAGCTACAATACTCAAAAATCCGGAAATCTACACTACAGAAGCCTAACTGGCTGAACTAGCTGGTACAGACGAAATAGGAACCAGTTTGTATGGATTGAAGGAAGTAACACAAGCCAAAGGAGCAACTGCAATAGGGGCCAGATTAACCATAGACCAACTTAGAACCAATTATTTGGTAGTTCTATCGATCGATGGGGATAATCACTTCGAAGTCATACAAAACATCACAGATACAACAGTTTATCTATTCGACCCTAACCTGGGAAACATTGAAATGACACGGGATAAATTCAACGAACTCTACACCGGAATTGCACTAATCATCAACGACCAAGCACCAGCAAACGCCACACTATTAACCGACGATGAAATGAGGGATATTAAAGCAAACGGGTATTGGCAAAAGGTTGAACACTCCTATTGGTTACCAGGGTACATATACTATACATACCATTATGTGAGCTTCACGGTAACAGTACCTTACTTCTATACAGTTTGGGTTCCAAGTTATAAACTTTGGGGACTGATACCCATACCCGGACACAATGAACTCCGCATAGGCATACGCACAGTAAATTATGGATACTGGATCCCCATACCACACATTGTACTTCCTCATAAAGTAACATATTACACATAT
>DAQK01000027.1 GCA_002502855.1 Methanobacterium sp. UBA279
GAGAAGTTATAGACAACTTCTAAACCTCCTAATTTTTTTATAATATTTTAGTTGTGTTTCAACTTTGGTTAGAATTTTCCAGTTGTGATCTTGATTTGTCTGTTTATGTTTTTTAGATTTTGGGTGTTCATTATTTGGTTTTTAAATTTTGTATAGTTTTCTTCGGATACGTATCGGACCAGGATGAGGTTTAGGATTGCTTTTAGTCCTTTGGTGGTCCAGCGCATCCATTTATGTTTTGTTCTTTTCTGGGATCTCTCCCATCAAACGTTCGATGATGTTGGAGTTCCAGGGTATCTGTCTTCCCTCTACGGCTAGCAAGGCGAAGGTGACAGCGTGGTTTGTGTGTTTTCTGATGAAAGACGCAGGATGGAAGCATTTCAGTTCCTTGAGTTCATTGGTTAAGATTTTAAGTTGGTCTATGGTGTGGTTGATCATGTTCTGTAATTCCTGTTTCTGGATTGTGTGATTTATTACCTGGTCTTTTGAGGGTGTACATGATGTTGCCCAGTTTATTTATCATCTGTTTCCTGTCAGACAGGTGTTAATTGACGGTCTCGCCACAGATTAAACATGGTGTCCCGTATTAGATGGACCAAGTCCCATCTGGAAAGTTTTACCTGCAGTTACCAGTGCGTTTCGCATTTCCCGGTCAGCATCCCCCTACGATAACCGCTTCTTCAGCGAGTACCTTGTTCTTCTTGAGTTGGTCAGCAGTGTCTTGCCAGGGGTTGGTTGACACTGCACATGCAGAAGGATTTTACGGCCATTATTCATGCCTAAGGTTACGTTTACCTGGTTTTTGCTCTTGTGTGGTTCTTGGCTGTGGGTTTTGGTACCGTCAGCAAGCGCCACCTCTAAAAAAGAATTTTCAATCTTTTCTTGGAGGTGGGATTTGAATATCCTCGCCGTACTCCAGAACTCTTCGATAGATGGTGCAGAGTGAGGGGTGTGTTTTAGGAATTGTTTTTCCCTTCTCTTGTGGTGTCTCGGGTAGGTCATTTTTGTGGCCAGCTCTGCGAAGACCATAGAAACATCTTCTTTTGGAAGATTTTTTCTGCCCCATAAAAACTGCACTTTCTCATACAAGGGCATGAAAAACTTTTTACCTGTTAATTGTGTCTTTGACTTTGTGCAAATTTCAGGGTTGAGTTTTGGCCTGCTAATGTAGCTGGATTGTGTTTGGTGGTTCCCGCCCGCTGAAACCGGTTGTCACCATTACCTATGGGTGTATTTATCTCCGCAATAGTTTATCAACCTCCTCCTTTTTTTGTCTATTTCTTCAATCACAGCTTGTGTAATCAATTTTTCTAATTCCAGAGCTTTAACAGCAGCTGCAATATTAGCCACCGATATTATCCTCATCTTCAATGCTAATATTATATTTGGTTAAAAAAATACCAACTTCCATTTGGGGATGCACTCTCCAAGTGATTTCTACAAACTGGAGGTGTGTCCTTCACACTAATTATCTAATTTTAACCAAACAGGATACACGACCAATATTTTGATAAAATTTTTAAATGTTATATTTTATACTACATTATCGGCACTGTAATAATATTGGTGGGTTTTTATTTTTTTATTTTTCTCGTTTTGATTGTTGTATTTAGTTGTATATCTATTTATTTTGTAAAATAGGACCGTAAAGTTAATATAAAGGTGGGAGCAAATATTTTAACATGACAACCACAAAAATAATTGCTCCTATTAGTTGTTTTGAATTATAAAACAATATAAGCTTTCTGATTTTTTTTGAAAGTTTTTCGAAATACGAATTTGAATTAAGTAAAGAGATAAATAAAGCTAATAAATACGATAATTCGCTTGTAATGTATTTTAAAAAGGATATTTTATATATTAGGGGATGATTTTTGGTGTTTGTCCCAAATGTTACTCTAAAATCCGTTTCTCCTGATGGATATAACGACAGATTACTCTATTTTTTTTATGATGAAGGAGCTGTAAACGCCAAAATTCAAAGGTATACATGTGATAACTGTGGATATAACTTTATCACAGACTTAGATGAGGTTGTTGAGCCTGGTTGTAATTATACAAGGGTGTTTAAAGAAAAAGTATTAGAATTTATGGGTTTATTCTTCGGATCAGTGCGTAAAATAGCTTATAAAGTAAAAAAAAGACACAGGGATTGATATTTCACATACAACCATTGAAAACTGGATATTAGAAACAGAAAAAACAAAAATAAAGATAAAAAATAACAGAGTATTTCAGGTTATTATGAATTTGACGTAGAACATACTAAAATTAGGGGTACAATGGAATTACCGATACACCTTTATTCGACAGCATACACATAATATCAGCGTAGCGGATGAAACATACCCCCGAAGAGACAAAGAAGTATATAAAAGAGTTTTTAGACATAAACACCCGTAACCAGAAGAAAATATCAATAACAACCGATCTTGATGACAAATACAAACCAATCATCGAAAAACTAGGCTTAAAAACATCAATGGTAGCCCTAGTACACGCACGAAAAAACATAAACAAGACTATCAAAAGAATATATAAAAAGAAAACAACACTGAAAAAGACGAAACAAGAAAAATAAAAGACTATAAAAATAAAATATTAGATTTATTTGAATCCACATCTTATGATAAAGCTAGAAATGATTTTAACGAAATATTAAAAAATATTAACGATTATCCTAATATTATAAGACAAAATAATCCTCAAACAAATCATGCCCCACTTCAAAACATACTTCCATATTCCTCAAAGACCCTAAAGTACCAAAAAACAACCAACCAAAATAGAAAACTACTTCCAAAAAAACACTCCCCCAACACATTAAAAGGATAATGAAAAATCCCCAAAGGCATAATGACAAGAATATGGCAAAGAAAAAAAAATTCTGGGACCAACAAAACCTCAAAACCACCTAACCCACAAAAAAATTTACAGTGCCTTTTATTTGTTTTTTTATCAGGTTTTTTCAGGGAATCATGTGTTCGTACGAAGTTATGGTGCACCATTTACAATGTGGCATGGTGTTGGAGCCATTCATTTTCTTTGGAATATCCTAATGTTTTTCTTGTTAGTCTGTTGTTTATCTTGTCTTAAAGTTAAATTTTCACATTCTATATAGGATGTAGAGATGTCATTATGATTTATTTCATCAACACTGCCAAATATGATGCGTTTTTCAATATTAACGATTTCTCCCCCTTCTCGTTCCTTTACCACCTGAGCGTACTTTAATTTAGGTAAAGGCATTTGGATAGGCTTTCGTGGTCTTCCTCTTCGTCCTGTTCTCGGAAACTTGGCAATGTAGCTGTATTGGTCTAGTAATGCTTGTTTGTAATATTTTCGTCCGTCTGTTACAAATAAAGGTAAATTTTTCTCGTCAATTCTTGTACAGGTTTGTTTAACAATCTCATCAGTAGCATTTTGAGCATATGCTGCTAAAATTAGTCTGTGTTCTGGTGCGAAGCTTAACCAGATCCATCTTTCGTCTTCTGATTCACGCTCCATTCTCGGAACTGTTTTTTTTGAACAAAAGTCCATAACTCATCTAACTCAACTTTATCCACTTTTATGTCTTTCATAAGAACTTTGTTAATTTCTTCACTGTGTTCAGCTGCTATACGCAACCATCGGCGAACAGTGTCCAGTTTAACGCCTAAAACTTCGGCTGTTCCCCGTAAACTCATACCTTTTAAAATCATTTTCAAAGCCAAAAAAACAGTTTCTTCATTCGTTTTCAAATCGTGTAATATTGTGTTAGATTGTGATGTGAAACTTTTAGAACATGTTCTGCAAATATATTTATGAACAATTCCATTTTGAGTCTTGTAAGTTCCATTACCCACAATATTGCCTTTTCCTGTTTTCCCATAATCTGCACAGCTCTTATTAGGACAAGCTACATCCACAAAACCAGGTTTAGGACCACGAACACCCATAAATACACCTTCTCCAGAATATATTTATGGAACAATCTAATATATAAAACTTCAGTATTTAGAAGGGTCAATACCAAAACAGCACAAACACAAAAAAAATAATTATGAAACAACCTCTTTTAATTCTTTTTAGAAGGGAAAGTCTTTTAAACTAAAACCAACAAAGCCAACTTGTTAGTATAAAAACATATATCTCATCCTATTTTGAGGTGTAAAGAGTGAAGATGATATTAGTCGAAGGACAGGTAGGCGGTAAAAAATATAGGGAACCTTTCTCTAAGGGAGTCCTGGCCAGGTCCCTCACCCGGGCAGAGATGGATCCAAATAAAGCTTACACCTTCGCCTCACACATAGAAGCTTACCTGCGCAAAGAGGGTATCCAGGTTATAACCATCGACGACCTCATCCAGATCGTGGGTGAAAAACTCAAGGATGAAAACAGGAAAATAGCAGAAAAATATGGAATGTGGAAAAGACTCCGCCAATGCAGGGATCCCCTGATAATCCTTATAGGGGGTGCATCTGGAGTGGGGACCTCATCCATTGCCTTTGAAGTGGCTAACCGATTGGGCATCCGTAACATGATCAGCACGGATATGATACGGGAAGTAATGCGTAAGATAGTCTCCGAGGAACTCCTGCCTACTATATACGAATCAAGCTACACCGCTTACCGTTCACTACGCATACCACCACCACCGGAACTGGATGAAGTACTCATCGGATTCCGGGACCATGTAGACACCGTGAGCGTGGGAGTGGATGCTGTTATAGAGAGAGCCCTTAAAGAAGGTATAAGCATCGTGATAGAAGGAGTGCACATCGTACCCGGCTTCGTACGGGAAGATCTGGTGGCCCGCCCCAATGTTAACATGTACGTGTTAACCATACAGGACGAGGAAGTGCATAAAGGGAGATTCTACTCAAGATGCAGACAGTTATGGGCTAGAAGACCCCTTAAGCGTTACATGAATTATTTCGGCGCAATAAGGAGGACCCACAAGTACTTTGAAAGCCAGGCCAACAAGTACCATGTCCCGGTTATCGAGAACATAGATGTCACCACCACCCTGGACTCCATAATTGAGGATATAACCAAGCAAATTTTAAAAAAATAGATGATTAAGTAATTGATTTTACGGAATAGACAGTTAAATTATTGGATTTTTTTAAATCAACCAATCAAAAAAGGGGGATTAATGGACAAAACCAGGATCCCCAATGGAAGTGAACAAGTATGTTAGAAGATCTAAAAGTTAGAGACGTTATGACAGCAGGGAACGTGATAACCGTTCCACCATCAGAAGATGTAGTGTTTGCCTTTGAAAAACTGATGAAACACAAGATAAGCTCTCTTCCAGTGGTATTTGAGGATAAACTCGTAGGAATTGTAACCGCCACTGATCTGGGCCACAACCTGATACTGGATAAATATGAACTGGGAACCAGCGTGGAAAAAGTCATGGTGAAAGACGTGGCAGTCATCGGTCCTGATGAAGATCTAATAAAGGCAGTAGAAAAGATGAGATCCAGTTCGGACGGAATAATAAACCAGCTGGTAGTAATGGAAGGAAATAAGATGACTGGAATCATATCCGATGGGGATATAATAAAGGCCCTTAAATTTTAAAAATAGTACCCCTTCTACACTAGGGATTTAAAATCCTTACTTTTTCTTCAACACCCGGATTCGTTGAATTTAATGGTAAAACAGGTGCCGCCTTCTCTATCGAGCTCTATGGTACCATCCAGTTGTTTGGTGAGGCTGGTAACCAGTTGCAGGCCCAATGTCTTTACATCATTTATATCCAGATCATCTGGGAAACCAATACCGTTATCTGCTATCTTTAATATGCAGTTACCGTCCTGGCACTGGATGTCAATCTTAATTTCCCCACTCCGGTTATCGGGGAAGGCGTGTTTAATAGAATTGGTCACCAGTTCGTTGATTATCAGTCCGCAGGGAATGGCGGTGTTTATATCCAGGAGGATGTTCTTGGATTCTATCTGATACTTCATCAGGTGGGTGTTGACACTGTAAGACCGAAACAGGTCGCCGATCAGTTCATTTGCATATTCAGAGAGGTTTATCCGGGTTAAATCTCCGGTTTGGTACAGTTTTTCATGTATCAGGGCCATGGATATTATCCTGCTCTGGCTTTCCTTGAATAACTCAACAGAACCAGGTTCATTCACATACTGGGACTGTAAACTTAGTAGACTGGATACGATCTGCAGGTTGTTCTTAACCCGGTGGTGTATCTCCTTCAGGAGCACGTCCTTCTCTTTGATGGATTTATTTAAAGCCTCTTCTACCAGTTTACGCTCGGCAATTTCCCCCAGTAATTTCTGGTTGATCTGGGATAGTTCCCGGGTCCTGTTCTGGATCCTTACCTCCATATCTTTATAGGCGGTTTTAAGTTTTTCTTCTGCTTTCCTCCTCTCCAGTAATTCAGAACGTTCTTTTAAGGCTCTTTCAATTGCAGGTACCAGTTTTGATAGGTTATTTTTAAAGACGTAATCCGCGGCACCCTTCTTAAGGACGTCCACTGCAAATTCATCCCCTATCTTACCACTTACAAATATAAGAGGGGTGTCTGGGGTTTTCTCCTTCAGGATTTCCAGTGCAGTAACACCATCGAACTGGGGCAGGGAATGGTCCACCAGCACCACGTCAGGGCTGAAATCTTCCAGTGCATTTACGTATTCCTCTTCTGTCTCTACCCTCATGGATATGAAATCGATGCCTTCCCGACGCATCTCATGTACTATGAGTTCGGCATCGAACTCTACATCTTCCAGTATGAGTATTTTGAGATTTCCTACCATTTTAATCACTTATTCTGGTGGTTTGTTCAGTAACATCCAGTATAATCCTAGTGTGGAAACTGCCTTGGTGAATTCATCAAACTCCACGGGTTTACTAACGTAACTGTTTACACCGAGCTTGTAGCTTTCCACTATGTCTTCATCTTCCTTGGAGGAGGTTAAAACCACCACTGGTATTTTCTTGGTCCTCTCGTCGGACTTTATCTTCTGGAGAACCTCCAGCCCGTCTACTTTAGGCATCCTGAGGTCCAGTAGAACTAATTTGGGCAGATCTTCCGTGTTTCTTTCGGCATAATCGCCAGTGGTGAATAAGAAATCCAGAGCTTCCGCTCCATCTTTAACCCAGACCAGTTTGTTAGTTAAATTCTTTTTTTTGAGTGCTCTGATGGTTAACTCTGCATCGGTAGGATTATCTTCCACCAGAAGAATTTCTATCTCATCGCATTCCATTTAGATCCCCCTACTTAGGTAGTTGCGCGTTTTTTCAAACTTTTCACTGGATTCAGTATCTCCTATTTATCATTGATTATTTGGTGTATATAATTTAATTTATATCGTTCCTGATGGGTAAACTGAAGTAGAAAGTTGCCCCCTCATCAACCTTTCCTTCTGCCCAGACATCTCCCCCATGCCTCCGTATGATGCGCTGCACGATAGAAAGGCCTACACCAGTTCCTTCAAACTCATCCTGGCCATGTAATCTCTGGAAAAGTCCGAATAACTTGCCTGAATATTTCATGTTAAAGCCCACACCATTATCCTGGACATGGTAGATGTATTCGTTCTTCCCCACCTGGAAACCGACGTTTATTAGGGCGGTCTTTCTAGGTGAGGTGAATTTGATGGAGTTGGCAAGCAGGTTACTTATCACCTGCCCTAGGAGGATTCGGTCTCCATAAACAGGGGGTAACGGTTCCATTTCCAGCTGGATATCCCGGTCCGGGTGGGACTGTTCCAGTTCCCTGAACGCACTCTGGAAGAGGCTTTCCAGGTCTAACTTGGTCAGATTCATCTCCTGCCGGCCTGCCCGGGATAACTGGAGTATGTCATCGATTAACTGGCCCATCTTCTTGGTGTTTTCCCGGATGATGTTGATGAGCCTTTTACCATCCTCATCCAGGTTTTCCTCATAATCCTCCACTAATATCCGTGAAAAACCATCAATCGCCCTCAGAGGGACTCTTAAATCATGTGAAACTGAATAGGCAAAGCTTTCCAGTTCCTGATTGGCGGCTTCTAATTTTTTCCTTTCTTCTTCTAGTTCTTCGTTGAGCTGGTTCAGGCTGCGCACTTTCTCCACCCTCTCACTTAAAAAGGCCACCAGGACCACGACGAATACGATCATCACCAGGTAAAAATAGTTCCGGTAGAAGCTCAATCCAAATATGGTAGCCAGCACCTGAACAGTGATTAAAATAGCGGCTAAAAGAATAGGAGCAACCCATATTCTCTTTTTAAACCAGACAGAGGAAGATGATATCATGATAATCGCCAATTAAAATATTTCAGGTTCCTAAAAGAAAAAAATCCACCCATTACCCTTATTAAATATTAGTTCTATGAATGTTTTTATATAAAACTTACAATTACTTAAAGCTACTGCCTGGAACTACCTTTATAAAAGGGGTAATTTAGAAAAAAAACCTTATTTAGGATGTTTCACATAAAAATAAATAAAAAAAGGAAGTGAAATTATCACTCCAGAGGGGTGACTCGTGGTTCAAAGGATTCACAAACAACTGGATATTTCTTTCTAAGCTCTGTGGTTAATTTTTCCATTATTTCCTCTTCGATCACATCACTCTTGGTGGTGGACACTGTGAAGGTGTTTCCCTCGAGTTTTGTCTCGATTACCTCATCTCCAATATTCAATTCCATCTCCAATGGTTTATCATCGGCTATATTTTTTTCCAGTTCGTCCAGTATTTCATCACTTAATTTAAGTAGTTTACTCCCTTCCTGGGTGTAGGTTTTATCCGGGGTGATGATCTTCTTGATATAGAACGGTGCACAGCCTTCAGTCCGGGCTGCCTTACGGTTGGTCCAGAACAGCATCACCATCAACTTCTTCCTAGGGTCCAGTCCACTTTCAAATTCCAGGGTCTTCATACCAGTTAATCCTCCTTCCATTAGTTTATTTTTAAAATGGGCTTACCTGTTTTCCTTAAGTTTTACCGGGTCTGCTTAAACTTACCAGGATTGCGTTATTTCCCTTCCCAAGACTCTTTAATTTCCTTCCCCAGCCTCTCTCCAATGGCAAAACATTCATCTAACTGTTCATCGGTGGGGACGTAATCCACTTCATAGGTTTCCATCACCTGGAAACCACTACTTTCCAGGGTTTCTGCTAACTGGTCGGCTGCCTTTCCACTCCATCCCTTGGAGCCGAAGGTAACCGCCCTTCTTTTTACACCGGTCCGGTCGAAGCTCAGCCCCCGGAGGTAGTACATCAGGTCACCCACACTGGGGAATGGCCCGTTGAACATGGTGGGCACCCCGACGAGGAGGGCCTTGCTTACCAGGATATCCTTAACCATCTCACTCCTTTCATCCTCGTGAATGAAGTACATGCTCACGTCTATATCCTCGGCTATAAGTCCCTCGGCCAGGGCATGGGCCATGGTCCGGGTGGAGTAGTGCATGGTATCGTAGATGATGGTGGCCTTATCTTCACATTTACCAGTGGCCCAGTCATTATAGGCCATGATGACCTTCATGGGATCCGTCCAGATCTGGCCGTGTGATGGGGCGATCATCTTAATATTGTCTAAGAGGCCTAATTTATTGATTTCTTCAAATTTCTGGAGAATTAACATGGAAAGGGGTGTAAGCAGGTTGGCGTAGTATTTCTTCGAGGCGTCCATCAGGACGTACTCTGGAATATCCGTGTCGTATCTGTCCTTGATGCACAGGTGCTGGCCGAATGCATCGTTTGAAAACAGGATTCCAGTGTCGTCTGTAAGTAGTGTGAACATGCTGTCTGGCCAGTGGAGCATCTGGGCCTGCAGGAATACGAACTGCCTCTCATCCACTTCCAGGGTATCCCCGGTTTTAACTGTCCTGAGATCAGCATCTTCCAGCCCTTTATAGTGTTTTTTGAGGCCGATTGAACCCGGTGCTGTGCAGTAGATGGGTGCCTCTGGGAATTTCTTATGCACTTCTACCAGGGCCCCGCTATGGTCCTTCTCGATATGGTTCTGGATGATCACGTCGATCTTTAATTCTCTTCCTTCCCTCTGGAAGGCATCTTCTATTCTCCCCCACATCTGGGCGGATGTACCCGGATAAGTATTGTCGATTAACACTGCTTTATTCGAACTGAAAACAAGATAGCAGTTATATGTGGTTCCATTCAGTGTATATCCGTGGAAGTTCCTGATATCCCAGTCAAGAACTCCCGTCCAGTATACCTTCTCAACTATTTTTACTGCAGTAGCCTTCATTTTTTTTACTCCCTCCATTTAGATAATAAATATAAAACTTTAACATTATAATTTTATTGGTTTGGCAATATTGAAACTAATTTTAAAAGTAGGGAGAAAACGTACTTAAATTGGTATAAACCCTTTAAAAGAGTGAGAAAAGGAAATACATACCACCAGAGAGGAGTATACACGCGGGAATGGTAACGATCCAGGTGGTGGCGATATGTTTTATGACATCGAATTTCACAGTATCAGTACCCCGGGCCAGGCCCACACCGATAACCGAACCAACTAAAGTTTGGGTGGGGGAAATGGGCATACCTAACATGACGAAAACATAAACCACCGTACCCATGGATATCTGGGCGGAAAAACCCCGGGTGGGGACCAGTTCAGTTATCCGTTTGCCGATGGTTTTGGTCACCCTACCACCGGCGAGTATGATACCTACCACCATGGCCACGGCCCCTATAATTTCGATCTCAAAGCCCACCGTACCGAATCCGTAGAACAAAACAGCGGTGGCCACCGCTATATCGATGGCACCCACGTTCAACCCGGTGAACGCGCCACTTGCAATCTGGAGGTAAGAAAAAACCTTCTCCAACCGGTCTTTTTTACCCGCCGATTTAATCTGGGAGAGGTAACCCCTGCGCAGGAGGTAGTAGAGGAGGAATCCGGTGCACATCCCTATGAGCGGAGATAAGATCCAGCTAAGCACTATCAACCCCATCACATCAAAGTGGATGTAAGAAGGACCGGCAGCAGCCAGGCCAAAACCAAAGACAGAGCTGACTACCGCATCAGAACCAGATATGGGGATCTTACTGATTAAGGTGAAGGTGATCCAGATAGCAGCTGCTAGAACGATGATTAAAGCCCCGGAGGTGGTTAAAACATCAGAGCCGATGATGCCGTTGCCGATGGTCCGGGAGACGTTGGTCCCCAGATAAACAGCACCGATGAACATAAAAATAGCCCCCATTATCAGGGCAGATCTCATTTCAAGGGAACCACTACCTACGCTGGTGCCAACCGAGTTGCTCACATCATTACCGGCTATGTTGAAGGCCATGAAGGAACTGATAATGATACCGATTAAGAGTAACCATTCCATATTTAAAATTATGAAGATGAAATCTAAAATAAATTTGTAAAATTACAGTAAAATGAATTTTTGAAATCTATTAAATTTTCAGTATACAAAACCTAAATGAAGAAAAAATAAGTTTTATTATGATTTATGCTAATGCAAATTCAGTTTGTATTTGGGGTAAATTCAAATCATTAGGAACTTCTAGTGATATAGGAGCATCTAATTCCTTTTGATGTAATAGTACCTTAAATTTTGCTTCAATTGTAATAGAATCCTCTTCTATAGATATTTCCATATTTAAACTTTTTAAATTCTGCAAAGAAAATTTTTCAACATTCAAAACTTTCGCAGCGTCTAATATTTCAATAGCAACAGGCACATCATCATCATCAAAATCAAGAATTATATTATCTCCTAATTCTACTGACTCTTTATATTCATATTCATCTGTTACATACATAAATAAGGAATCGTTCTGAAAATCATAATCTTTTTCCATTCTAAATGGCTTTTCCTCTTTCATTTTCGACGCTCTCTCTTTTTAATAGTTTGTTTATATGATGTGACGACAGTTATATCTTTGGTGATCAAATCATTTATCACAACTACTATTATTAAATCATGTGTTTTCGGAATAATAGGGTGTTTGTAATATAATCTGAATTTATCATCACTTTGTTTTAATATGCCCACTAATTCCTCTTTTATTATACAATTATACACCTATTTATTATTTATATGTCTTTGTAATTTCCTTATTTGATAATGAGGATGCAAATTAATGTTAGATTTCTTCGTGATATTGGACAAACAAGAAACCGCATTTCTTAATAAAATATCAGCCATATGTAATAATTCATTGTACAAATTAAAATAAGTTATGGTGGATCATTACATTACTTTTTAACTCAATTTAATTGATAGTTGATTGACATAGGGTTTAGATAGTTATGGCGGTTTTTACATCTACCACCAAAGTCTTACATCTCATAATCTTATCTAAATATGAAAATTCGTCTAGTATCCATTAAAACCTGATCAAATGTTTTAAATACCAAAACACCCCAAAATACAATGGGCTAGACTGGAGGGTTAGGGGTCCTCTGTAAGCACATATCCCCTATACGGTGCAGTCGAAGTTCAAGAGGCGGCAGATTAACCGGATGTTGGCCCAGGAATTCAACGTCGAAGCTTCGTCCCGCAGGATCAGTGGTGGCAGGGTTCCAACTGTAGGGTTGGAGTTAACTGTCTTAACCGGGGGAACGGGTCAGGTCTGGAAAGAAGCAGCTCTACCTCGGACAGCTGATGCTTGTGGAGCAACGGGGTGGAGTTGGGTTTCTGGATCACCAGTGTCTGGAAGGTCTGTCCACTCTTGAACACGCCCACTATACTCACAATAAAATTTTTACAGGCTGACTCACAATAAAGTTTTCACAGGGATTCCCACAAACTCACCATATCGATGGATCTCTGCTTCTACTGCCTTTTCTTCATCTTCATTGAATTTTCGGAAAGGGTTAAGGCTGATTTCAACCTTATTTTTCTTCAAAGCTTTCCTCCAGGTGCCTGCCACTTTACCGTCTAAAATAATGGCTGCAGTTAAGGCATTACCCATTGAAATCATTCTTTCTATGTCTCTAGCTTCACTGATATCGCTTCTGTCTTTATAGGAGATGGTATACTCGTCATAAATCGACAGTAAAAGAACTGAGGGAGGATCAGGTATTTCGGCCTTTTCATGGTGGAAGAACCAGTAAGTCCGGTCATCATAGGTCAATTGGTTTAACTTTTGTTTAATTGAATTAATAGCTTCTTTTGAATCTTTAACTGTGAGTCCTGACCACCAGGAAAAGTCCCTTCAGCTGAGCTGGACCGTGACTTTTAAAATAATTAGTTACAAGGTTAATAAGAGCTTGTTTTCGGCTTAATTTCCTTGTCTTTTTCACCCTTTCTTCTAGGAGTGCGTAGGTGAACTGTTTTCCAGGCAAGGGTCCGCTGCATATTAATCCATCTAACTCAGCCCATATTATAATATGGGCCAGGCGCTGAACATCTGTATTAATGCCTATACCCGTTAATACCTTTTTTAACTCTTGCCGAGTGAAATATGTATGATCCTGTAAAGCTTTGACGATTGTAGCATTGCTTTTGGAAAGTAGATCATCATCAAGTTTCAGTTTCCGATTAGAAGATGCAAGGGTGGGTTTTATTCTTGGTGCAGTCAATTCCAGCATCCAGCGGATATTTTCTGGTACTATAAAATGCCAGGTAGGTCGCATCAGGTGAGTGCGCAGGATATTACCTTCACAAAATACCTTTTCAATATTTTCATCTGTAGAATTTTTAATACGAAGCCCCAGTGCCCATTTAGCAGCGGAGAAGTCCTGTGCCTGAACTGCACCTAAAATGTGAAACTGCATCAGAAACAGTTTTAAAGGGAGAATTACTTAAACCATTATTATAAAGACGTAATTTCCTAATTTCTATAGCATCCATGTCTTTAACCTTGATCTTATTACCCCCAGTACTAATAAGTCCCTTAAAAAAATAATAAACTATCCCTTTGCTAAAGATTTATCCATATTAGATGACAGATGGAAATTTTTATCAATAGAAGATGATAAAAGAACATTAGGTAATTAATCATGAACGGACTTTTTTACATCGAGATACTGGTTATCTTTATTCTAATTATACTAAATGGTATCTTCGCACTTTCTGAGATTGCAGTTATAACTTCCCGGAGAATAAAACTGCAGAAGATGAGTGAAGACGGCAATAAAAATGCAGATATAGCCATTGAGCTTGCAGAATCACCCAACCAGTTTTTATCCACCATACAGATCGGTATAACCTTGATAGGCATACTGGCCGGTGCATTCGGTGGCGCCACACTGGTCCAAGCAATCTCCGGATATGTGGAGGGCATCCCCTTTTTAAGCCAGTATAGTGAAGCGGTGGGATTCATCGTGGTAGTCTTAATCATCACCTACCTTTCCCTTATCATCGGGGAGCTGGTACCCAAAAGGATCGCACTCAACAACCCCGAGAAGATCGCGGTTAAGATTGCCAGGCCGATGCAGTTAATATCGACCATAGCCAAACCACTGGTACTCTTTTTAAGTTATTCCATGGATGCGGTGCTTAAAATACTCCGAGTAAAACCTAAAACGGAAGAAAGCGCATCAGAAGAAGAGATAAAATTATTAATAGAGGAAGGGACAGAAACAGGGGAGTTTAAGCAAACTGAGGAAGATATAATAAAGAGAGTCTTCACCCTGGATGAACGGAGGGTGACCTCGCTCATGACCCCTAAAACAGAAATAGCATGGCTGGATGTGGAAGAATCAGCAGAAACAATTAAATCCAGGATAAACCAGAGTAAAAGGGCCATGTTTCCCCTGTGTAAGAGGAGCCTGGACAACTTTCTAGGGGTGATCAAGCTCAAAGACATTTACGACGTGGAAATTACCAGTGGAAAAACCCTGGAAAAGCACATGAAAAACCCGGTGATCGTACCGGAAAGCTCGGATATACTGGATGTCCTGAAATTATTCAAAAGAATCAACTCAACACGTACACATGGCCCTGGTGATCGATGAATACGGGAGTGTAGAAGGTTTAATTACTCTCTACGATATCCTGGAAGCCATAGTGGGAGATATCCCTGATATAGATGAGCCGGAAGTGGTGAAACGTTTAAATGGTGGTTGGTTAGTGGATGGAGCCATCCAGATAGATGAATTTAAAGAGCTATTGGGTATAGAAGAACTGCCAGAAGAAGAAAGTGATATTTACAATACCCTCGCAGGTTTCATACTGTACCGTTTAGGGAGAATACCCTACACCGGGGAAACCTTTAAATGCGGACAGATCAACATCGAAATAGTAGATATGGACGGACACCACATAGACAAGGTACTGGTAACCTTAATTGGGGAAAATGAATCAACACCAGATGAATGATGTCTTTAAATAGTAGATGATACAAACCATTTAGTTGCCAAATTCAACTGCCGGGGTGGCCCAGTCTGGTACGGCGTTGGCCTGCTAAGCCAATGATCCTTTGGATCTCGCGGGTTCAAATCCCGTCCCCGGCGTTTAACATACTATTTTTCCATTAATTCCCAAACCAGCAGATAATTTTATGTACAGATTCGTACAAATCAATTATTAACCTATGATTCAATTATGGGAGGTGCATGATAATGGAGCACTGGATGATATAGTATACGTGTTTTTGATAATAGCCATAGTAGGTCCGATAGTGCAGCTACTTTTAAGTAAAGCACCCCCGACGAAAAACAGAGTTTTTTGAACTATTTTTTAGTATGGTTTTTATTCTTGATGGTGGGAGTTAGTAGTATATGGGCGTTTATGGGCCATGTTTTCGATGCCAATGCAGTGGCCACGGTAATAGGCTGGCCACCAGACAGTCCCTTCCAGTTTGAAGTGGGTATAGTCAACCTGGCCTTTGGAGTGTTAGGTTTGTTGTGCCTTAAGATCAGGGAGAATTTCTGGGTAGCCACTATAATCGGATTTTCAATATTCTACCTGGGAGCGGCCTATGGCCATATAAGGAACTTCCTGGAGACAGGTAACGCAGCACCCGGAAACATGGGATTCGCACTCTACATGGATATACTGGTACCTATCATCTTGATCTGTCTGCTTTTGGCTTATAAATCCACCATAAAATATGTTGAAGACTAAAACTCCCCCTTTTTTTCTTTATTTTGTGTATCTAATCATTTTTCTAATTCTGTATCTTTACATCCCTGAACATACCAACGATTAGATAAAATCCAGCTAAACCTCTCCATTTCCCCCATCGAGTGGCTATTTTCCGGGCGTTGTCTGCCGATATTTTTTTGTCGTTGCAGTAGAAATGGGATATGGATCTCCTCAAACCCGGATCATCGGCAGGAAATGCCTGATGGCGGTGCATACCCCTTAAAACAGTTAGATGGGCAGTCCACTCTCCCACTCCCCTCAACTGACTAAGTTTTTCAGTGATTTTATTTACATCTTTAATATCCCGGCAACTCTCTAAATCAAGTTTACCTGAGGTTATCGGCTTAGCAATATCTATTATATACTCTGCTTTTCTGAAACTCAGTCCAGATTCGCGGAGTTGTTCTTTAGTTAGCTTTGATAAAGTTTCCGGGGTGGGAAAGGCATAATATACCCGGCTATCAAAACGGAGTTCATCCCCGTGGTCCTTTATCATCTGTCTTTCTATGCTCTGGGAGGCTATAAGAGATATCTGCTGTTCGATGATGGATGAGGCCAGTGCTTCAAAAACAGTGGTAGTTCTACGACTTTTAAGCCCTCTGAGTTTTCCTGTAAGTTTCGACATCACCGGGTCGGGTTTCATATACTCATAGAATTCATTCAGGTCAAAATCAAGGTTAAATATGGAATTTATAATTCTTTTGCCAGAACTTATATCTTCCCTGGTTATTTTTTCATTGGACTTTAAGGTGATGGAGAATTCTGGTTCCTCCACCGTTCCGGTTGATTCCATCAAAACGAAGATTAACTTTCCATTTACTCTGATAACCTGCCAGAACTTACCATCTTCATACCTGCTGATTTGTGGATCGCCAGCAGTGAAAGTTCTGGTGCTTAGATCAAAATTATAGGGGGCAACCGGGTTTAATTTTATATGGGAAGTGTAAACCATTCTAATCCTGTTGTATCAAAATTATTAACCTTTCGGATATCAAATATTTCAGTTTCAACTATCATCTATGTTCTTTCTGGTTCATTAATTTTCCAATGGCACCACCCAGTCTTCCCATACCTTCCTCGATCTTTTCCTCACTAGAATTAGAGAAATTAAGCCTTAACGTATTATCCCCACCCTCTTCACAGAAAAAGGCTTTACCAGGCACGAAGGTCACATTTTCACGGATGGCCAGGTCAAAGAGTTCCAGTGAGGACAAACCTTCCGGGAGGGTGACCCATAGAAACATCCCACCTTCCGGTTTGGTGTAATCCACCCCATCCGGGAAGTGTTCAGCGATCATCTCCACCATTAAATTTCTCTGGTTCCGGTACATCTCCCTTATCTTCTCTATGTGCTTATCCACATCGTTATCCGTTAAATACTGGTATATCACCCTCTGGGTGAAGTAGTTAGAATGAAGGTCCGAGGCCTGCTTGGCAATGACCAGTTTTTCCATTACATCTTCCGGGGCCACTATCCAGCCCAGCCGCATACCAGGAGAGACGATCTTAGAAAATGAGCCCAAAAGTATCCCCTCTTCCAGGTAAGATTTAACCGGTGGTAGATCTTCCCCCAGGAATCTTATCTCTCCGTAGGGGTTATCCTCTAAAAATACCGTATCCCTATCTCGTAAAATTTCCGCTACTTTTTCTCTTTTCTCCCGGGAGTAGGTTATCCCGGTAGGGTTCTGGAAATTGGTAACTGAATAAAATAATTTGATATCATCTTCATCCAATGCCTTACTGAGGGCATCCGTATCAATCCCATCCTCCAGTAAAGGTACAGATTTAAATTCTGCATCTAACAATCCGAATGACTGTATGGCGGCAAGGTAGGTGGGATTTTCAAACAGGACCCTATCTCCCTTGTTTAGAAATACTTTACCAGTTAAGTCTATTCCCTGCTGCGAGCCGTTGGTGATTAGAATCTGGTCCGCATCAACTTCTAAACCCTTTTTCAGGTACCTCTGGGCAATATATTCCCTGAGGGGCCTGTATCCTTCAGTTGTGCTGTATTGGAGTGCTTCTTCCCCTCTGGTCCCTAATACTTTGGTGACTGCTTCCTCTACCTCTTTAACCGGGAATGATTTGGGGTGGGGAAGCCCTCCGGCAAAGGATATGATATTCGGATCCTCGGTGACCTTCAATATCTCCCTGATGAATGATTTATGAACGTTGTTCATCCGGTCTGCAAATTGCTTGTTCATGTTAATCGCCATTAGTTTAGTAATTTGTTCTCATCTTCCTTTATATTACTTTTTACTCCCATATCTCCTTACATGCTCCCAGGCCCTTCTATATTTATGGGGAGTTTTATTTTCATCATATATGGATACGTCCTCTCTACCCCAGACCTTCCTGTCCTCCCCTACTGGACAGACCTTTATACAGATACCGCAGGGGGACCGGCACTCCTTCCTGAGCTCTTTACTCCTTAAGGCGCAGCTGATCTTATCAACCGGTGGTGGGAATTCACCCTCCCTCTTTACCGCATTCACCGGGCAGTGGTTGTAACAGGCCAGGCAGCGGGTGCATAGGTCCTCCCCTTTAATGGGGTCACCTTCTATCTCAGCGGTGGTGAAGATAGAAGTGAACCTCACCCGGGGACCATATTCCAGGGTTAAAAGCACGTTACTTAGTCCGAAAGAACCGAGACCAGCGAGATATGCGGCATGTCTGTGTGAAAAGAAAGTTAACGGCTTTTCAAGAAGAACCTCTATATCACCATAGCCATCCCGGGGTAGATAAATGGAAGGGTAACCCTTGGAAGTTAAGAAATTGGAGATTTCATAGGCCTTAGCATCCAGGGCGGCATTCACCGTATTGTAAAGTTCATGATAGTATATGGAGGGTGCGGTTTCCACTATGGGCAGCTGAACCGGTAATCCGATGACGATTACTGTCTTTGCTTCAGGGAAGATGGACTGGGGCCAGAATTCCTCTGGTATCCACTCATTGAACTTGTTGGGTAGTTCTTCTGGCGGATTCTCCCACCGATCCACGGGTGCAAAGCCTACCAGGGGGATTTGGAGTTCCCTGCACTTCCTTATAATTTCTTTCTTCAGGTTTTTGTTGGTCATTCTTCCTTTTGAATATATTTATTATTCCTCTAAACAGACATCTTCGTCCTCACCTTCGGGGCAGACGTGAACGTATACAATGGATACTATGTCCACCCTGTCTATTACACTCTTCTCTACCTGGTGGGCTATTTTATGAGCGTTTCGTAGGGATAGTTCCGGATCCACAGTGATGTGCAGATCAACCGAAGCATTAGGGCCCATATAATTTACTTTGATATCATGCATACCCTTAACTCCTTTAACTGAAGTTCCGGCTTTTGTTATCTCTACTATGAGGTCTGTGGAGGGTACCTTCCCCATCAGGTTGTTGATATTTTCTTTCCCCACATCGAAGGCGATCTTTAAAACCAGTACAGCAATTAAGACTGCTACTAAGGGGTCTAAAATTAACAGCCCCATGTTGGAGCCGGCAACCCCCACCACGATTGCGGCGCAGGAGAATACATCCACCTTCTGATGCTGGGCATCGGCTATTATGGCGGGACTGTTTATCTTCTTTCCCACGTTCATCATATACCGGGTCATGGTGATATTAACCGCGATCCCTATGATGGCCATTAACGCCGCAGTCCAATCTGGAGGAGCTAAACTACCCATGAGTAGCAGCTTACTATAGGCTTCTGATATGATCTCATAGGCAATGAAAAGGAGAAAAACAACGATTACCAGCCCAACCAGGGGCTCGGCCCTACCATGACCATAGGGGTGCTCACTGTCCGGGGGTTTTAAACCGATCCTGAAGCCGACGGCAGTGATCATGGAGGTTATCACATCAGAAAGGGTGTGAGCAGCCTCCGCCACCAGAGCGGTGCTGCCGGATAAGATGCCCACCACAAAATTAAAGATGGTAAGGAGGATGTTTCCTGAAATGGCGACAGTGACGGCTTTTCTTCCTGTTTTTTTCCTCCTGTTTTCATCCAAAATTTAGGCCTCCATCAGATTGAATCTCTGTTATGACTATTGACGAATTTCTACTTAAAATTTCTTTACAGATATAATTTGAGATTTTAAATTTTAAACTCAGTATTGTCGGGCAGTTTCTCTACAATAGTAATACTTATATAATAATTTTTACTATTATTTGATATAACATGGATATTGAATCTAGTGGTGCAGAGACCCATGTGGGAAAACCGGAGAGATGAATTCGTACATATTTCAGAGAAGGAATTAGAGAAGATTTTAGTTGATGTAAGAGATAAAGAAGATATAATTTTAACGAATCATAGTATAGAGAAAATAAACGAGGAGGCCGTTACAGTTTGAATGGATTTATAACAGTTTAATAGCTAAATTCCCTAATTATGTTGAAAAACAGGGATTAAATTTGTTTAAACTGCATTATGAACATCCATGTAAAGTTTTTAAAGATTTGATTATAATTATCGCAATTGGCAAAAAGATTATTAAAGTCGTGACGACATATGAACAAAGATGTAGGGAGAAGAGGATAAAATGGTCCAGCTCATTAAAAGATACGAAGCCGATATTGACCTGCTTTATTTAAAAGTAGATAAGGATTATCAGATTGTTAGAACAATCGATGCAGGAGATATGATACTTGATTTCGATAATGACAATAAATTAGTAGCAGTTGAACTTCTCCAGGCATCTAAAGTTTTGAACATATCAAGTGACATTCTGAAAGAAGACTTTGATGTAAAAGTCAAAGTCAGATCAGAAAGATCTGATGTAATAGCCGATGCATCTTTTTCTTTTATAATCGATGGAAAAGATGTCGCAAGACATGTACATGCGAAAACGACTGTTCCTGACATTTCCATTTCTAATCAAAACTTGAAATTAATCGAGAAAACTTAAAAATTATGTCTAAGGATAGATCCTGTCTAACCTGACCATAGCTTCCTCAATTTCTTCATAAGAAGCAGCATATGATAACCGGACATGATCCTCCCCATAAATTCCACAGGAAATACCAGGAACCAGTATAACATCCTTTTGCAGGGCTCTGGCCACAAAAGCCTCGGGAAACTTAACCCGGGGGAAGACATAGAAAGCACCTTTAGGCTCCACACAGCTTATACCCATACCCCTCAGACGGCTGATGATTAAATCCCTTCTCCTCCTGAACTCCTTCACCATAGCATCTATACTATCCTGAGGCCCCTCAAGAGCAGCCAAGGCGGCTTTCTGTGAGATGGAACTGGCGCAGGCCGTGTTATACTGGTGCACCTTCAACATTTCCTCGGTAATCTCATGACCCGCGGCCACGTAACCGATTCTAAAACCGGTCATGGCATAGGCCTTAGAAAAACCGTTGATGGTGATGCTGTTCTCGGTGTAGGTTCCTGGACTGTAATGTTTCTCATCGTAGATAATCTTTTCATAGATTTCATCGGAGATAACCGCTATCCCATGGTCATCAGCAATCTGGGCCACACCTTTAATATCCTCTTTGGTCATGACACTCCCGGTGGGATTGGAGGGGGAGTTGATGATAACTGCCCTGGTTTTACTGGTGATGTTCTCCTGGACCTTCTCCGGTGTCATCCGAAATTCATCTTCATCGGTCAACTTCACCGATACTGATCTGCCACCGACCAGTTTAACTGATGCATCGTAGGATACGAAGCCTGGATCAGGGATTAAAACTTCATCACCCACATCCACCAGGGCATTTAAGGCAATCTGCAAGCCCTCGCTGGCACCAACCGTAACTATTACGTTATCAGGAGAAACCTTTATACCATTATCCTCTTTAAGTTTAGCAGAAATAGCTTCCCTGAGCTCTATTATCCCTTTGTTAACGGTGTAATGGGTGAACCCCTCGTCCAGGGCTTTCTTGGCTGCTTCTCTGATGTGGGGTGGGGTGTCAAAATCCGGCTCACCCAAGCCGAGGTTGATGGAATCAGCACCTACCAGTTCAAACATCTTCCTTATCCCGGAAAGACTGATATCTTGTACTCTTTTTGATGGTCGCATGAATATTACCCATTTTAATACTTTCTACAACTGTTATCTATTTCCAGTCTGTGATCTATATGTATTTCTTCTCTAAGGAATATATATAAGAACACTATGGTTGTCCTGAAAAAGTCCCTGAGTTTTTTTTTGATGTGATGAACCTGGTCATCGGAGCCATAGTCGGTGCCGACATTTACACTGCCCCGCTGCATTTGGAACAGGCTTCCTGGGGCCGGCATCCATACTGGCCTGGGTTATAGCTGGTTTAATGGCCATCACCATAGCCCTCTGTTTCGCTGAATGCTTTTCCGTAATCCCCAGGGTAGGCGGGCCCTACGCCTATGCTAAAGAGGCGTTTGGAGATTTTATAGGTTTCCTAGTGGGCTGGGACACTGATCATCGCTGAATGGAGTGCCATAGCAGTATTTCCCCTAGCATTTGTGGGCTTATCTATCCTATTTCTATCCCCATATGCCCTTATTTTTACAGATAACCATCAAGGTAATCTTCGTCCTTTTTTTTAACCGTGATAAATATAGTGGGGGTGAAACAGGCCGGGAAGGCCAATGATATATTAACCATCCTGAAGCTAGCCCCTTTACTCGTATTCACCGTGGCCGGAATAATCTTCTTAGCCATAAATCCAACCGTGCTGGTTTCAAATCCCACTCCCTTCCTCCCACTGGGATTAGGGGGTCTGGGCAGTGCCCTGGTATTGATATTCTGGGCTTACATAGGGTTTGAACTGGTCACAGTCCCTTCTGATGAGATAATAGATCCCAAAAAAGACCATACCATTGGCTATAAGTTTTGGAATGGTGATTATAATGGTTTTCTATGTGATCACCAACTTCCTGATGGTGGGAACCATACCCTGGCAAATGCTTTCCCATTCCACCGCTCCTTTAGCCCTGGCAGGATTCACCATAATGGGAGTGTCAGGTGCTTTGCTCTTATCTGTAGGCGCCCTTTTCTCCATATCCGGTTCTGATGAAGCTGGAGTACTCACCGCTGCACGGATACCATATGCCATGGCCGGAGACGCTCTCTTACCCCATGCATTTGCTAAAATCCACCCCCAAATATGGTACGCCCTACGTTTCCCTAATTGTGCAGAGTTCTGTAACGCTGATTGCAGCCATCTTCGGCACCAGCTGATAATCTTATCAGTCTTCACCATACTCTTTTGCTACCTGGTAACCTGTTTTGCAGTCTCCTCCCCCTTAAAAAAAGAATTGGAGGAGGAATAAAACTACCCAGATTTGTACCGGTACTGGGGGATCATAGTCTGCATCTACCTGATAACCCAAACCCAGATTAACCAGATAATCATCGGTGTTATACTTATACTGGTGGGAGTGCCGGTATATCTAAGATATTCACCAGAACACGAACTTACCCCTGTCAGACGGGAAATAATTCACCAGGAAGGTTTATTCGCCCGGAGGTTACGTTACCCTGAGGTGTTTTTTAGTCAGGTTCCTTAGAAGGATCAGGCAGTTAATTAATAGGATTTAAGGGTTAGTTAGAAGGATTTAATTTTCCTTTATCACAGGCACCACAATCGTAACAACCGAAAGTCTCACACCAGGGCGTAACATCACCCTTTAAGGCTTTTAGATATTCTTCCTTAAGATAATCTTTCCTAACACCCACATGGATGTTATCCCAGGGTAGTTCATCATCCATATCCCACTTAGGAGTTAACTTTTCCCATTTTCTGATGGGAACTTTAGTTTCCAGGGATTTTAGAATGGTACTTCCCAGTTTAGCAGTTCCCATGGATAAGACGTACTGTATAAGGGCCATCCGGGGACTGTCTATTTTGAGGTTGGATCTCTTCAGTTCTGATTTTAAGAATTTAACATCATTTTTCATCTCTTTGAAGTCAAAATCCTCCCACTGGAAGGGTGTATGGGGTTTGGGGATGAAGGGATTTACGCTTATACGGAGTGCTGATCTTCTCTTAGGAATTGCCTCTAGATTCTTGATTAATTTAAGTAGATCGTCCAGGTCTTCACTGGTTTCCGTTGGCAGCCCTAGCATGAAGTAGAGTTTAACATTGAGATCATAATTAAAGGCCTTATTCATTATAGTTATGATATTATCATCGGTGATGGGTTTATTAGCCACTTTCCTGATCCTCCAGGTGGATTCTGGGGCTATGGTGATGGTTTTAAGCCCGCTCTCTTTCAGGGTGGTTAAGAGTTCATCAGAGATAGACTCAATCCTTAAAGATGGTGTTGTTATCTGGAAATCCCTTTCATATAATTCCAGACATAATTCTTCGATTTCTGAGTAATCAGATACAGCCGCACCGATAAGAGCCACCCGGTCCAGGCCGGTGGCCTGTCTGCATTTCTCCGCAATCTCTAACAGATCTTTTAAGGGTGCTTCCCTCCGGGGCCGGTACATGCAACCGGCCATACAGAACCGGCATCCCCTGGTGCATCCCCGGGACACTCCTAAGAGAAATGCCCGGCCAAAGGCAGGTATGAAATCCTTATCATCAGTTCCCGGTATAACCTGTTTGATGGGATGCCAGGCATCCCTCATATCTTCCACCACAACCATTTCCACCGGGTTATCCGGCACATAAACCCCTTTGATATCCAGGAAGGCGTCTAACTCTTCCCGGGGGTTGTCCAGTTCTAGGTAGGTGTCTATGAACTGGTCCAGCATGACCTCCGCCTCACCCACCAGGAACATGTCGATGAAATCGGTCATGGGTGATGGGTTGGAACTTGCACATGGTCCGCCGGCAATAACCAGGGGATCCTCACTGGTCCTTTCACTCTTCTTGATGGGTACTCCCCCTTCCCGGAGCATCTCCAGGACATGGAAGTAGTCCTGCTCGTACTGGAGTGAAAAACCAACTATATCAAAATATTTTAGGAGAGAGCTTGATTCCAGGGTTCTAAAATAGGGATACACAGCCCTTTCGCAGTACACGTCTTCCCGTGAATTTAGAAAATCGTAGATTATATGGAATCCCAGGCTGGACATGGCGCTGCGATAGAGATTGGGATAGCAGGATGCGAAGCGTAAATCCACCCGGCGGGGATCCTTGATGACCACGTTATGTTCCCGGAGCATAACTTATATTTTAACTTCAAAACATAATCAAGGTAACGAATGGAAGGAAAAAAATATGCACAAGAAAAAATATAGAAAGTTGGCCGTAGGGGGGACCTTCGACAGATTCCACGAAGGACACCTGAAACTCCTGAGCAAGGCCTTCCAGCTGAGCGAACTGGTACTTATCGGGGTGACATCGGATGAATTCGCCCAGGATAAGGGCCCTATAGAACCCTGCAGTGAGAGGATGTCCAATCTGGTCTGGGAACTTGAAAAATTCACAGGCAACTATATAGTATCACGCCTGGACGACTCCTGCGGACTGACCATACAGGAAGAAGACATAGAAGCCCTGGTGGTAAGTGAAGAGACAGAACCCACCGCCCAAATGATAAACGACATCAGGAAAAAGAAAGGCATGAAACCCCTGGACATCATAACCATCGATATGGTGCTGGCCGATGACGGTAAACCCATCTCCTCCACCCGGATACGGGAGGGAGAGATCGATGTTGCTGGTACGGTTTTAAGGGACTGACCCCCCAAACCTTTGATAGTCTAATCTGGGGGGGGGAGATTCATGATAGTACAGGTAGGTTCCAAGAATCCAGTAAAGGTCCAGGCCACCAGGAATGTTTTAGAGAAGTACTATAACGATATCAGTGTATCATCTGTTCATGTTAACTCCGGGGTACCAGATCAGCCCATCGGACTGGAACAAACCATAGAAGGAGCGGTAAACCGGGCAAAAAGAGCGTATTCACCTGACTGTGACCTGGGAGTGGGCATCGAATCCGGCCTCTTAGAGGCACCCCACACCATCACCGGCTACGTAGACCTGCAGTGGTGCGCCATCTACGACGGAGAAAAAACAACCCTGGGCGTGAGCGCGGGCTTCGAATACCCACCAGCAGTGGTGGAGGAAGTGTTAAACGGAAAAGAAGTGGGTGACGTGATGGACGAACTTACCGGTGTGAATAATCTAGGTGAAAAGATGGGTGCGGTGAGTTACCTATCCCGAGGGCAACTGGACCGTACCGGGAATACCGAGCAATGTGTTTTGATGGCCATGATTCCCCGGTTGAATGAGGGGATTTATTTTAAATAAGAATTAGATAAATTCTTTAGAAGTCCATTTTAGTAGTTACAGTTTTTATCGGAAATAAAAGGGATGTTTTAATGGAAATAGTAAACAAAATCAAGAGTAATCGCTGGTTTCTATTAATTTTCCTGGTTATTATTTTGATTATCATCACCTATTCAAAGATAAAAATACAACTCATAATAGGACCAACTTATGACGCATATGACTTTTTGGCAAATGCTGCTGAATTTGCAGGTAAAAGTATAGGTTATTCTGATCTTAGGCCCCCATTCATTTCTTTCCTGATTTCGATTGTTTTCAGATTTGATGGCCTTTCAGAAGCACCAATATTTATCATAGACGGAATATTTTATATTTTAGGAACCATTGGGTTGTTTTTACTTCTGAAATTACGTTTCAATTCTTTATATTCCTTTTTAGGTAGTCTTTTATATGCAACATTCCCCATCTTATTAACTTATGTCGCAGTGGGTTTTCCTGAACTTTCCAGCATTTCCATTTCCATATGGGCCTTGTATTTCACAGTTCTAGCAGTTAAAAAGGATTCAAAATTCTTTTTTATCTCTTTCCCCTTAGCAATGTTGGCCTTTTTGACGAAATTTAATCAGGCTTTAATTATTTTCCCTTTGTTCCTTTATATTCTAATAAATTGGAAAAATATAAAAAATCAAAGAAATATAGCCTTTGGAATCGCCGTATCTTCTTTAATAATCATTCCTGTTTTAATATATTATTCATTTAAATATGGAAATCCTTTATTTCCTTTTTTAGATTTCTATGGCACGAGTTCAGGCCTTATAAGTGAGCATTTCGATTATGATCCAGATCCATTCTTCTACATAAAATTATTGCCATTAGTAATTGGAAATGGGGCTTTATTGGTTATATTAACTATAATGGGGGGTTTATTACTTAGTTATATTAAATTATGGCTTGGAAAATCAAGTATTCCAGAATTTAAAATTAATTTCAGGGAGAATTTATTAATAAAGTTGAGTGTGGTTATTTTATTTGTCGTATTCTTGATTAGTTGGGGAAGTGTTTCTTATCTATTGAGCGAGATATTATTCTTTTTCATATTTTTGGGTTTATTTAAACTGTTAAAGCACGATAATAAATATGATTTAGACTTTTTATTTTTATCTTGGTTTGCATCGTTTTTAATTTTCATCAGTGCGTATTCACTTAAAGATATAAGATATTTCCTGATGATATTGCCGTCGTTTGCATATTTCTTGATTAGAGGTTTGAAAATAGTGGAAAACCAGGTTGGCTTAATAAAACAGAGAAAATTAACATCTTATCTTGCACCAATATTTATATTGGTCATAATTTTATCCACCGCTTTGTATATATCGACTATTCCAGACGCAAATAACACACTTAAAACTGTTAATATTAATATGGGAGAAGCTAGCCACTGGCTGGTGAACTATGATCCAGATTATAAGTCTAAAATAGTATTTTCTGATCTATGGCCGAATACAGCATGGTTTCTCCAGATGAATGTGCAAAAAATGCCAGAATTTAAAAATAATCAAAAATATTATTTAAATTTAAAGGATTATAGTCCGACAAAAGAAGATAGTGATGCAGCTAATAACTTTTTGGTTGAAAATAACGCCGATTACTACTTCAGTATTCGTGACTGGGTTAATCTGAATAATTATGACCCTATAAACAAATTTGGATACTTGACCATTTATAAGAAGAAGAGTTAATAGGTGGTATTTAATTTGAAACTTTCCACCAGATCACCAAAGAAAGAAGGGGAGAAAGACCATTTAAATAAATATTTTATCCATTACATACCACTTATTCTGTTAATCATTATTGTAAGCGTTATATCATATTATAGATTGTTAATTCAGATAGATATTGGACCTCTATCAGATACATGCGATTTTCTCTTGAACGCTCTTTATTTCTCTGGCAAGGGAGTCGGATACTATGATTGGACCAGACCGGTCTTTTTCCCATTCCTGATTTCAATGGTTTTTAAATTAGGATTTGTCTCTGCAACAGCTGCTTATGTTGTAGACCTCTTAATTTATATATTTGGATTAATAGGATTCTATTTATTATTAAATCTCCATTTCAATAAAATTGAAAGCTTCTTTGGGGGGTTGCTTTATGCTACTTTCCCTAATATCATACTAATGTCTGGGTTAGGATTTTCAGATTTTACTTGTGGAGCATTTATAATTTGGGCATTTTACTTTCTAGTTTTAGCTGTTAAAAAAAATTCAAAGTTCTTTATTTTATTTTTCCTCTTCTGGACTATGGCCTTTTTAGCAAGATTCAATGCAGCTCTCATCATATTTCCAGTAGTTCTCTATATATTCATGAATAGACAGGAAATTAAGAGTTTGAAATGTATAGGATGGGGAATATTAGCTTCCTTCCTACTGATAATACCTGTTTTATGGTTTTATCAAATAGAATTTGGTAATATCCTTTTTCCCTTTATGGATACTTTTGGTGCAACTTCCAGAACCTTTTCACCTGATTATCACCCTTATAACCCCGATCCTTTATTTTACGTTAAGAGATTCTTTAGTTATACTGGATTTCAAAGTTTCCTAATAACATTTTTAATAGGCATCGGATTGGCAATTTATTCTCTAATTAGAGTAAAAAACAAACCTGAAATTAAGAATAAATTCATGAGCATAGTAAATAGAGAGAAAAGGAATCTAAAATTTAAATTGTTAGTATTTACAGTTTTAACTTTAATTTTCATTGGAACATTTGGCCAGGTTCATTACATGGCCAGCGAAGTAATGTTTTTAGCAGTCGGTTTGGTATTTTTCACTTTGATAAAGGAGTTAAGAAATATAGACTTACACCTTTTGGTGTTTGCATGGTTTATGGCTTTTTTCATATTTAACAGTGTATATGTTATTAAAAGCAGCAGATACTTCATTTTAATGGCCCCTGGTGTTGCGTACTTATTATTATTAGGATTGAAAATTGTTCTGAGTAAATTAACCGTCAAATTAAAAGGGGCTAACTTGATTTTTCCAGCGTTTGCTTTAATTCTTACACTATTGATTTTGTTATCTACAGCATCTCTATTACCATCAATAGAAGATGGATTTCAAGGTACTAAAGTCACAAATGAACAAACAGCTTTAGCAAGTGAATGGTTTACTAGTTATGAACCGGACTATAAAAATAAAGTCATTTACTCTGATTTGTGGCCATATTTAGCGTGGCATTTAAAAACAGATGTGAAGATCATGTTTACCTTTAAAAATAATCAAGCATATCTCGGTGGGGTGAAGGATAACACCACATTCACACCGCAGGATAATTTAGCTTCTAACAACTATTTAGTAAGTAATAATGCTGATTATTATTTCTCTTCAAATGAGATCAATTTAACTTCTTATAAACCAATAAAACAATTTGGAAGTTTAGTTATTTATGAAAGAGCATGATTTAATTAAATGATTAATAATATTGAAAATTAAGGTACCAACATGAAAATAGGCGTTATTACATCTGCATACCCTGAATATGAAGATGATCCTCATGGTATATTCGTTCATAGATTAATGAGGGAAATCGTTAAACAGGGCCATGAGGTAAAAGTTTTGGCCCCATTTGCTGGTGGTAAGACTAAATTTAACCTTGAAGGAGTGGATGTGGAGAGGTTCAACTATTTTTATCCTCGAAGATTCCAAAGACTTGCAGGCAGGTCAGGGATGATTGACAATGTTAAAGAGGGATTCCTTGTAAAATTACAGGTTATAAGTTTTCTCTTTTTTAATATAGTATATTCACTGAGGAAATTTAGAGATATGGATATTGTTCATGTGCAATGGCCCATACCCAATGGATTAGGAGCTTTATTTTTAAAAAAAATATACGGAATTCCTTACATTAATACCATACATGGGGAAGAAGTGTATCTCTCGAAAAGATATCATACTATCTTTGCTCTTAAGTGGATTGTAAATAATGCAAAGAAAACCATAACCAACAGTTCAGCCACCAGAGATTCCTGTTTGGAAGCAGGGTTGGATGAATATAATATCCAGATAATACCATTTGGAGTGGACACTGATTTCTTCAAACCATTAAAACTTCCAAAAAATGAAGATATGTTCCAAATATTATCAGTAGGCTATTTAATAGAGCGAAAGGGGTTTGAATATCTTATAAGGGCTATGAAAGAGGTTTTAAAGAAGCATAAGAATGCGAGACTGAAAATTGTTGGATCGGGACCTTTAGAAAACAAGCTCAAAAACATGATTATAAAATTAGAATTACAAAATGAGGTTGAAATTATAAAAAACGTTTCTGATGAGGAATTGTTGCGTTTATATAATTCATCAGACCTTTTTGTCCTACCATCGATAACTGATTCCCAGGGAAATACTGAAGGGTTGGGAGTGGTCTTATTAGAGGCTATGGCTTCTGGTTTGCCGGTTATTGGGTCTAATGTTGGGGGAATAAAAGATATAATAGTGGATAATGAAACAGGTTTACTATTTCAAGAGAAGAATAGCCAAGAGATAGTTGATAAAATTATATTTACAATTGAAAATAAATCAAAGATGAATAAATTAGCTGAGAATGGACTTAATTTTGTTGAAGAGAATTTTAATTGGGAAATAGTTGCAGAATCATATCAAGATTGTTATAAATCAGTATTACATTAAATCTAATCATTTGATACTACTTGTTTGTTATATGATGATATGAATCTTAACATTTAGGATACTAATTATTAGAAATATAGGATATTTAAAAATGAGTTTTATACAAAGAATAGCGAGAAATACAAGTATATTTTTCATTTCTCAAATAATTAGTTACGTTTTAACCTTTTTTTACACGGTTTATATTGCCCGTTTTTTAGGTGCTGATGGTTATGGTATATTGGCATTTGCATTGGCTTTTTCTGGAATTTTTTCAATCTTGGCAGATTTGGGTCTCAACACATTAACTGTTAGAGAATTATCTAAATATAAAAATTTAACAAGGAAATATATTGGAAATGTTCTAGCCATCAAATTAATTCTTGCATGTTTTTCTTTTGGTTTAATTATTCTATCAATAAATTTAATGAGATATCCTCAAGACATTATTACAGTAGTGTATTTCGTTTCTTTGTCAGTAATAATCACTTCTATTTTTGGAATTTTCTATTCAGTATTTCAAGCTTATGAGAAAATGGAATATCAATCAGTTGGACAAATATTATCTAATATTTCAATGTTTTTCGGGGTTTTAATAGGGATATATTACGGGTTTAATGTCATTGGATTTTCCATAATATATTCAATAACAAGCTTAATTGTCATGTTGTATTGTATTATTATCTGTATATGGAAATTCACACGCTTTAAAATTGAATACGATAAACATTTTTGGAAATCTAATTTTGTTGAGGCTTTACCTTTTGGACTTACAGGAATATCAGTAATGCTATATACTTATATCGATTCAGTACTACTATCCATAATTAAAGGAAATGAAGTAGTAGGTTGGTATAATGCTGCTTATAGGCTAGTTTTATTTTTGGTATTTATTCCGATTACTATTAACACTACAATTTTCCCGGTGATGTCAAAATTTCATCTTACTTCACAAGATTTCTTAAAATTAATGAACGAAAAATATTTTAAATTCATGATCATTATTGGAATTCCAATAGGGACTACTACTACACTTTTAGCTGATAAAATAATAATTTTAATTTTTGGTACAGGGTATACACAGTCGATAACTGCTTTACAGATATTAATATGGACTCTTGTGTTCACATTTGGTGGAGCTTCCTTTGTTCGTTTATTAGAAGCAACTCAAAGACAGCTAGTCTTGAGTAAAATTACTGGAATTTCAGTGATATTAAATCTATTATTAAATTTAATTTTAATACCGAAATTTAGTTTAATTGGTGCATGTATTGCAACTGTTTTAACTGAAATATTCCTTGTTAGTGTTGTTTTTAGAATTTGTTATCAATTAGGATATGGTATAAAAATTAAGAAAATTTCAACGGATTTATTTAAAATTATATTTGCAAGTCTAATTATGGGATTCATAATTTATTGTATTAAAGATCTGAATTTGTTACTCATCTTAATAGTGTCTATTCTTGTTTATTTTCCATTGTTATATCTTGTTGGGGGAATTGACAAAGTGGATATAAAGATAATTAAAGAAATGATAAAATAAATTTGGTAGTAAATTAATGATTATCGGATCGAAGTAATCAACTGTAATAAACATTTGGAAATATAATGGTGGTTTTATGGGGAAATATAATTTTTTCAATCCATACCGTTATGGTGTTCATCAAAAAATTATCGATTATGTAGGCAAACAGAAAATCGTTCTTGATGTAGGTTGTGCAGAAGGTGCTTTATCAGAAAAAATGTTATTAAACCAATGTGAAATAGTTGGTATAGAATTTAACAAATTATCAGCTCAAACAGCGAAAAATTATTGCAAAGAAGTAATTTTAGGCGATATTGAATCTATAGAATTAACTAAAGAATACGATAATTATTTTGATTTTGTTATTTTTGCGGATGTTTTAGAACACTTAAAAGAACCGTTGAATGCTATAAATAAATTCAAAAGATATCTGAAGGATGACGGGTTTTTTATAATTTCTGTACCTAATATTTCAAATTGGAGAATGCGAGTAAAATTTCTTTTTGGAAATTTTCAATATGAAGATTACGGGATATTGGATAATACTCATTTAAGATTTTTTAATTATAAGAGCACGAAAAAATTGATATCAGATGCAGGTTTAGAAATTGTTAATTTTGATGTAACAATGAATGGCGTAAATAAATTTGCTAAATTTTCCTATTTACTTTGTAAATTATGGCCTAATCTATTTGCTTATCAATTTTTAATAGTTGCTAAAATTAAAAACAAAAAATGATTCATTGCTTAACACATCATAATTTCTAGTAAGTGGTTTAATGGCGAAAAAAATATTATATTTTATGCATGTGGATTGGAGGTGGATTAAACAAAGACCCCATTTCATTGCTGAAGGTTTATCCAAACATTATGATGTAACTGTTGTTCATTTCTGTAGTAAACATTTCTTATTTAGAGAATATGATATTTCTGATTATAATTTGAATATTTTACCTGCTTTGAGGCTTCCTTTCTATCAAAATAAAATTATTTATGCTTTAAATAGAGAATATATACGAATTTATTTTAAATTTCTAATTAAAAAGTATAATCCTGATTTTATCTGGATTACTTTTCCTCAACTTTACGATTACATTCCCTCAAATTTAGATTGTAAGATTATTTATGATTGTATGGATTTACCAACTGGATTTGATTTTTCTGACAATTTTAAATCGATGATTTTAGAACAAGAAGAAAAACTGGTTAACGATGCTAGCTTAGTTTTAGTTTCTTCTGATTATCTATTTAAAAGATTAAATAATAGATATCATTGTGAAAAAAAGCTTTTAAAAGTTAGAAATGCATTTGATGGGCAAATAATAAAAAATAAACCTGAAAAAAAGTTAGAAAAACCATTTAAAATAGGTTACGTGGGAACGATATCTCAATGGATCAATTTAGAAGATATAAAAAATACATTAGATAAATTTGAATGTATTGAATTTCATTTTATTGGACCTTTAGAAATAGATTTTAAATTAAATGATAATCGAATGAAATTTTATGGAGTAATTAAACATGAAAATCTTTATGAATATGTTAAAGAATTTGATTGCTTGATCATGCCATTTAAATTAAATGCATTGGTAAAATCAGTAGATCCTGTTAAATTATATGAATATATAAATTTTAATAAACCAATTATTTCTATTTATTATGAAGAGCTAGATTACTTTTCTTCATTTTTATATTTTTACAATAACGTTGAAGAGCTTTTAAACTTAATTAAAAAAATGATAAATACTGGTTTTAAAAGGAAATATTCAAATGCAGAACGGATCAAATTTTTAAAAGAAAATTCTTGGGATACAAGAATGGAACAAATTATTAGATATTTAAATATGATATAGTTAAAGGAATTATGCCTAATCCGAGAGTTACTATAATCATTCTTAATTGGAATGGATGGGAAGACACTGTAGAATGTTTGGAATCAATATTTCAAATCAATTATCATAATTTTGTTGTCATTGTTGTGGATAATGCTTCAGAAGATGATTCTATAGAAAAGTTACGCCAATATTGTAATGGTATTTTGAAGGTTAATTCTAAATTTTTTTATTATTCTTCCTTGAATAAACCCATAGAGCTTTTTGAATATACAAATAATGAACTTGAAAAGACTTTTAATTCGAATACGAAGAATCTTTCTAATAAATTATTTTTAATTAAGAATTCAAAAAATTATGGTTTTGCTAAAGGAAATAATATTGGGATTGAATATGCCATTAATACCTTTGATCCTGATTATGTTTTATTGTTAAACAATGATACAGTTGTGGATAAAGAATTTTTAAAAGAACTGGTTTTATATGTAGAAGAAAATCAAAATGTTGGTGTCGTAGGGCCTAAAATTTATTATTATGATCATCCGGATAAGATTCAGGTTACAACTGCCAAAATTGATTTTTGGACCGGACGAAATTCACTTGTGGGTGATGGCGAACTAGAAAATGGCCAGTATGATAATATTAGTGTAACTGATTATGTGTCAGGGGCTTGTTTTTTAGTTAAAAGGGAAATAATCAATAAATTTGGATTTTTAGATCCAAATTTTGCGTGTTATTGGGAGGAAACCGATTATTGTATGTCCATAAGAAGGGAAGGTTATCAATGTATTTATAACCCAAATTCATTTATTTGGCATAAAGGATCAAAATCAACAAACAAATTTACCGGTCTTTTGACTTTTTACATGACCAGAAATATGTTTTGGTTCATGCAAAAACATGCAGATAAATTACATTATTTTGTGTTTATAATGTTTTACTTTGGATTAAAATTCTGGTATGTTGTCATTAATCTTGTTATTAAAAAAGATTTCAAAGATATATCTTATTTTATTAGTGGTGTAAAAGCAGGATTAATAGGTTATAATACTATTAAGAATAAATAACTCTTCTTAAGATTTAATACCAGTAATTAATCCCTGATAATAAGTAAAGAAGAGTTCTTTATTCTTATAATAAATACTGAGTAAAGCAGGAAATATCAATGCACCAAAGAACTGATAAATAATGAAAATTATATAGTCTCCTTTATTTGCCCATTTCTTCATAAATACCCAGCGGTTTCTGGTTATATAGTATAAACCGGTTGGTTTGGAGATACCACCACCTGAACGGGAAACCTTGTGCCAGACTTTGGCGGTAGGGACATATAGGCTTTTATATCCCGCCTGGTTGGCTCTTAATGTCCAGTCGCTTTCTTCAAAGTATAAGAAGTAATTTTTATCCATCAGGCCTATTTTATTTATAACATCCGTTTTAATTAGAAATGCTGAACCGCTGACATATTCCACTTCTTTTAGGTCGTCATATTGGCCTTTATCTACTTCACCGGTTCCAATCTGTATACCACGGGCAAATTTCCAGGATATCTTACAGCCAGCACTCCAGATAACTTCTGGTTTGTCATAATAGTAGATTTTAGGGCCAAGGATACCAATATGATTATCTTTTTCTCCGGCACTTATCAGCTCCTTCAGGAAATCTTTATCAACTACAGTGTCGTTGTTTAAAAGCAGAATATATTTCGGTTTTAAATATTTTAAAGCGTATCTAATTCCTATGTTGTTTCCTTCAGCAAATCCATAGTTATCTTCATTTTCTATTATAGTAAGCTCTTTACCCTCTGAGTAATCTTTGATTCTTCTAACTGAATCATCCTGGGAATGATTATCAATGATAATTATCTCATAATTAGGATAATCGATTCTATAAAGGGATTCCAGGCATTCTATGGTGTCTTCCCAACCATCCCAGTTTACAATGATTATGGCAACTTTGGGGTTTTCCATATAAGCACCTGAAAAGGAATATACATCGGTTTATTTCAATTTTTTTCTAAGCAGTTTATTTTCTTTCTGGATGATGTAAATTTCTCTTTTAAGTAGACTGATCTGGGTAGCTACAAACCCAAATATCAGTATCTGTATACCGGATAATATCATTAACACCATAAAAAGCATCAGAGGCCTGGTAGGGTCTAAAGTACCCATTAAATACTGATAAAATAAATAAATTGCACTTATAATTCCAATTAAACATACAATAATTCCAATTACACCAAATAATATCATTGGTTTTTCATAAAAGGAGAATAACAGATGGGACATGGTGGTTTTCCTGTATCTAACCTTTGATTTACCAAGTTCTCTGCCCTTTAAAGTGACAGGGATTTCTTTTATATTAAAACCAACCGCTTTTGCCTTAGAAATTATTTCAGGATTAATTTCTGTGCCATCAGAATCTAATTCAATCGAATCCAACACTTCCTTTCTATAAGCTCTTAAAACACCGGTAACTGTACTTAAATTGTTGGCCATCGCATACCCAACCAGTTTATTTGCAGTTTTGCTTATAAACAGTCTTAATGGGGGTATATTCTCTGTTTTACCACCATCCATATATTGAGACCCTACAACTATGTCGGTTGACTCGTCAAGTTCATCTATCAATTTAGGGATATAAGTAGGATCATAACTTAAATCAGCATCAATAGTTATGATTACGTCTCCGTCTGCTTTTTCAAAACCAGTCCTTAATGCTCTGCCCATTCCCATATTTACAGGATGTTTTAGGATATGGATATTTGATTTATTTAATTGAAAGTCTTTAGCTAGTGGAAATGTGTTATCAGAACTTCCATCGTCCACTACGATAATTTCATAATCATTGAATTTTTTTAAAATATCATCTACTATTTTCAACGTTTTAAGAACATTTTCTTCCTCATTGTACATGGGAATGATAATAGAAACTTTCATACAATAAAATAAGGATTTTAATATAATATACTTTTCTCAGGAGAAAATAGAAAAGTAATCATTCATTTAAATTTTATTCAATGTTTTAAGATGTTTAGGAAGCGGTTTAATCCGGGCAGGAGAACCTATAGCCAAATAGAAAGGGGGTACATCATGGGTTACTATCGCACCGGATGCTACCATAGCTCCTTCACCAATTTCCAAATCAGATAAAAAAGTTGAGTTAGCGCCTATAGATGCTCCTTTTCGAATTATCGGTCCTTTAAGATCATAATCTATTCTGACAGGATATTTATCGTTAGTAAAGCATGAACAAGGTCCAATAAACACGTTATCTTCAATTATAGTATTAATTGGGATATAAACATTTGATTGGATGCTGATATTATTTCCGAGGGTACATTGTCCTTCAATAATGGAGTTAGTGCCGATGAGAACGTTGTCACCAATTCTAGTTTTTTCTCTTATTAATACTCCGTGTCCTGTTTTAAAATTGTCTCCTATTTCTACATCATCATATATAATTGAATTAGAGCGTATAAGTGCTTTTTTACCAATAATGGGTGGTTTTGATCTGGTTTTGTATTTAACGCCTATGGACACGTTTTCCTGTATTTCTGACTTTTCTAAGAAATTCGCATCATCTGAACTTCTTAAAAAATTTTGAACTCTTCCATTTTTACTTTGTAAGAAATTTTTAAATGGGGGCATTTTAACCTCTAAAATAAATTCAAAGTTTAAATTAACTTAATTAAGTATTTGGATAAATATTGTTAGACATAGATAATAATTTTTTGTATAGATATAACCTATTTTATCCAGAAATGTATATTAGATTTATAATTCGATTACAATCTAAAGGTGATACTTTGGATTTATCTAAAATTAAGTTAATAATGAAAAATAACTCAATTATTAATAACAATTGGGAATTAATAGTTGCTCTAATTATATACACCATATCAGCTTCTATTTTACTAAATTATTACTTATATTTAGGTGCAGACACAATTTCCTATATCAACATCGCAAAAACATATGCCAGTGGAAATGTCTTTGAAGCAATAAATGGTTACTGGAGTCCACTTTTTTCCTGGTTAATGGTTCCATTCTTCAATTTGAGCTCATCTCAGATACAATATGTTTTTATAACAAAAATAATATGCATAATAATTGGTTTTTTCACAATAATCAGCATCACCAGGTTATATAACAAATTTGAAATGGATAGAACGATAAAAAGGGTGTTCCTGTTCACTTTGATCCCGGTTATATTATATTTCAGTTTAACGATTAATACGCCTGATTTACTGGTGGTATTTATTCTCTTTTACTATTTGAGTATTATATATGATTCGCAATATTCCACTAGATTGTATTTTGGTATTTTTTGCGGTGTTTTAGGCAGTCTTGCTTATTTAACAAAAAGTTATTTATTTTTCTTTTTCCTTGCACATTTCATCCTTTTTAATATGATTTATTACTGGAAGAGTAATTCAGATGTTAAAAAAAAAGTTTTAAAGAATTTATTATTGGGATTAACTGTGTTTTTTTTAATAAGCGGCCTTTGGATAGGTGCAATAAGTGATAAATATGGAAAATTTACCATTTCAACTGCAGGGGAATATAATCAGGGTATAATGGGTCCAGAATATATGGGTCATCACCCATTGTATGAAGTTGGTTTAATTGAACCCCCTACCAATTACTCAACCAGTATATGGGGTGAACCATCCTTTACAAAAATGGAGCATTGGAGTCCATTAGCTTCAATGGACACTATTCTGTATGAATTTAAATTGATCGAAAAGAATATTTTTAAATCATTCCTCCTTATTGAAACCTTTTTTACAATTTCCATTTTTATCATAATTTCTGCTTTAATTGTTATACTCAAATCAAAAGCAGATAAACTCTCAAAAGAGAGAATATTGTATTTATTAATTACTATTTTTATTTATATCGGAGGTTATACTCTAATTTTAGTAGAATGGAGATATTTCTGGTTTATATTTGTTTTGATAATGTTCATTGCCTTTTACATAGTGAATACTTTATTTGAAAGTAAGTCAATCAATTTTAATATGAGGAATATATTGCTGATTATTTTGATTCTTGCTTTTGTCTTTCAACCTATCTATGAGCTTTTTCTTTTTATGGATGATGAAGATCCAGATTATGTTCTGAGTAATAATTTGAAAAATCTTGGTATACAGGGTGGAAATTTAGCTTCTAATGAGGAATGGGTTAGAATGAATGGTATAGCATTTTATTTAAATTCTAAATATTATGGAATCCCAAAAAAGACGAATAATATCACCAATTTAGAAAAAGAATTATATGATAATCGTATTGATTATTTCTTCGTCTGGAACGATACTAATTTTATCATACCCGGTTATAGGGAAATAACTGGGGGTAAAATAAAGGATTTAAGGATTTATTCAAAAATATAAGAATAATTCTAGTTTATATTATATACTTTCAACCATAAAGAATAGAAATTATAATATGGAAATTATTAAGTTATTTATTTAAAAAAATAGGATTGGGAAAGATTATAATTTGCCAATGGTTGAGTCTCTGGCCGTATCTAATACATCAGAAACATTACCCGCCACAGAATTGGATATATCCAGTACATAAATGCCGACTACGATAACCAGTATCAATAACCCGCCGATTAAGAGGATCATTTCCGCACTGATCTGGGCTTTTTCATCCATCAACATATCTTACCCTTTATTAACCTGTTGGCATTTTGGCTACTGTATTTCTTACTGTTGCTATATCTTCCTTAGAACTGAAGGATTGGCCAGTGAAGTATGTGTAGTAGATGTACAGCGCAACAATAGCTATGACGATTACTCCTCCGAATAGTAAGATATATTCAGCTGCACCCTGTCCACCTTCGTCTTTTACGATATCCATTTTTTTCTACCTCCAAAAAAATTTTTGTTAAACAAATAATACTAATACCTTTAGATATATAAATCATTCTAATTTTGTACTATATCACCTCAATTTTGGTAACTTAGCGGTTTCTCGCCACTATTGTATCATCACAAAAAATAAACGTTTATATACTCTTATGTGCAAATTATCACGTAGGAAGTGGTTTGGTGGTCATATGCCTCGAAATTATAAACTGAAAGAAGCAATATTACAGGCCCTAGATGAAAAAGAACTGTCTAGAAAAGATCTTTTAAGATACATCAATAAAAATTCCAAGATGAACATCTCTGATAAAACTTTCAACGAATCATTGATGAACCTCCTGAAAGAAGGTAAAATTTGTATGATCGGATATGATTTCGGCATATACCATGATGTTAAACGGATACAGTCAATAAAACCTGATGGTATAATCTTCAGCCTGGTTAAAACTGACTTTTTTGAAATAGAATCCCTTATAAAGAAACTGGACAGTGGAAATGAGGAAGAAGTTAAACATGCTTCCTATAAACTTCGAAGAATTTTCAGAAATAAGATCAAGGAAATGGAAGAAGAAGGAACTTTATTAGAAGATACTGATTCTTTATTAAGGGCAGAAAGTGCTGATTCTCTTTTCAACCGAATAATTTTTTATATAGACTCCCAATCAGAAAAACAAAAAAAGATCTTAACCACAAAACTGGCCTGGAGTTTGAGCGATGTGGAAAACGAAGACAACTTCCTGGAAGGCATACTCAAATACATCAAAGCCCAGGAAATTGCTGGTTTATAAAAAAGAAGATTTTATTTTATTGTTGTCAGTTTTTATTAACTGCCTACAGTGCTTCTTACTGTTGCTATATCATCACCAACTTTAACTGAGCTGGGAGCAATAAAATAACTATAATATATGTATAAAGCAGCTATCGCAATAACAATTATACCCCCAAACAATAAAATATACTCTGCTGCACCCTGCCCACTTTCATCTATTAAAAAGGACATATTAATTACCTCCAATTATTATTCCTACAATTTTTTCCACGCATCAACCATATTATTCCACGCATCATAATACGGTTTATTAATAATCGATTCTTTATGGGTTTTATTATTTTAACTTTTCCTTTTAAAAATTCGAATTTTTTTTGAAAAAATAAGAAATAAATCCATTCTTTTTAATGATCACCAATGAAGATAAATAGATGGGCAAGCTCTAAAGAAAGGAAAACCTTTATAAATATATATAGCCCCATAAGTAATATCATTGGAGGTAAATGATGATCAAATTAATTGTAACAATTTGTGGGGGATTAATGATCATTGCCGGTTTTTATGCAATGTACTGGGGATTTGTTATACCACCTAACATCTTACTATTCTTTTTAGGCCTGATTTTGGCTGTAGCCGGGCTATTTTTAGTGATACTGTTCAGTTCTGGAATTGAAATACCAGAAAAAAGAGCCTCTACCACTCCAAGAACCGTACCTAGTCCAACACCTGTTATGAAAGCCAGGCCAAAACCGGTGAAAGTAGAAAAGGAAAAAAAGGTTTCTACAGAAGCTAAAAAGAAAAAAACCCTGGAAACCATCAAGAAAATAAAACCCCGGCCCCGGATAAAAAAGCCCAGGAAGGTTGAACATCCTGAAGTGTCCACTAAACCGGCTGAAGCTGAGAAACCTTCAAAACCCATAGGTTCCAGGGAGATTAAGCCTAAAAGAAAACCCGATATTGGGAAAACATCCACATTACCTCCGAAAGCAGCATTTCAATCATCATCTGAAGTAAAAAAACCGGTTGAAAAACCAGTAGAAAAGGAATCAGTTAAACTTGATAAAGAGGAGTCAGAAAAATTCAAACCAACCAAACCTGAAGTTGAAAAAGCTGAAACTGTTAAACCAGAACCTGAACCAGTTAAACCTAAACCAGTACCACGTATCACCCGGCCGGATAAAAAGAAGGACAAAAAGCCCGATATAATAGCCGAACAAAAAGACAAGCTAGAAGAACCCGTAACTGAACCAGAAGAGAAACCTGAAGAAAAGGAACGCAAACCAATTATACCAGTTAAAACTGAAGAACCTAAGAGTCCTCCCGTCCTTAGAAGACCCGACCTGACCAAGTTAAGATCCAACTCATCTAAAACCAGAGAAGAAACCTATGTTAAACAGCGTCTAGAGAGGATGAAGGAAAGCTACATCCAGAACACCCAGGACATTGGAAGCATCATAGACGAGAGAATGGACTCCTTTAAGGGAACCCTGGGTAAACTAAAGAATGAATCCAAGGAACCGGGTATAATCTGGTCCTTCGATGCTGATGATGTCCAGAATGCCATGATGGATACCATATCCAAGGCTAATCACCGGATACTAATGATGTACCCCTGGATCAGGAACATAGACGTGGGTATACTCAAGAAATTCATGGACACTGAAAGCCGTATAATTGTACAGGAAGCAAGCCTGGACGACGACGCATCAGTGGAACTATTAAAGCTCCTCCAGGATAAAGAGGTTAAAATCAGGACCATGCCCCATGTGCATACCATCACCGTGGTGGCGGACGACTCCAACGGACTGATAATCTCCACCGACCCCATATACGAAAGTTACGAGGTAGGAGTAATATATAAAGACCAGAAATCAATAGAAGAAATCGAAAGAATGTTCGAAGATGCCTGGGAAATCTCACAGGATGTTGATCTGGAGGTAAAATAATGATCATCAAGTGGCTAGGACACTCCGCATTCCAAATTACGACTAATGAATATTTAAAGATCCTCATAGACCCCTTCATAAGCAACAACCCGGCGGCCCCGGTAAAAGTTGAAGAACTGCGTGCCGACCTTATTCTGGTAACCCATGGACACCAGGACCACTTCGGTGACACCATGGAAATCGCCGACCGAACCGGCGCAGTGATCATCGCCAACCACGAGCATTCCGTCTTTCTATCAAAGCAGGGATTGGAATCTATAGGAATGAACATAGGGGGCAGTGTTAAATTTCAGGACATAACAGTGACCATGTTAAACTCCACCCATTCCTCGGATATGGACTTCATCGATGAAATAGGACCGGGAGGAAGTTCCTGCGGATTTATCCTGACCCTGGAAAATGAGAGAAAGATATATCATTCCGGAGACACCGGACTATTTGGAGACATGAAAACAGTGATAAGAGACGTATACCAACCAGACATAGCATTACTACCCATTGGGGATAGATTTACCATGGGACAGGAAGAGGCAGCCATAGCCGCCGACTGGATCAGCCCGGAAATAGTCATACCCATGCACTACAACACCTTCCCCATAATAAAGCAGAACCCCTTAGAATTCGCTGAAAGGGTTGAAAAGATCAACCCAAACATCAAAGTAGTGGTTCTAAAGCCCGGTGAAGAATACGAAGAATAAGACCGACTTGACTAAGGAATGACTGACTTGACTAAGGAATGACCGACTTGATTAAGGAATGATGTAAGTGGTGTAATATGTCCCGCTTTTTTAGAAGTAAATTTTTCAAGGATATCCTTAACAAACTCCTGGGGAAGAATAAAGTTCTCAAGATAGGATTCTACGGCCACCCCAACTCTGGAAAAACCACCCTGGCCAACCGGATGACCACCGACTGGATCGGGAAACCCATCGGAACCGTATCCCCGGTACCCCATGAGACCCGGAGGGTGTACCGGCAGGAACACGTCACAGTGAAAGACGATGGAGTGGAACTTAATTTTGACATAATCGACACACCAGGAATAGCCACCAAGATAGACTACACCAACTTCCTGGAATACGGCCTTTCAGAGGCAGAAGCCAAAGAAAGAGCTAAGGAAGCTACCAAAGGGATAATAGAGGCTATCAAGTGGTTAGATGATGTAACCGGAGTGTTACTGGTCATCGATGCCACCGAGGATCCCCTGACCCAGGCCAACATAACCATCATGGGCAACCTGGAAGCCCGGAAGATACCCTTCATAATCGTGGCCAACAAGATAGACCTGGAAGACGCCACACCAGGGAAGATAAACTCGGTCTTCCCCCAGCACACGGTAGTTCCTATCTCCGCCCTGAAAGGGGATAACACCAACCTGCTTTACCGGGAAATGGTGGATAAATTCAAGTGATGGATAGATGACAAATTCAAATAAAGAGGTTAAATTAATGACTGATACTAACAGCCCAGACACCGAGACCACAGGCCTTAAAATGGATTTTCTATCATCTTCAGCCCTGAATTCCCAGACCAGCATGGAGAAGGTTTTCATGATAGTGGACCGGGTTAAAAAAGGTGACCTGGTGGTTATAGAGGGCGGTTTAACCCCGGAGGAAGAAGTAGAACTCATCGAAACCACCATGAGGGAGATCGATATAGAAAACTTCATGGGAATCGACATCTACACTCTGGAGAATGATAAAACCTCATTTTTCGGCTTTTCCCGGAAGAAAACCATAGGTATAACCATAATCGGACCGGCCAATGTGATGAAAGAGGTTAAGAAGAAATCTAACTTCCTCTCCATGATAGCCAACCTGGGTGGTAGTGATGCACCGATGCATTAAATGCGGCCATGAAGTGGAAGGAAACATAGAAGCCATAATAACTAACGGCTGCCCAGAATGCGGTAGTAAATTCTTCACCTACACTTCTAAAAAACCACGGGTAAAAAATTCACAAGAAGATGAGAAGGACGACCCGGTTAATAAGGACTCTGTAGAGGGGGTTATGGTAAAGGAACAGGGCGTCTACGAGGTTAACCTGTCTTCCCTATTGGAGAATGAATCGGTTATTGTCTCTGATAAAGAGGGAAGGTATCTGATTGATATTAATTCTCTCTTGAAGAAGAAGCTGGAGAAATAGATTTCAATTCAAGTTTTTTTTTATAATTTTTTGCCATTAGAAAATTTTTACTTAACCTATTTATATTACTAAATTAGTATGCTAGTACCACAAGTCAATAAAAATGGTAAAAATTTTTAATAGGTAAAGAAAATATACACCTAGAACTGACAATTTTTCCTATTATATGGTAAGTGGTAATATGGTGAATGTAAAAGAGGTCATAAAACAAGTTGATAATCAGGGACGTATCGTTTTACCTAAAAAATGGAGAGATAAAAACTTAAAATCACCATCAGTTAAGTTAGAGATCACTGATGATAAAATAGAAATTTTACCTTACGAACCTGAGGACATAACTGATCTGTTTGGTTCCATCAAGGTCGACATTAAGTCTGACAGAACTGATTGGAAGGAATTGAAAAAAGAACTCTATACAATTGAGGGGAGGCCAAAGATAAAAACAGGAACAAAAGGGTGAAATATTGAGAATAATGGATTCCAACGTGATAATACACGCATTGATAGAAGAAGACTATAAAAATATGAGCCCTGATACCCGGGAGATAAAGGAAAATTCTAGGAGAATAGTTAGCAGAATTACAAGTGGTGAAGAAGTATATATAACCACCGTTCAAATATCTGAAGCTCTTAACATTCTGGAAAGACTAACAGAACCTGCTAGTTCAATTCGGATTTTAAGATTTTTGTTAGAGCACCCCTCCTTTAACATCATTGAAACAACAGTACATGATATGAAGGACGCCCACAGAATTGTTGAAACATATAGAAACAATAGAATAGGGTTTAACGACGCAGTAACTTATGTAACTATGCAGAAGATCCAATGTGAGGAAATTTATACCTTTGATAAACATTTTGATATATTTCCAGGCATTCATAGGATAGAAAAGTAAACCTATTCAACTAAAATTCCCGTTCAATCTTCCTCAAATCCTTTTCATCAGCAAAATCGCACTTACCAGAGGGCAAGACTCTCACCACATCATCCAGGGTGATGATGTTATCTACGTTGATTTGTTTCAGGATCTTACGGGATATTTCCTCTTTCTTGGTGAAACCAGGCTTTATCACCGCGTAGTTATCTGTATATTTACTTACAGCTGATACAGGGCCGGCCATGATCCGTTCACCTTCATAGTCCACCACTCCAACTGCCACGAGGAGGGGAACCCCTCGGACGTAATTCCGCGTCCCCCTGATAATGAACGCGCCTTTAGCCATGAATTCCCCAGACTCCGGTGTCTTGGAGACCTGTTCCGGGTGGACCCAGTACACGTCCTGGCTGCTGAAACCCCTGTTCCAGGCGCTGGAGAAGGAAGCCGCCAGTCCAGCCGCTTCATTGATGGTGTTCTCTGGTATGTCTCTCCCTCCACTTTTAATTACCACTGAGGGTGCGCCGTGGATGTCACTGTGCAGGTAGATATCCTGGCCTTCCATATGCTTTTTAACCACTGATTCGTTGGTGGCCGCGTCTCTACCACCCACCACCAGGAAGCCGTCGGAGGATACAAACCAGCGGAGCTTCTCGAACCATTTAAGCTCCTTTTTTACCCGTTTTTCAGGGATCTTGATCTGTTCTAAAGCCACATCCCGCTTGCTTTCCGCCTTCTCGATCTCCTTCATGGTCTTCTCTATGGCGATGTGGACCCCTTTGATCTTCCGTTTAGCCTTTTTTCCCTTGTTGTAGTAGGTTTCAGCATTCTCCGGGATGCTCAGGTGGGAGTCCAGGATTATCTGCTGGCCTTCCAGGTTCAGGGTTATGTTTCCCAGTTTATCGATGGACTCTACAATCTCCGTCCCCTTCACCTTCTTTTTCCTGGCGTCTTTTATGATCTTGTTTATCTCCAGCCAGGAGTACTTCTCCCGGGCCTGAAGGATTATCTCCAGGACGCTTTCCACTTCCTGGTAATGAGAATAAAGTAAGTCACCCTTTATCTTGGAATCTACGACTGTCTTTTCGAACTTATCCAGGCTCTCCTTCTGTATCCGTAGCCTTTTTTCGTATTTACCCACTTCGGCTGCCCAGATATCCTCCTGGACCTTCTTGATATCCTCCCCTACGATGCTACTGTAGAACTCATCGGCGGCCTCGTTAAAAGTGGGGAAGGATTTTTTCCCGTAGCCTTCATACATTTTAAGATCGAGCGGTAGAACATCATCCTTACCATCTGAGATTATCTGGGGATGGAACTGGTCACTTAAAAGCGGGTCAAAGACTTCTCTCAGGGCATTATATACTGAATCAACCTCTTCTTCACTGATGGAAGCAGCCTCTTTATCCTTAACCACACCAGCCCTTAGGACTATCTCTTCAGCATATAAACCACCGAAACCACTCTTGGCCAAAGTACGTATTATATCAGTATCTGAACCTGAAAACAACTCTTTAATTTCATCTCGAGTTGCATGGAGGGGGTTTATTCCCCTTTCAGGGGGATATTTATAGGTTTCCTTGCTGGATATTTTCCGGTCCTGCCATAGCTTCCGTTTGAGTGGGAGTATGATCTGGCCTTCTTCATCCAGAAGTATTATATTGCCCTTGGAGAAAAGTTCTATGATCAGTGTATATCTGTGCTCCTTCTGAAATTCGATTTCCAGGATGCGGTCGAAGTGGTGCTGGCGCACCTCACTTACGGTGGCGCCGCTTAGATATTTCCGGAGAAGCATGGGAAAACTGGGGGGAACCTTAGGGTTCTGTGGAGGATACTGGGTTATGTGAACCCTTAAACCGGCCTGGAATACCACGTCCCGACGGCCGATGCCAGGCACATGAAATCGGATTAAAACAGTGTCTTTAGTGGGCTGATATGCCTTTTGAAAGCGGGCATCCTTCAGGGATCTCTTAAGTTCACTGGAAATAGCATGGATATCCACGTTCGTCATGGCTTTCATTTGAATCATCATATTATTCTTAAATTTAAAGTTTATCTTATTTTCAGGTAGTTATTTTTAATCTGTGCTGTATTAAAATGATAGAGTAGTTTCTATTGGAATTCTGGAATAATAGTAGATAAAATGTATATAAGATATAATTTTGTTTACAATATAAATTTTATTTTTATCCAGAGGGTTTTAAGAATGTTATTTGCTCAAACATTGCTTAGTAAAGAAAGAGAGAAGGTCACATATGTCTCAGAACATCGTCCCCGCGTGAGACATTGCCGATTACCTGTAGTTATTTATTTTGAGGATGGGGAATATATAGCAGAGTGTCTATTATTTTATGTGTCTAGTCATGGTGATACCCCGGAATGAAGCATTACAGAGAGTTAAAGAGGCTCTGGAATTATATCTGATTGAAAATAAAGATAGTATAAAACCCTCTGAAATGGAATTTACTGAAGAGGAAGTCATTAAAAAGGGCTGAGGATCTATTTTTAGAGTTTAGTACTCCTGAAGATGAGATTCCAGAATATGAATATCAGGAAATAGACATCTGTATTTAATTAAATGTCTAAACGTAAATTACCTTCCAAAGCACCCAGTAAAAAGGTTATGCAATTATTAGCTGCAGAAGGTTGGACTCCCAAAGTCCAGAACTGGCGGTTCTCATATTGTTTTTGAAAAAGCAGGATACAGATCCATTCCAGTTTCTGCAAGTAAAAAAAAATCCTTAAAGGAACTCTAAGAGAGATAATTAAGCAGATGGGAATTAAAAGGGAATGATGCTCTGAAATTTGGGATAGTCTCTAATTAAATAATTTAAGGTGGAGGCTCTGTGTTACTCTTTTTTGATTTTACCTTTTTTATATTTTAGATAAATATTTAAGCGTGTTTGTACTATTTTTATCAATGGTTTTAGTGTGATTATAGGTGAGTTTGTTATGACCATTTTATAATAGAAAAGAATGAAAGTTATATAAAAATTTAGATTTGATTGTAGCATATTTGAAAGAATTTATATTATATATGGTAAATCAAAATTAATTATAAGATACGGAGGAAAGAAGTATGGAAATAGAGGTTAAATTAACATCATTACACATAGTAACCGCCATAATTGCTGGTTACCTGGCATTTATCATTTCATCCGGTGCCATTGCTGGTATTGGTAAAAATGAAGTTCTAGCAGTTATACTGGGTCTGGTGATCCTCTACGTAACCGGTAACATATCAGAAAGATTATTCGGTAAAGAAGAGGTCGACGGGTTTAAGGGATGGTTCTGGAGCGGTATCGTACCCTTCATGTTCATCTGGATAGTGTCCTGGACCCTGTTTTTAAACTGGTAAGGATAAACCACTCTCTTTTTAAATTATTTTAACATTTTTCCTGTTTAGAAAATCTTATTTTGAAATATTTACACCCCATAGAAAATCCATACAAAGGCAAATACGAAGGCCAGTATGAATATCAACGGTGCAAACACCTTACTCACTGCGATTATGGAGCTTATGGTGGTTACCAGTTCCGTGGCATGGGTAGGGCCTAAAGTTTTAATATCTTTTATGGGAACCACTTTGGCACCGACTTTCACCGGTTCTAAATCTTTCATGGCATTTATCGTGGCTTTTTTGATTTCCTCGATTATCTCATCCTGCATCTTCGATCCGATGGGGTTGTGACCTCCGGATAGGGTGTTGACGTAGTGGGTGTCCGTGGTCATCACTTCCGCTTCATCAATTCCCAAGGGCAATACTGCGTCGATTATTTTCTCCCGGTAGTTTAGGGCCATGTTGTTGGCGTCCAGGAGGATGTAAGCGGTTTTCTGTTTACCGCCCACCTCGATGATCATTACTTTAACTCCGCTTTGGCCCACGCCCTGTTCCTTGGTGAAATCCTCCATGGGGTTGAAGGAGCATCCTACCCGGATAGTTTCCTGCTTCTTATCACCTGTTATCTTATCCACCGCCCCCAGGAGCTGGAAGACTTCCTTGTTACCAGGGAGTATTCTGCTATCGGGTGTGAAACTGTTGTGACAGTCCACTACCAGTACATTCCTGGCACCTGAAACTTTGGCAGCGTTCATAACTGCCAGTCCTACTCCGAAATCTATGTCATCAGCTCCCTTGGGTGAGAAAGTCACCAGCAGGACCAGATCATCACCGAAGTACTGGCCACCGATCTTGGCGGGTTCATTTTCCACCCTGAAAAATGGGCTGGCCTGATCAGTGTATTCTATGCCTTCCAGGGCATCTTTTACTGCTATTTCTATTTTATCCAGTTCCTTGGAAGCCACCGGGTTGAAATCGTGGGTGGACGGCCCGTGGGATACCATAGTAAAGGCTCCGAATTTCTCCCCGAGTATGGTGGGCATGTTACCCCCGCCGATATCCCCCACTGGTCCGGGATGTACACTGGGAACTAGAAACAACGACTTTATGCTTTTTTCGCCCTTGAAACTTAGAATCCCAATTAGTGTTTCTATGGTCTCCCCCATGTCATCGAAGATCACTTCCATGGCCTGTGAACCTTCACTTATGTGGGCTATAAATAAGCTTAATAGTTCCAATCCCCCTACACCGAGATTTTTTCTCATGGGGGATTCTATAACCACTACAAAAGAGTATATGGCCAAAACCAGTATTATTGATGCGATGACTATCTTTAACAGGAGGGGTATTACACTGAACTCACCCAGATTGGTGGTCAGGCTGGTTAAAAATACGATGACCATGATCATGCTCAGTATCAGGCCCGGCTGGGTGGCAGCCACCATCACCGAGTATATGAGGCGTATGTTGGAGGTGGCCCAGATTATGATGGTCCTGAAGGCGAATATGATGGCGCAACCATAGATAAGGGCATCGATGGTATAGTTGTAGATGAAGACATGTGATACCAAACTGCCTATGAGATAGATAAAGGCCACGATGATCATGGAAAGCAGGGAAATAAACATGGAATGCTTGGTTTTCATACGCCTTCCATCAACCATATTGACCAGGGGAGTGCTTATGGCACCGGCCATTATGGACATCAGACCAAAGATAAGAAAACCGGATGATCCACCGTAGATTATCACATTTAAAATGGACGAATTACTTCCTGGTTCAATTATGGCGGCAATGATACCGGTAAAAAAGCTTAAAAAGACCATGATAAACACAGAGATATGAGTCTCTGGTATTGTGACCATATATTTAGTCATTTGAATTAGGTTATCTACGGCAGACATGGATTTCCCAACTGGATGTATACTAAGTTCCTTTTAAAATTTGCAACTTGACATGTTCTAAGAAAGGACATTGGTTATATTAAATTTTCCTGTTATACATTTTCTTTAATCAAAACACTTTGCATAGTTCAAGGTTACAAATCATATATTCTTTATACTTATAAGTGTCTTTATATTTTTATAAATGTAATAATAATAAAAAAGGAAGTATATCCATGGATGTAAAACTCAAAACACCCCTTCGAAAGGCAGATACAACAGAATTAAAGCTAGGAGACACAGTATATTTAACCGGTACCATTTATACCGCCCGGGACAGCGCCCATAAGAGGATGGTGGAGGAAGGATCTCCCATAGACCTTGAAGGGGCGGTGATATTCCATGCCGGTCCCATCATACAGGAAGAAAGGGGGAGTTACCAGATAGTGGCCATAGGACCCACCACCAGCACCAGGATGAACACTTACCAGCCGGAAGTTCTGGACATGGGTGTTAAGGTGGTGGTAGGTAAGGGCGGTATGGACGAGGAAACACAGAAGGCCCTTGAGAGGAACGGTGCGGTGTTTCTCACGGCGGTGGGGGGCTGCGCCGCCCTGTACGCTAAATCCATTGTTGAGGTTAAAGGTGTTAACTGGATAGATCTGGGAGTTCCAGAGGCTGTCTGGGAACTTGAAGTGAAGGATTTCGGTCCACTCTTTGTAACCATGGACTCCCACGGCGGAAATCTCTATGAACAGGTTAGAAAAAAAATATCCGCTTAAAGGGTTTATCGACACCCACATACACACCGCACCTGATGTTAAACCCCGACTTTTAAGTGATGTGGAGGCTGCAGATGCGGCTTCCCGGGAGAAGATGGATGCAATAGTAATTAAGTCCCATATTGAGGCCACGTCTGGAAGGGCGGCTGTAGCGCGAAAACTAACTGGGTTTGAAGTATTTGGCGGTGTATGCTTGAACAGTAGTGGGGGTGGATTGAATGTGGACGCAGTTAAAGCCGCGGCCTCCATGGGGGGAAAGGTGGTATGGCTTCCCACCATCTCCAGAGATGAGATAGATCTTGCAAGTAAAGAAAACTTGGACAAACTGGAAGACATACTCACGGTTGTAATCGAAAACGATGTTGTTTTAGCCACCGGGCACTTGAAAGTCGAGGATATTTTCCAGGTTTTAGATCTGGCGGGGAGCATGGGGCTTGAGAGGGTCTTAGTAAACCACCCACTCACCCGGGTGGTGGGGGCAACCATCGAGGAGCAGAAGGAAATGTCCAGGAAGGCCTATCTGGAGCACTGCTACGTGGCCTGCCTGCCAGGACATGATGGGCTGGATCCACAAAGGATAGCCACTGCGATTAAAGAGGTGGGGGCCCGTAGATGTATACTGGCCACGGATCTGGGCCAGACACATAATCCAAGCCCAACTATTGGCTTTAAACTGTTTATCGAAGCCATGATGGAGCTGGGAATTAGCCGGGAGGAAATAGAGCTGATGTGCCAGAGCAATCCCCGCAGTCTATTTTACTGATATTTATCTGTCCATATTATGATTCAGGAATTTAATAGATTAATCATACTTTTACCGGATTTTTTAATTCAATAACTATAACTATTTATTTAGGGAAATGTTTAAACCATTAAAGGTTCTATGGGATAATGATAAAATATTCGTGGTAATCTTTAAAAGCAACATCATATCATAGAACAATATAGAAAAGTAAGCCCAAAGGGTTATATTTTGATGGTGTGTTATCATGGCAAAAAAGGATAAGTCTGTATTAGTTAAAGATGAACTTCAATCAAGGATGAAACAGTTTAAGGAAGCTCTCCAGGATGAAAACAAGAGGATTGAGCTTGAAAACAGTATCCTTGGATCTGAGGTTCTCATCAGGTTCGAGGTTTTCTTCCCATCACCAAAACCAGGGGAATATTCTGACGGCATTTTCCTGTACATGAACGATTCTGGCGAAATAGTGGATGCTGAGTACTACATCAGGGATGCATATGATGTAACAATAACAAGCATGGAGACGGAAGACTTCAACGTGGTTAAGGAACTCTTTAAAGATTCATTTTCATTAGAAATAGAATAATCCCCTGATTTTTCATTTTAAATTTTTTTACAACCCTATTTGGGGATTATATTCTGGTCTGAACCGAATTAATTTCTTAAAAAAAAATTATTCCCCCTATTTGTAAAGATTATATAGTTATAAAACTATAAGATTAAATGTTATAAAAAAAAGTTTACATGAAGTAGATGGCGACCAGACAAAAACGCATTTAGATAACGTCCCTTTATTTAGATAATGTCCCTTTATTATCAGTAATCTTTGTAAATCTGTAAATATTGTATATATCATAAAAACAGGGATAGAAGTTATTTAAAGTAAACTATGGTTAGTTATTAAATAACTTACCATTTAAGCAATTTTTTTTGGATGAGCCTCTACTATTATAACAGTATCTGCGATAGTATGGAGGATTATAATGCGTAGCTTTGAAAGATTGAGTTCTCTGAAGGATTACATACCTATAGGTAGGGGCGAATCCGGAGGAAAAAACATTGGCCTATTGGTTGACGGGCCAAACATGCTAAGAAAGGAGTTCAGCCTTAATCTTGACCTGGTAAGGAAGATTATTAAGGAATACGGTGATATGAGGGTGAGTAAAGTCCTTTTAAACCAGTACGCTTCTGACAAGCTCATAGAAGCCATTGTAAACCAGGGCTTCACACCCATCGTGGTTGCCGGAGATACAGATGTGTACATGGCTGTTGAAGCCATGGAACTGATATACAACCCAAACATCGATGTCATAGCCCTCATGACCCGTGACGCTGATTTTTTACCCATAATAAATAAGGCCAAGGAAAATGGTAAGGAAACCATAGTCATCGGGGCAGAGCCTGGGTTCAGCGCTGCACTGCAAAATTCAGCGGACAACGCTATAATACTCAAGGCCGAAGAAGTAGAAACTTACAACCACCACGATTAATTTAAATTTTAGAGGATGCCAAAAATCATGCTACTAGATTCCCCTCTGCAGGAATTGAAAAGAAGGGAAGCAGCACTTAAAATCATAAAATTAAAGGTCAAAGAAGACAGGTCAAAGCTCTACGACCTCACCGGCCTATCCGGGGGATTTCCTGTTAAAGAGGAAGATATCAGCCTCCTGGAGACCTACGCCGGACCAGCTATTTTTGAAGAAAAACTACAACCCCTGGGAATAGAACACTTAGGCGGGGAAAAGGTCTTAGCCCTTAACCGGACCAGCTCCGGAATCCTGGCCACCATACTGGCACTGGTAAAACCAGAGGGTCAGGTTGTACACTTCCTGCCTGAGTTACCTACACATCCATCCATCCCCAGAAGCGTGGAACTCGTTAGGGGAAGCTATGTGGAATTTACCGATACAAACAAATTCCGGGTGGATAAACAAACGGATCTGGTCATAATAACCGGTTCGACCATGGACCACCAGGTCATAAGTGAAGGAGACTTTCTAAAGATAATAGAAGCTTCCAAATCCCAGGATGTACCGGTAATGGTGGATGATGCCTCAGGAGCCAGACTGCGCACCATCCTTTACAATCAACCCCGTGCTATAGACATGGGTGCTGACCTGGTAATAACCAGTACAGACAAGCTTATGGACGGTCCTAGGGGAGGTTTGATGTCTGGAAAGACAGAATTAATCGATTTAATTAAGACGAAAGCCCACCAGTTTGGCCTGGAGGCACAGCCACCCTTAATCGCCGGTATGGTAGGGGCCCTGGAGAACTTCAAGCCAGACCGGATCCTAGCATCCAGATCTAAAAAACAGGAAGTATACCAGGCCCTCCAGGAAGATTTCAGCGTGGAAGAAACCCCCACAGGCATCATGCTCCTCCCGGAAAATATAGTTAAGAAACTGAAGGAGAAGGGCATTGAACACCCTTTAAGTCAGGATGCAGTGGCCATGGTCCTGGCCATGATACTTCTACGTGAATATAACATTGTCACCATCCCTGCGGTGGGAATGCCAGGAGCTTCACCCACTATCCGGTTGGATATGGCCTCCAAGGACGCCGAAAGACTGGAAGTTGAATATATATCTCAGGCTTTCAGAGGATCGTTTTCTAAACTTAGTGATGTAATTGTAGACCAGGATGCGTGTGAAAATATTTTGTTTGATTAGTTGGAAATTTTCATCATGCAAATCAACACCTTGAATCTTTTTACTGGACATTTAATTATAGAAAAAAATTTTTATTAATAAATTATTATACATAATGAGAATTAAATGGTTAGTAATTTTTGAGGATATGTTATCTGTGGTTAAATATGAAGGCTGGTTAGATCAGATAAAGAAAGAGCTTAAAGTTGCCAGAGATGAAGCTGATGTACCAGATATTATTTTTGAATTGATAAACGAGCTTAGTGCCCATCAAATTGAGCTGGAAATGCAAAATGAAGAGCTAAGCCGATCTCAAAGAGAATATTCAGACTTATATAATCAATACCATGAATTATATGATGAGCTACCCATAGGATATTTCACGTTAGATGATGTGGGTATAATAAAAAATGTGAACAAAAAAGGCACTGAACTTCTAGATCTAGAGAAAAAAGGGGTAATGAACAGGTGGATAGGATTATTCATCCCAAAAAATGTACAAAACAAATTCCATCGAAAACTCATGGAAGCCAGGGATAAACAAAGGTTACAGGAATTTGAAATACAATTAAAAAGAGGTGAATACCTTTTTGACGCTCAAATAAAAATCAAACCACTGTACAGGAAAAAAGGCGAATCCTATCAGGTAACCATCGAAGATATTACCCACCGCAAACTTATAGAAAATAATCTGGAACAGCAACATGCCCTATTAGAAGCAGTGATAGAAAGCTCAAAAGACCATATATTATCTGTAGATCATAATTATCATTATACGAGCTTCAATTCACCACATAAAAAATTTATGAAGTTACTCTATGGGTCAGATATCCAGATGGGACATAATATACTATATTACCATACGAACCTGGAAGATCGTAGAAAGGCTCAGGAGAACATAGACAGAATACTCAAGGGTGAATCCTTTACTATTGAGTCTTATTACGGTAGTGATGCCTTTAAAAGACGATACTTTCTTATAACTCATAATCCAGTTAAGGATACCAGTGGAAACGTGATTGGATGCGCCGTATATGCTCACGACTTTACCTCTCGCAAAAAAGTTGAAGAAAACCTTAAGCATACCATGAAGGAATTACAACGCTCCAATAGAGAATTAGAACAATTTGCATACGTGGTATCCCATGATTTACAGGAACCTCTTAGAATGGTGTCCAGTTTCACCCAACTCCTGGAGAAACGGTACAAAGGCCAGTTGGATGAAGATGCCGATGAATATATAGATTTTATAATAGACGGTGCCCAGCGGATGAGGGATTTAATAGATGATCTCTTAGCATTTTCACGACTCAACACAGAAACAGAGGAATTTAAGGAAACAAATCTGGAAACTGTTTTAAATGAGGTTTTAACTACGTTTAATTCCTCTATTGGAGAAAATGATGTTTTAATAACCCATAATAACTTACCCACGGTGATGGCCGACCCAACTCAAATCAATCAGTTGTTCCAGAATCTCCTGTCCAATGCCATAAAGTTCCGTGGCAACAGGAGTCCGAAAATCCATTTAGATGCAGAGGAATTGGAGGATGATTGGAAAATTAGCATCAGTGACAATGGAATAGGCATCAGTCCCTTAAACCAGAAAAAGATATTCAACGTGTTTACCAGGCTGCATACTCGCCAAGAATATGAGGGAACAGGTATCGGCCTTTCTATCTGTAAAAAAATAGTTCAAAGGCACGGTGGCCGTATCTGGGTGGAATCAGAAAAAGGAAAAGGTTCAACCTTCTACTTTATCCTACCTAAAAACAAAACCTAAATTTATGAGTATTACGAACATTTTTTTTGGTGATCATTATAGGTTTTCAATCATTATTATGAACTAAAAAAAAGTTTTACTAGTAATAATTCAGGATGATCCAATATTTAAGGCATGCAATCTTCGAATAAAACGTCTAAACTATTTTGGAAGGTATATTTTTATGGTAAAAAAGGAAAAAACTGAACTAAATGATTCTATAATGTTTCCCATCGTGGGTATTGGTGCCTCTGCAGGTGGTCTTGAAGCTTTAAAAAATTTTATGTCAAATACACCTACAGATATGGGAGTTGGTTTTGTTATAATCCAGCATCTGGATCCATCTCATAAAAGCAGCATGGCCGAAATACTGCAGAAATACACGTCTATGAAAGTTTCTCAGGTAAAAGATGGGATGACGGTAGAACCTAACCAGGTGTACGTGATACCCCCTGATCGGGATATGGGTATTATAAATGGTACGCTTCAATTACTAGAACCATCAGAACCCCATGGATTAAGAACACCTATCAACTTCTTTTTGAAGAACTTAGCAGAAGATCAGAAAGATAACGCCATAGCAGTTATACTCTCCGGGTATGGATCCGATGGATCCATTGGCCTGAAATATATAAAAACCGAAGGTGGACTGGCTATAGCTCAAGCCCCTGAAACAGCTGGATCATCTGGCATGCCCCAAAATGCAATAAAAACTGGTCTTATTGACATTACTTCACCGCCAGATGAGATGCCAAAGAAAATCCTATCTTATATTCGATCTTCAAGAAAGAACATCCCTAAAATCACTTTACCAGATAGAAATATAGAGCAAAAGCTGCAAAAAATATTTATCATCATACGGACAAAGACAGGACACGATTTTTCAAGCTACAAAGAAAGCACGATAAACCGTCGTATTGTTAAAAGAATGAATATCCATCAAATAGACAATATTCCTGATTACGTGAATTATCTCCAGGAAAACCCTACAGAAATTGATCTTTTATTTAATGAACTTTTAATTAATGTAACCAGCTTCTTCAGGGATAAAAAGGCATTTGAAGTTCTCGAGAAAAATGTTTTGCCCAAGTTACTGTCCAGTAAATCACAGGGTGAAACCATCCGTATCTGGGTTCCTGGCTGTTCCAGTGGCGAAGAGGTATATTCACTCGCCATAATTTTCCTGGAAACAATGGAACTTTTAAAAAAACATTTTGAGATCCAGATATTTGGGACAGATATAGACAGAGCAGCCATAGAACAAGCAAGAAAGGCGGTTTATCCCGCAAGTATTTCAGCAGATGTGAGTTCCGAGCGTCTTAAAAAGTTCTTTATCCAGAAGGATGACAAATATGTTATAAACAGCGCCATACGTGAAATGGTGGTTTTTGCAGTTCACAATGTTCTTAAAGATCCCCCTTTTGCTAAATTAGATTTAATATCCTGTAGAAACCTCCTTATTTACCTTAAAGGTGATGCTCAAAAAAAATTGCTACCAGTTTTTAATTATGCCTTAAATTCGGGAGGTATACTCTTTTTAGCTCCTTCTGAAAGTATTGGTGAATATACAGAAGCTTTCTCCACCCTTGATCGTAAATGGAAAATATTTGAAAATAGAAAGACCATATCTGTTAACGTCCTTAAATTTGTAGAACCCTTAGATATGCATAGAACATACCCAGAAATAGAGACCAATTTTAAAGAACTTAATAATGTAAAGAAGAGGGAAATAACAAGTTTAGCCAAAAAGAATTTACTTAATATATATGCTCCTCCATCGGTTTTAATAAATGATTCAGGTGAAATTCTTTATATTCATGGTAAAATAGGGAAATATCTGGAATTAGCTCCTGGAAAACCCCGTTTAAACATTGTAGATATGGGCAAGGATGGTGGATTTGAAATAGGTGCTGCGATTCGAAGTGCGGCATCTGAAAAAAAGGACGTTGTTTTAGAAAAATTACAGTTAAAAAATGGTAAGGAAGATATCCTTGTTAATATCACTGTTGAGCCAATCAAGGAACCGGGGATAAACCAAGGTTTACTTATGGTATCCTTTGAGGATGTAAAAAATAAAAAGGGAAAAAAGGATGAAATTATAGTGGATGCTTCTTCAAAGAGCGATAAACGGGTAAAAGAACTTGAATCGGATTTGAAAGTCACAAAGGATCGCCTCAATACTACCATTGAAAAAATGAAAACATCCTATGAAGAACTTAAGGCAGCTAATGAAGAATTGCAGTCAATGAATGAAGAGTCACAAAGTAGTAACGAGGAGTTGGAAACATCTAAAGAGGAATTGCAGTCTATCAATGAGGAATTGGCGACAGTAAATTCAGAACTTCAAAATAAGGTTATTGAGCTTACCAGAGTCAATGACGATATGAATAACCTCTTCAACAGTACCGAAATTGCCACTATATTTCTTGATAAAGATTTAAACATAAGGAATTTCACTCCAGAAGCCAGCAAAATAATAAATTTAATCCAATCTGACATAGGACGTCCCCTCAGCCATATTGCCAGTAATATTAAGTATGATAGACTGGATGATGATATTAAAGATGTTATTAATCGACTGGTCTTTGTGGAAAGGGAAGTGGAAACTAAGGATGGTAAATGGTACCTTATGCGTATCAATCCCTATAAAACTTCTGAGGACAGGATTGATGGGGCGGTAATTTCCTTTATCGATATTGAAAAGAGAGTGAAATACCAGAAAATGATTGAAGGGGCTCTTGAATATTCTGAAAGTATTATTGACACCCTGCGAGAGCCGCTACTTGTGCTAGATAATGATTTCAAAGTAATGTCGGCAAATAAATCATTCTACAATAAATTTAAAGTACCTGAAAAGGAAACAGTAGGTAGCTGCCTGTTTGACCTGGGCGATAATCAATGGGATATTCCCGCACTGCGGGATCTGCTGGAGAAAATCCTACCTGAAAATACAGAATTCAATGACTTCGAAGTAAATCATAATTTTCCAAAAATTGGAGAGAAAAAAATGCTGCTCAACGCTCGCAAAATTTATAGGAAAGATGTTGGAAAAGAAATGATCCTGCTTGCAATAGAGGATATTAACAATTCTTCTTAGATATATAGGAAATTTTTACTACTAATTATTTAATCTATACAACCCTAAAAAAAAGCATAACTCAAGTTAATTATTTTTGATTAGGGGTAGAATTTCAATTTGTGGTGTTAAAACTTCTTTTTTCAAATAAATAAAAAAAGTGTGATCTGGTATAAATTATATGATAGAAATTGATGGATCCTACGGTGAAGGAGGAGGGGCACTGGTAAGGATATCCGCTGCACTCTCTGCACTGACTGGTAAATCAATTCATATAACCGATATACGTGCGGGCAGACCTAAGGAGGGCCTTATGCCACAGCATTTAAATGCATTAAAGTCGGTGGCTCTTTTAAGCAATGCCTCTTGCCAGGGGTTAGAAGTGGGCTCTACAGAGGTTACCTTCCAATCGGGAGAACTGGTAGGGGGTGATTTTAAGTTGGACATAGGCACGGCCGGTAGCATGACCCTTGTACTCCAGAGCTTCCTCATACCAGCCGCCTTTGCCAGAGGTCCTGTTAAAATCACCCTGAGTGGGGGTAGTGATGTGCGGTGGTCTCCACCGGTGGATTACCTTTCTAACGTTACTTTACCCATCTTAAAATCCACTGGATACAACGTAGAGTTGAAGTTGCTCCAGAGAGGCCACTATCCCCGGGGCGGCGGTGTTTTAGAAGTGGTTATCCATCCAGTTAAGGATATAAGTCCATTTAATCTACTGGATTTAAAAGTGGACAGAATAAGGGGCATCTCCCATGCAGTTAAATTACCAGAACATGTGGCATTGAGACAGGCCCAGTCAGCGAAGGATGCACTGCAAAATGCAGGTTATCAACTTGAAATAGAAGTCCAGCATTCAGATGAATCTTTAAGCCCGGGTTCCGGTATAGTGTTATGGACAGAGGGAGAAGATGGAACAGGAAGTAGTGCTGATGGTGAGTTGATAAACAGTAGAGTAGGAAGCAGTTCAATAGGAGAACGAGGTAAAAGAGCGGAAATAGTTGGTAAACAGGCAGCAGATGAACTTCTATACTTCATATCCAGAAACGCAGCTCTGGATAAATATATGGGTGATCAGATCATACCCTACATGGCCATGGCCGGAAATTCCACGGTAAAAACTGCAGAACTAACCAAACACACCCTTACTAACATCTATGTTACAGAGAAAATCACCGGACGTAAATTTGAATATGAAGGAAAATTAGGTGAACCCGTATTGATAAGGGTTGATTAGGTAGGATAATACGGATAAAGGTCTGATTAGGTTTAAAATGGGTTGATTAGGTAAAATTTAGGTTAAAAATGGTTGATTAGATAAAAAATAGGTTTAGGTAAAAATTAGCTTGATTTAACTAATAAATGGTTTGGATAAGTATCTTATTAAATTAACCTGATTTAACTAATAAATGGTTTGGATAAGTATCTTATTTATTTGGTGAGGTGGACGCATTCTCCGGAGATTACCTTTCGCAGCGTGCCGTCGTCCTGTTCCAGGATGAGTTTTCCGTCCTTGTTAACACCAACCGCTTCCCCGTATACGGTACGTGCTCTTTTATGGACTTCCACGTATTTGCCGATAGTGCTGGACATTTTACGCCATCGGGTGAGTATTTCCCGGAAGTTCCCTTCCTCGAATTGGTTGTACAGGACTTCGAATCTTTCCAGGAATTTCTGTATCAGTTCTGTCCTCTTAATTTCCTGTTTGAGTTCAGTTTTAAGTGAGGTAGCTCCGGCACGTAGTTCCGGGGGAAAAGCACTGATGTCCATGTTCATATCAATTCCAACCCCTACTATGGCATAGTCCACCTTTCCATCTTTTGTTTTTACCTCAGTGAGTATTCCGCTTACTTTTTTATCCCCTATTAAGATATCGTTGGGCCATTTAATCCCAATATCCAGGTCATATTCCTGGGCCAGTGTTTCGGCTACGGCAACACCAGTTACCAGTGTTAATTGGGGTGCTTTGGATGGTTTTACCCTGGGTCGGAGGATGATGGTCATCCACAGCCCTCCGGTTGGTGAGATCCATTCCTTTCCCCGCCTGCCTCTACCCCGCAGCTGGCGGTCGGCGATTACGATGGTACCTTCCAGAGCCCCTTCATTGGCCATCTTCTTGGCCACGTCGTTGGTGGAGTCCACTTCCTTAAAGAAATAGATATGATTACCTAAAAATTCAGTATTAAGGTTCTTTTTAATTTCCTGGGGTAGAACAAGGTCGGATTTAATCTCCTCTACAGGTATGTATTTCTTTTCCTTTTTTGAAATTAAATTAAATTTTTTCTCATCAGTCATTCCTCATCATCCCATATTCCTTTTTCTTATCTTATTTCTTACTGTTTACATGTGCAGCCATGTAACTTGAAACTGCGACGGATACTGCCGCCACCTTCTTGGAGGGTAGGAAGGTTGATTTGAGTTTTTCCACCATTTCCCGGTCTTCTTCCACCACCTTTTGCATGTTGTCGTAGATCTCGTTTTTGTAGTTGTCCACGAAGTGGGTGTGCAGTTTGCCCTGGTGGAAGTGGGGGCTGGCCATCATGGCTTTATGGAATGGTATGGTGGTTTTCACGCCCAGTACGATATACTCTGATAGGGCTCTTCTCATCCGGCTGATGGCTTCTTCACGGTCTCTTCCCCATACAATCAGCTTGGATATCATGGAATCGTAATAGGAGGGTATGGTGTAGTTCATGTACACTCCACTGTCCACCCTCACACCTAAACCACCGGGTGAGCGGTAACCAGTGATCTTACCCGGGTTAGGCGCGAAATCATTTAAGGGGTCCTCTGCATTTATACGGCATTCTATGGCATGCCCGTTTACCTTTATTTCATCTTGAGTGCAGCATAGTTCATCACCAGCAGCGATCTTAAGCTGTTCTTTAACCAGGTCCAGCCCGGTTATGGCTTCAGTTATGGGATGTTCCACCTGGACACGGGTGTTCATCTCCAGGAAGTAGAACTCTCCATTGGAGTAGAGGAATTCAACTGTCCCGGCGTTGGTGTATCCTATGGAGGAAGCTGCACGTACTGCGATGGATCCCATCTTCTCCCGGAGTTCTGGAGTCATAATGGGACTGGGTGCTTCTTCGATGAGTTTCTGGTTTCTCCTTTGTATGGAGCACTCCCTTTCTGCAGCGTGGATGATGCTTCCGTGTTCATCGGCCAGTATCTGGAATTCAATGTGCCTTGGTTCCTTCACATACCTCTCTATGTAGATGGTGGCATCTCCAAAGGCGGATTCTGCCACGGATCTGGTGGATTCAATGGCCCGGAGTAATTCATCCTCTTCAGTGACGATACGCATACCTATTCCACCGCCACCGGCTGAAGCTTTGATAATAATTGGATATCCTATGGATTCAGCTATCTCCACGGCTTCCTGGTCATCGGTTATCCCTTTCTCAGTACCGGGTACCACGGGTACACCCGCCTTTTTCATCAGTTTCCGGGCGGTTATCTTATCACCCATGGCCTCTATAACGGACCATTTCGGCCCTATGAGTTTTATCCCGTGTTTTTCACATTCTTTTCCTAGATTAGGATTTTCTGCCAGGAACCCGTAGCCGGGGTGGATTGCTTCGGCCCCTGATTTCTCCGCCACATCTAGGATCTTATCGATGTTGAGGTAACTTTTAGCTGGAGTAGGTTCTCCGATGGGATGGGCTTCATCGGCGTATTTAGCGAAGAGTGAGTTTCTATCTGCATCAGAGTAGACACCAACACTCTTAACTCCTAATTCCCGGCACGCTCTCATGACTCTTATGGCTATTTCACCACGGTTGGCTATTAGAATTTTGTTGAACATAATAACCCTTCCTTGAAAATATAATGAATCAATTTTTTTCACGCTTAAAATCTGATTAAACCTTATTTAACCTTTATTTTATATATTTAAATTATTTTACATCAATTTTCTTACATTTGATATATTATTTTCCCTTAATAAATAATTTATCCCTAGGAAATTTACTTAATACTTGGAATAATTGTTAGGATCATTTGTAAAATGGGATTTTAAGGGAAAAACAGGGAAATAAGGGGTATAATGCATGTTTTAATAAAAATGCGACATGTATATATACAATTATCTATAATTGTACAATGTATCTAAGATTTAGAGGTGCAAAATAATGCAGAAATTAATCCAGTTTGATAAAAGAAGAACTGAAATCAGTGAACTTGTCAAAAAAGAACCTAAATTATCTGAACAGTTTAAAAAAGATTTAATCAGGGTCAGGAAAGGCAAATTCACCAGATATAAAAATGCTCAGGAAATCTTAGATGAACTTGGATTATAGTTTTTATGCCTTTTTTTTATTGATCTTTCAGATGAAGCTAAAGCAAGATTACGGAGATAATAAAAAACGTGACCCATTTTTAGCAAAACGTATTATAAAGAAATTTGATGACATTGCTGAAAATCCTTTTCATTTTGAAATACTCAGTGGCGATTTGCATGATGCTAGAAGTGCACCTGTAGGGACGAAATATAGAATTATTTTATGATGTTTATGAAGATGAAAAATCAGTAATGATATTACTTTTTGGTCATCATGATGAGATTTATTCTGATAAGAAATTATTCAATGAATTTTTTAAGAGTAAAAAAACGAGTACATTCGATATTTTTTTAAATTTAATTTGATCTAATTTATAATTTGAATTAAATCATCATGTTTTAGGGAATATGAAACACACGGGTTAAATATTTGAACTGATTTTGTTCAGGGAAAAGTGTAAAAACTCATGATCAGAAAAAAAAGACAGTTAGAAATATCTCTGCAGTCAATACTGACATTC